>NZ_JADCKW010000020.1:17905-50779 GCF_014982155.1 Enterobacter cloacae complex sp. P16RS2 | reverse complement strand
GTTCGATGGAGATAATTCTAGGATTTTGGCTGGTTCTAAACTAGGGATGTTCACCAACCGTGAGTTTCGCGGAAATTTTGGAGGGGATACTCTTTATAGGGACGTTCGCAGATTGTGAACATCCCTTGTGTTTACTTTTTGTTTTTATCCGAGGATTTATCGTTAAGTGTTATCACATCAACGATACCCCAATCCTTCAACATATTATTTTTAATGTAAAAATCATTTAAAACCTTGAAGTACTCATCGTTATCAAGATAACTTTTCGCGTAATCATAATCAGTATCTTTGATGTTCTCACTACTTCTGACCCCATTATTCCCATGCAGGATGTCAGCTAAAATGGTGAAAGGTATGTTCTTACCTTCGTTGTAGAGCTGTTCCCATGAGATCAAATCCATCAAAGGGATGACTTTGTAATCAAGTATTCTTTCAAAGGTCTTATGACCAAACCTAAATTTTCGTTTCGGGGGTTTAGGCGTTTTCAGGTGCTTTTGCCATAGAGCAATCAGTACTTTCAGATGTTCTGCGAGATCGTCACTGCTGGCTTCTTCCAAGTCAATTTCAATCAGCATCTTGTTAGCAGGGTTCATGCCTCCTTGTTTCAGATACTCAGAGATGTAGTCGGAACTCACTGCAACAGGGTCTGTTTGCTCTGAAGTCTCCAGCCGATACATAGCCCGCCCATAGTTGAACAATTGAACTCTGGTCATTGGTCTTACAGCATAGCTATGCGACAGTCTGTGATTGTCTGAAATCCAGTCTGATTTAAGTATCACATCACCACATCGGATTGTGGCATCATGGTATATCGCTTGCATTTGATTATCTTTGCCTGCTGTTTCCCATTGTTGTCTTGTTTTGTAAGCCAACATCCGTCTTTCAAGCTCTGCATAGATTTGTTCTAAGGTGAGGTCTTTCAGGCCATCATATCGGCGTACATCAAACCAAGATAACGCTGCCCTGATTTCTTCCATTTCCTTTTGTGTAGTCATTGTTCTACCGATTGCTTTTGTGTTTCCTAAACGTTAGCCCATTCAACATGATAGAGAAAGTGGAAAAGAGGAGCGGGTTTTCAAAATGGTGTGAGCACAGTAAGTGACCTTGGAGGTCAGTGCTTTCACCTTGACTAAACATGATTTATTTAATAAAAAATAACCAATTGTTTTTCATCATTTATTTTAACAAAAATAACGACAACATCATGTTGATAATGAAAGAAAATTTAGATACGTATAGTCAGATGATTATGACAACAACAAATTGTTTTTAATTGACATTTTTACCACAAGAAAACAATAATGATGGTAAATATGTTGGTAAATATATAGCTATATTTAACAAAGGCAGTAATAACAGGAGATGTAGATGAAGTTCGAGTCCAGTCAGAGGAGCCAAATTTGAAAAGCCTGCTTTTAAAGCAGGCTTTTTGCTTTTCTGCGTTCGGATAATTTTCCGTATGGCAAAAAGCTCCTGTCGCTTAGGGCAGCCTGGCAATCACCTTAATCTCAAACTGGAATCCGTACAGCCACGTCACGCCGATCCCGGTCAACGTCGGATAAGGCGCTTCCCCCCAATATTCTGGCAGGATACTCCAGATAGCGTCGAGGTTTGACTCGGGATCGACGACAAAGAGGGTAACGTCAACTACGTCATCGAACGTGCAGCCCGCAGCCGTAAGAACAGCGTTAAGGTTATCGAATGCCAGCCGGATCTGTGCGTTGAGATCCTCTTCAGGCGAACCATCCTCCCGGCTACCAACCTGCCCCGAAACAAACAGGAAGCCGTTAGATTTGATGGCGGGTGAATACCGATTGCGCTCATAGAGCGCCTGCCGTCCGAAGGGAAAAACTGCTTCGCGTATTGTCATGTTAGTACCTTTGTAATGGGGCGAAATCTGTCCGCTGAACATAAAGACACTTTACAGGCCCCAGATCGGGCGGATAAACAAGCGACTTTGTCCATCATTGTTTGTAATATCCAAACAATCGGTAAAAAGAGAGGACAAGGGATGGATCGGTTCGATGCGATGCGCGCCTTTGCTCGCGTGGTAGAGGCAGGCAGTTTCACCAGGGCTGCCCAAACGCTTCATATGAGCAAAACCACGGTGACGCAGCTGATTCAACAGCTGGAAGCGCGCCTGCGCGTAAAGCTGCTCCATCGCACCACCCGCAGGCTCGGTGTGACTCCTGATGGCGCGGTCTACTACGAGCGCATCATCCGCCTGCTGGCGGACATGGAAGATGCTGAAAACAGCCTGTCCAGTGCGGCAATTACGCCCAGAGGACGGCTACGGATAGACGTGCCCACGCCTCTCGCCCGCCTGGTGCTGGTGCCCGCGCTACCGGCTTTTCACGCGCGCTACCCTGATATCCAGTTCGACATGGGCGTGAGTGACCGGATGGTGGATCTGATCGGCGACAACGTGGATTGCGTCGTGCGGGGCGGCGAAATCAACGACCAGTCCCTGATCGCTCGCCATGTTGGCGATTTGCAAATCGGTGTTTACGTCGCACCGAGCTACGTGGAACGCCTCGGCGCCCCTGCGCACCCGCGAGAGCTGGAAAACACGGACCATCGCATAGTGGGATTCTTGTCCTCACGCACCGGTAAGATTGATCCTCTGGTACTGCACGGTGAGAGTGAACGTATTGAAATCACGGGAAGCTATGTGCTTGCCGTGGATGATGGCAACGCCTACCTCGAAGCCGGGCTCGCGGGATTAGGCGTGGTTGCGCTACCCGTCTATATGGCGGCAGCGCATCAGGCATGTGGTTCCTTGATTCCGCTATTTGAAGACTGGCGTATTGCTCCAATGCCCCTGTATCTGGCCTTTCCGCCGAACCGCCACGTTAACGCCAAACTGCGCGTTTTTATTGATTGGATCGTTGAATTGATGCAGCAGCATGCCCCCACTTCCGCCAATAAATAACTGCATCTCAGCCCGCTGATCCGCACATTAGAGTTGACTGGTGGTCATCGTGGCGTTTTGACAGAAAGGGAATTCAAAGTTGGCTTACAACTTAGCCAACTTTGGGTAAGGCTATCCAGTCAAAGGAGCCAAATTTGAAAAGCCTGCTTTTCTATTGGCCGTTGCTTTCCGCGGCACCCACCAACTGCCGCCAGGCCGCCACTTCCTCATCCAGCCACGCGACAAAAAGAGCCACCTCCGGCTTCGTCTCCGTTGACCGCGCTGTCACCAGCCAGTAAGGCCAGGGATACGGCGCGGTAATGGAGGTTAGCTGGACCAATTCCCCCCGGGTGATGGCATCCTGAACCAGAGAGCGGCGCTCCAGCGCGATCCCTTTCCCGAGCCGAACAGCTTCGATAATGATATTGGAGTCGTTAATGCATAAACCGCCAGGCACGATCTCTTTCTCCAGCCCCGCATTCACGCACCACGTTTTCCACGACTCCATGGAAAAAATAATATGACTTTTTGCAACCTCAGCCGGCGTAGCGGGCAACACACCGTCGTTATAGCCAGGCGCGGCCACCACAATGAGTTCATCGGAAAAAAGGTACTGGCTTTCACTCCCTTCCCAGTTTCCTTTCCCCATCCGTATCGAGATGTCTATCCCCTCCTGCTGCAGGCTGGTGACCGTCAGGCTGGCCTGGATCCGAAGGGTGATAAGCGGATATTTCGCCCGAAAGCGTTCCAGACGCGGCAACAGCCAGTGGCATCCAAAAGACGGCACCATCGCCAGCGTCAGCTCCTGCTTTCTCGGCTTCACCTGTACAAGCCGGGTGGCATCCGCAATATGGTTCAACGCCTCGCGTACCTGTAAGGCATAGAGCCGCCCTTCTTCGTTGATCTGCACCCCGCGTCCCTGACGGATAAAGAGCTTTACGCCCACCATCTCCTCCAGCAGTTTGATCTGCTGGCTGATTGCGGAATGGGTAACGTGGAGTTCTTTCGCCGCCAGCGTCACGCTGCCAAGACGGGCGACGGCTTCAAAGCTTCGCAAACTGGCAATGGGTGGAAAATCCGACATGAAAGCTCTCCCTTATCCGCGCTGGATGTATAACGGCAACTTGCCCACATGTCAGTAATACTAACCTTTACGGTAAGATACTGAAGATATTCGCCAGGAAGTTTATATTGTACTGTCTGTTCATCCTCTTCAATGACGCGTTATTTCACAGAGACAGGAAAACGGCAACGATGATTAAGCTTGTTGGCATGATGGATTCACCTTATGTACGGCGCGTGGCGATCTCCCTTGAGCTTTATGGCGTTGAGTTTGAAAGCCAACCGCTGTCGGTCTTTAGCACTTTCGAAGCGTTCTCCCGAATCAACCCCGCGGTAAAAGCGCCCACGCTGATTCTGGATAACGGGATACGTTTGATGGATTCGTCGCTGATACTGAATTATTTCGAGGCTCAGGCCGCACCCGAGCGGAGACTCCTGCCCGTCGCGCCGGATGCGCTGGCAAACGATCTTCAGACGCTGGGCTTTATCCTCGCCGCCGCGGAGAAAGCCGTGCAAAATGTGTATGAACACCACCAGCGCCCGGTGGAAAAGCAGCACGCTTTATGGGTCGAACGCATTACAACCCAGCTGCTGGCGGCCTGCAGGGAATGGAATGCCTTGCTGAAGACGCGTCCGGCCTCCGCCGATCCCGATCAGGTTGCCGTCACGAGCACCGTTGTCTGGACGTTTATTCAGTCGATGATTCCGCACGTCGTTAACGCAGCGGATTTTAGAGAGATTCAGGCGGTTGCCGAATCATTTGAATCACAGGCGGTCTTTAAAAAATATCCGTTCAACTAAGCGATGAGCCCGGTCAGCGCAGCGCTACCGGGCAAACCAGCGCCTAAATCTGATAATCAATCGCCACTTCTTCCGGTTCCATCACCTGGCGTTTAATCTCATCCACCGACAGCCCGGCGTTGCAGAGTTCGATAAAGCGCCACACATAGTTGCGCTGCAGCTGCCCGCGCTTCAGGCCAAGCCATACGGTGTTGGCGTCAAACAGGTGACGCGTATCAAGACGCAGCAGGCTCCCGTCCTCGCGTTCTCCGCCGGACTGTTCCGCCACCAGACCAATGCCGAGACCCAGCTCGACGTAGGTTTTGATCACGTCAGAATCCTGCGCGCTCAGCACCACGTCCGGCGTTAACCCTTTGCGGTTGAAGGCCTCGTCTATGCGCGAACGTCCGGTTATCCCCTGGCGGTAGGTAATCAGCGGCCATTTCGCGACGTCTTCCAGCGTCAGAGGAGAAACCTGGTTCAGCGGATGATCGACCGGGAGTAATAAGCTGTGGTACCAGCGGAACCAGGGGAACGCCACCAGCAGCGGGTCGTTGCTCAGGCGCTCGCTGGCAATGCCAATATCCGCCCCACCGTTTTGCAGCAGCACTTCAATTTCCTGCGGCGTGCCCTGAATGAGCTCCAGACGGACGTCGGGGAAAAGTTCGCGGAACGCTTTAATCACCGGCGGCAGGCTGTAGCGCGCCTGGGTGTGGGTGGTGGCGATGGTGAGTACGCCCGAGGCGTCATTGGTAAAGAGATCCGCCAGACGACGCACGTTGCTGGCCTCGTTGAGGATCCGCTCTGCGATGGTGAGCAAAGCCTTACCAGGCTCCGTCATGCCGAGCAGCCGCTTGCCGCGACGGATAAAGATCTCTATACCCAGCTCCTCTTCCAGCTCGCGGATATGGCGGCTGACGCCGGACTGAGAGGTATAAAGCATATTGGCGACCTCGGTCAGGTTATAGTCCCGCCTGGCCGCCTCACGGATAATTTTAAGTTGCTGGAAATTCACGATTCACTCCGGCGCATCTGACATAGCTCTATTGTTAGAGTCAGCCGCGCTGCAGAACAAATAATAAAAACCAGCATCTTATGCTTTTATGGAATATCAGCTCACAAGCTGGAGTTCACGGTTCTCAAGCGACGGCTTGCTGACCAGCGACATCAAAATCTCTTTTACCGCCTGCGCCTGCGGCGACAGCGAACCGCGTGCAGACATGTTCAGCGACAGCGGCAGGCTCATCGAAGGCGTGGTGATGCGCGCCATCCAGCCGTTCGCCGCGCTGCACAGCGAGCGGGCTGCGGATTCCGGCAGAACCGTCACGCCCATTCCGCTGGCAATGGCCGCGGTGAGCGTGGAGATTGAGTCAATTTCACCGATAATTTTTGCCGTCAGGCGGCGCAGGGAGAACGCTTCGTCCACGCGCACGCGCACGGCGCTGTAGTCGCGCGGCAGATAGAGGTTCATCTCTGCCACAGCGGTGAGGTCTACGCTCTGGCCCGGACAGTCGCGGGTCCCCACGAGGTAGAGATCTTCTTTGAGCAGCGGCTGGCTGGTGATGCCGGCGACCGGGGAGCGATCGTAAAGGACCGCCATATCCAGCTGGCCGTTGAGCAGTTTGTCATTCAGCACGGAACCGCTGTTTTCGTGCAGGTAGACCAGCACTTCAGGCAGCTCGGCGCGAACGGCCTGCAGCAGCGGCATGGTAATAGAGGACGCGGCCGTTCCCGGCGCCAGGCCGATAGACACGTGCCCGCTCAGGGTCTGGCCCACGTTATTCACCGCCAGCTGCGCCTGTTCACACTGGCGAAGGATGGTGCGCGCATGGGTATACAGGATCTTGCCTGCTTCCGTTGGCGTGACGCCGCGTTTGGTGCGGATCAACAGCTGCTGATCCATCTCGCCTTCCAGAGTAGCCACCTGCTGGCTCAGCGCAGGCTGCGCGATATGCAGCACTTCTGCCGCTTGAGTCAGGCTGCCGATATCGACGATTTTTACGAAGTATTTCAGTCGTCTTAAGTTCATTTTGCCCCCTGTTCGAAATGCTGTGCCGGAACCGGCTGTCGTTGTTGAACAGGTTTTGCAATATGAATGCCACTTTTACCGGGCGGTCTAAATTGTTCGCTAAGCGCCTGAAAATAAGGAAACCTAATTACAGAGGGGGGTTTTATTACCGAAACAGCAGTTTAAGATCTGCCCCATTAGGGGTATACCCGCACCATGACGGTGCATTCCGCTGTCAAAAACATCACTTTGCCGATTTTGTCAGCAAACGATCAAAAGGCGTTGATCCAGCCTTTGACAAGGCGAACGCAGGTCGATAATATGCGCCCCGTTCACACGATTCCTCTGTAGTTCAGTCGGTAGAACGGCGGACTGTTAATCCGTATGTCACTGGTTCGAGTCCAGTCAGAGGAGCCAAATTTGAAAAGCCTGCTTTTAAAGCAGGCTTTTTGCTTTTCTGCGCAAGGTAAATGCAAAACGGCAACCGGGTTGCCGTTTTTAGTGTTTGCACCCTCTCCCGTGGGAGAGGGCTGGGGTGAGGGCACCAGCCCGCACTATCCCTTCACATGCCAATCTTAACCGGCATCCCCGACCGCCGTTCCAGCTCAGCGCCCGCCCCCTCGTTTATCAGCTGCGTCCGCTGCGCGGCGGAGATGGGCAGCGGCACCTTCCGGGTTGATTCAAACTCCGCACGATTACGTGATAATGGCTCGTGAACTTCCACCCATCGGCTGCCGTCCGGCTCCGTGGTCATCTTTACGGGCCGATCGATAAGCTGCACGCGGGTGCCTACGGGAACATTATCGAAAAGATACTTGATGTCGTTATTACGCAGACGGATACAGCCCTGGCTTACCCGCAGCCCAATGCCGAAATTCGAGTTTGTACCGTGAATAGCATACAGCCTGCCGATATAAATCGCATACAGCCCCATCGGGTTATCCGGCCCGGCGGGCACGAATGCCGGCAGCGTTTTCCCTTCTGCCGCATAGGCACGCCGCGTGTTCGGCGTCGGAGACCAGGTTGGCCCCTCCTGCTTACGCTCAACGGCCGTCACCCAGTTACGCGGGGTTTCGCGCCCGGCCTGACCGATGCCGATGGGCAGCACTTCAACGGTGTTACCGCCCGGCGGGTAGTAGTAGAGGCGCATTTCTGCCGCATTCACGATAATGCCCTCGCGGACGGTGTCGGGCAAAATCAGCTGCTGAGGGATCACCAGCCGGGTGCCAGGTTTGGGCAAAAAAGGATCCACGCCCGGGTTTGCTTCCAGCAGGTTGCTCAGCCCCTGCCCGTGCTGCGCGGCAAAGGCTTCCAGAGGCAGCGTATTGCCTTCGGGAACGGTGATGGTAATCGGGGTACCTACCAGACGACTGCCTTCCGGCGGAAGCGTATAGGTTACGGCAAACGCACCGGGTACAGCGGCACACAGCGTAAGGACGAACCAGGTAAGTCGAATCATAGTTTTCTGCGCTCAAAAAAGAGAAAGCCCGGACTCAGGCAGGCTTTCTCAGTTTACGCTATTACGCTTCGGTTTTGCGCCACCTGCGCGTCAGCACTTTCTCCGCCTCGACAATAAGGAACATCACAAAACCAATCAGGAAGGTGATGACCCAGTAGCGGAACGGCAGCGCTTCGGTGCCAAACAGCATCTGCATGAACGGTGCGTAAATGATAAGAAGCTGTAGCGCCAGCAGTACGCCGCTCACGATCCAAATCCCTTTATTCGCCAGCAGGCCTTTGCTCAGCGAGAAGCCGTCATTCACGCGGCAGTTAAGCATGTAGAACCACTGCGCGGTCACCAGGGTTTGCAGCAGCACGGTGCGGATAAATTCCGCCGAATAGCCGCGCGGCTGTAGCCAGGCTTCCAGCACGAAGGCGCTAATGGCAATCATCAGACCGACAAACACCACGCGCCAGATGGCATAGCCGTCCATCACATGGAGATTAGCCTTGCGCGGTGGCCGGTTCATGATGTCCTTCTCACCCGCTTCAAACGCCAGGCCAAACGACAGCGTTGCTGACGTGGCCATGTTCATCCACAGGATCAGGACCGGCGTCAGCGGGATCAGGTTCCCCGCCAGCAGCGCGATGATGATCAGCAGAGCCTGCGCGATGTTGCTGGGGATAACGAACAGAATGGTCTTTTTCAGGTTGTCGTAAACCCGGCGTCCCTCGTGCACCGCGCTGGCAATGGTGGCAAAGTTGTCGTCCGTTAACACCATGTCGGCGGCCTCCTTGGTCACTTCCGTCCCCTTAATCCCCATGGCGATACCCACATCCGCCCGCTTGAGCGCCGGGGCATCATTTACGCCATCCCCGGTCATGCCCACGACTTCCTGCTTACTTTGCAGGGCCTGCACAAGGCGGAATTTATCCTCCGGGCTGGTTCGGGCGAAAATATCGTACTGCTGCGCGGCGTCGCTCAGCTGACGATCGTCCATCGCTTCCAGCTCACGTCCGGTGATAGCGCTTGCGGCGTTACCAATCCCCAACATTTGCCCAATGCTCATGGCCGTTTGCGGGTGGTCGCCGGTGATCATTTTCACGCGGATCCCGGCCTGCAGACAGTCGGCAATGGCGGTAATGGCCTCCGGACGCGGCGGATCCATCATTCCAGCAATACCCAGCAGGATCACGCCATCATGCAGGTCCGGGTGATCCAGCTCGCGTTGCCCCTCGCGGGCAGGTTTCCAGGCCGCGGCCACCATGCGCAGACCTTCCCGGGCATACTCTTCAATCTTCCCTTCCCAGTAAGGCTGATCGAACGGCTGCAGTCCGTCATTCGTCTGCTGGTACTGGCAGAGGCGGAACAGGACGTCCGGCGCGCCGGTGATTAAAATCACCTCTTCATCGCCCAGCCGGTACAGCGTGGACATGTATTTATACTGTGAATCAAACGGGATTTTGCTGCGCATTTCGGTATCGAGCGGTGGGAGCGGGATTTTCGCCGCCAGCACCTTCAGCGCGCCCTCGGTTGGGCCCCCGGTGATTTTCCACAGCCCCTGCTCGTCTTTGATCAGCTGGCTGTCATTACAAAGGTCAATGGTGCGCAGGTAGCGTTCCAGCAGGGAACCCTGCGTCACGCTGACGGGCGTTGGGTCATCTACGGGGTGAATATTCCCCACCGGTTCGTAGCTGTCGCCCTCCACGCGATAGGTCGTGTCAGCGGTAATCACCGCTTTGACCGTCATTTCATTCATCGTCAGGGTGCCGGTTTTATCCGAGCAGATGACCGTCATCGCCCCCAGCGTTTCAACCGTAGGCAGCTTGCGAATGATGGCCTTGCGACGCGCCATGGCCTGTACGCCAAGCGAAAGGATAATGGAGATGATGGCCGGCAGGCCTTCCGGCACGGCGGCAACGGCGAGGCTGATAAGCGACAACACCAGTTCAGAAACCGGCATATCCCGGAACAGGAGGCTAAAGACAAACAGCGCCACCATCATCACCAGGATAGTGATGAAGATGGTCTTACCGAGCTTGTCCATCTGCACCATCAGCGGCGTGCGGTGCTTTTCAATGTCGGACATCATCTGATTGATGTGGCCCAGCTCGGTCTCACCCCCGGTTGCCACCACCACGCCTTTACCGCCGCCGGAGCTGACGGTGGTGCCTGAATAGAGCAGATTATACCGGTCACCTAAGGGCAGTTCCCCGCTTAACGCATCGCTGTTTTTCTCAACAACGGTGGATTCGCCGGTCAGGATGGCCTCCTCCACGCGAAGGTTATGTGCTTCAATCACGCGCAGATCAGCAGGAATACGATCCCCGGCGCGGATCACCACGATATCTCCCGGCACCAGCGCCGTGGTGGGGATCGTTTCATGGTTCCCCTGTCGTACCACCACGGCTTCGCTGGAGAGCATATTGCGAATACTCTGCAACGATTTTTCAGCATTGCTCTCCTGGATATGGCCAATCAGCGCGTTAATGATGGCAACCCCAAGGATCACAAACATGTCTACCCAGTGGCCCATAAAGAGCTTAAGCAACGCGGCCACCAGCAGAACGTAAATCAATACGTCGTTAAAATGCGCCAGGAAGCGCAGCCAGGCGGGTTTGCCCTTTTTTTGCGGCAACGCATTCTCACCATGCTGCTGAAGTCGGGCTGATGCCTCAGTGCCGCTAAGTCCTTCCAGAGTGGAGTGGATATTCGACAGGGTTTCGTCAACGGTTTGTTGATAATACGGACGTTCAGGTTTTCCTGTTTTCATCGTTCCTTCCTCAGGTTCTATTCAGAAATCACCTTGCTTTCATGTAATTAACGAATAACGAAAACAGGAACATGGGCGTAACGAACAATACTTGCCGCCTCAGATCCTAACAAATGGGTTTGAATATTTGGATTTCGCGAGCCGACAATAATCGCGCCGACGGCAAGTTCATCCGCAAGCTTAATAACCTCATCACGAACATTCCCGCTACGGACGTGGAGATGAACACGCTCTTCTGGCAGATTTACTTTTTTGACCAGGTCAGACAGCTTTTCTTTCGAATTATTAATCATATATTCATCCATTTTGCGCGCATCTGAAATAAAACCACGCGTCAGTTCGGCTGAAAATTTGGGCATGACGTGCAGCAAATGAATGTCACCCGATGCGCTTTGCGCCAGAAACTGTGCATGCTGCAACGCTTTATCCGCCAGGCTTGTCTCGTAGACATCCACCGGAACGAGAATGTTTTTATACATATCGAGCATCCTTTTTATAACCAACACGAGAGTGAATGAAGCAAAAAAACGCATTAAATGCAGGGGGTTGCCCTTAATGCCAGTTACGGTAAAAAGAGATGGATGATATTAAACGTAGCACAGGAATATCAGGTTTAGCGCTTGCCCACTGATAATGGTTATTTAACATTTATCTTTTCGCCGACTATGCTCATAGTCAGCCACCGCTTCCGGCTCATGGAGGAATGTATGTATGGTTTAAGCCTGATCCGCCTGGGTATGTTTATTGCACTTGCCATTATCGCCAGCACGGCGATTGGTCTATTTACCTATATGGTCGTCACTGTTCTGGCAGAATAGTGTCACCCCCTGTCCAGGTGATGGAATAAATAAAACAGTTATTTATTAGGGGAATACAGTGAACCGCTACCTCTCTCTTTTACCGTTCGTTTTGTTAACGCTCACGGCGTGCGACCCGAAACCCAAGCAAGCATCCCCCCTGCCCAGGATGGTAAAAGTGGCGGAGGTGACGGCTCCCGGTCACGCCCAGCAGCGCGTTTTCCCCGCCCGCATTGAATCGGGCGATGCCACAGACCTTTCCTTCAAGCGCGCAGGCCAAATTGAAGCGCTCGATGTTCGTCAGGGCGCAGCCGTTAAACAGGGACAACAGCTTGCCAGACTGAACGCCCGTGAAGCCCAGCAGCGGGTTAACGACAGACAAACGGCGGCGACGCTGGCCCAGAGGCAATTCGATCGCTTCCAGACGCTGGCGGGCCGCCAGGCGATTTCGAAAGCAGAAATGGACGTGCAGCGCGCGAACCGCGATTCGGCGAATGCGGCGCTGCAGATTGCCCGAGAAGAGTTGAATCAGATGACGCTCGTCGCCCCCTTTAGTGGGACGGTAGCCAGCGTACATGTCCGAAACCATCAGGTGGTGTCCGCCGGTCAGCCCATCGCGACGTTAACCCGTACCGATCTGCTGGACGTGGTGTTCAGCATTCCTGAAAACCTGTTTAAGACCTTTGATATCCGCAACGCGCAGTATCGCCCCGTGGTGAAAATTAACGCCATGCCGGATCGGGAATTTACCGCCGTCTACAAAGAGCATTCGGGCAGCAGCGACAGCAATACCCTGACCTGGCAGGTGATACTGACCATGCCGCGCCCGGATGATTTTCCCGCCGTCGGTGGCGTAAGCGGTACGGTGACCATCAATTTAAGCAACCTGCCGGCGGGCGCGGACGCTCAGGCGCTGGTCGTACCGGTTGAGGCAGTCTTTAACCCGAACAACAGCCCGCGCAACGAGCCGCACGTCTGGGTCGTAACGGGCGAAGGTGACGCGCTCCATCTCGAAGACCGCAAGGTCAGCGTGGGGCAAGTGAGCACCGAAGGGGTGGTGATTACCAGTGGGCTTAAGGCGGGCGAGCGCGTGGTGGCCGCGGGCGTTGGGGAGCTGCATGTTAACCAGCCGGTGCGTATCTGGACGCGTGAACGGGGACTGTAATGGATATCTCTCGTCAATTTATTAATAACCCCGTTCGCGTCTGGCTAACGATCCTGCTGCTGGGCATCGGGGGTATTTTTGCCCTGTTGAATATCGGCAGGCTGGAGGATCCAGCCTTTACCATCAAAACCGCAGTGGTGGTCACCCACTACCCCGGCGCATCCGCTCAGCAGGTTGAAGAGGAGGTGACGCTTCCGCTGGAGAATGCCCTTCAGCAGCTGCCTTATCTGGACAACGTGAGCTCCATCTCGTCAAACGGTCTGTCGCAAATCACCGTTAATATCGCTTCACGCTATCACTCGAACGAGCTGCCGCAGATTTGGGATGAACTGCGCCGCCGCGTGGGCGATGCCTCGCGTCAGTTCCCGCCCGGCGTCGTCACGCCCTTTGTGAATGACGATTTCGGCGACGTGTTCGGCTTCTTCTTCGCCATTTCCGGAGATGAATTCAGTAATCCTGAGCTGGTGAGATATGCGGAGCAGCTGCGCCGGGAGTTAATTCTGATACCCGGCGTCGCGAAGGTCGCCATCGGCGGGGCGATTAGCCAACAGGTCAACATCGATATCTCCCTGACCAAAATGGCCGCGCGCGGCATTACGCTGAACCAGCTTTCCGCCCTGCTCAGCAGACTTAACGTCGTTTCCAGCGCCGGAGAAATCACCTCCGGCACCGAATCCATTCGCCTGCACCCGACCGGTGAGTTCGAAAATCTTGATGAACTGGCGGATATCATCATCACCCCTTCCGGCACCGGGGCGGCGACGCGTCTGCGGGATATCGCCACGCTGTCGCGCGGGCTGAACGAATCGCCGGCCAGTATCTACCATGCCAACGGCAAAAAAGCCGTCACCATGGGCGTCTCGTTTATTCCCGGCGTGAACGTTATCGACGTGGGCCACGCGCTGGAGGCGAAGCTAAGCCAGATGTCGGCGGAAAAACCGGCCGGCATACAGATAGACCTGTTTTACGATCAGGCAGCCGAAGTGGGCCACTCTGTTAACGGTTTTATTATTAACTTCCTGATGGCGCTGGCGATTGTCATCGGCGTGCTGCTGGTCTTTATGGGCGTACGCAGCGGGATCATCATCGCGGTTTCTCTCGCCCTTAACGTGCTGGGCACGCTGCTGATTATGTATCTATGTGGCATTGAGCTGCAGCGCATCTCGCTCGGGGCGCTGATTATCGCCCTCAGCATGCTGGTGGATAACGCCATCGTGATTGTCGAAGGGGTGTTGATTGCCCGACAGCAGGGCTCGCCTCTGCTGACCGCCGTGAACTACATCATCCGCCGCTCCGCCCTGCCGCTGCTGGGGGCGACGGTGATTGCTATCCTGGCGTTTGCCCCCATCGGCCTGTCGCAGGATTCCACCGGGGAATATTGTAAATCCCTGTTCCAGGTGCTGCTGATTTCCCTGATGCTGAGCTGGTTTTCGGCGCTCACCCTCACCCCGGTGCTGATTAAGTGGTGGTTGTTTAAAAACAACAGCGCGCCCGATAAAACCGACGAGTCAGATCCTTACGATAAACGACTCTACCGCGCCTACCAGCGCCTGCTTAACGCGCTGCTGCACCATAAGGCACCGACGCTCATTGTGATGGCTGCGCTGCTGGCAGCCTCTGTCTGGGGCTTCGGCGCCGTGCGGCAAAACTTTTTCCCGTCGTCTAATACGCCGATTTTCTTTGTCGACCTGTGGCTACCCTACGGTACCGATATCAAGTGGACTGAGAAAATGACCAGCGATATTGAAAAGACGATCAATGGCCAGCCGGGCGTGGAGACCACCGTCTCAACCATTGGTCAGGGAAGTATGCGCTTCATTCTGACCTACAGCGGACAGCGCCAGTACAGCAACTATGCGCAGATCATGGTGCGCATGGACGACCAGCGCAACATCTCCGCCCTGACGCGCCACGTGGACGAGTACATCGCGCGAAACTATCCGCAGGTCAACGCCAGCACCAAGCGCGTGATGTTTGGCCCCTCCCGCGACAGCGCCATTGAGGTGCGCATTAAAGGCCCCGACCCTGACAGGCTGCGTCTGATAGCCAGTCAGGTGGACGATATCCTCACGCGCGACCCGGCCACGGGCAGCGTCATGAACGACTGGCAAAACCGCAGCAAGGTGATCCGCCCACAGTACGTTGCCGCCCTGGGCCGCGAGCTTGGCGTAGATAAGCAGGACGTTGATAACGCGCTGGAGATGAACTTCTCCGGCAGCCGGGCGGGGCTGTACCGGGAAGGCAGCGACCTGCTCCCGGTCGTGGTGCGCCCGCCTGAGAGCGAACGGCTGGACGCCAATCACCTGAACAACGTGCTGGTGTGGAGCCAGACGCGGCAGCAGTATATCCCGCTGAGTAACGTCGTCAGCCGCTTCTCGCTGGAGTGGGAAGATCCGCTCATCCTTCGACGCGACCGCTCGCGGGTGCTGACGGTGCAGACGGACCCGGACCCGCTGAGCCAGCAAACCTCCGGGGACATTCTCGCCCGTGTGAAGCCGCAGATTGATGCCCTTAGCCTGCCACACGGCTACAGCATCGAGTGGGGGGGCGACGCGGAAAACTCCAGCGAAGCGCAGCAGGGGCTATTCACTACGCTACCTCTCGGGTATCTGGTGATGTTTGTCATTACGGTGCTGATGTTCAGCTCGGTGAAAAATGCGGTCGCCATCTGGCTGACCGTACCGCTGGCGCTGATTGGCGTGACGCCGGGATTTTTACTTACCGGCATTCCCTTTGGCTTTATGGCGCTGATTGGTCTGCTGAGCCTGAGCGGCATGCTCATCCGCAACGGCATCGTGCTGGTGGAAGAGATTGAGCAGCAGAAAACGCAAAAGGATCAGCACGAGGCGATCGTTTACGCCGCCACCTCGCGCCTGCGCCCCATCCTGCTCACCGCGTTCACTACCGTACTGGGCCTGGCTCCGCTACTGCTGGATGTTTTCTTCCAGAGCATGGCCGTTGTCATTATGTTTGGACTGGGGTTTGCTACAATCCTGACGCTGCTGGTACTCCCCGTTATCTATGCGTGTTTCCATCGTAAGGACGAAGCCAAACCACAATGAATGCGACAGGGCTGAACATTATCAAGACGCTGGGCTGTATGACGGCGGTGACCTTCTTTACCATCTACAACACCTGGGATCATTATGATTATGACTACCACTGGATCCTGGGGTTTTTAACCTTTATCTCGACGATTGCCACGCCGCTGTTTTTTGTGGTTGCGGGCTATCTCGACGGACAATCACGGCACGGCACCCGCTGGCAGCTGGGTAAAATTAAAAGTCTGGTGATTGTTTTTCTGTTCTGGATAACGATCTACTACCTGTGGGAGCCCTATCAGCGCGGGTATTTAATCCAGCCCTGGTTCGTGTTCGCATTTGTGGTGATTTACACCTTCCACCCGGCGGTGGAGTGGCTCAGCCAGCGGCGAGCGCTGTTCTGCGGCACGATTGCCGCCCTGCTGCTCTTTTCCTACGGATACGATCTGCTATCGGCGCTCTATCCTGAGGCGCACGCCCTTTCTCTTTCACCGCAGTATCGGCTGTGGACGTGGCTGCTGTTCTATCTGACGGGGCAACTCTTCTGCGACCCGAAAATTGCCGAGTGGATTAGCCGCAAAAATGTGGTCAGGGCGGCGGTTGTCGCCATCCCGTTTATCTACCTCTTCACCTGGTTTTACGAGCGCCACTTCTTCTTCGCGCTGTTCAAGGCGGACAGAAACGCCTTTATTCTCACCGGCTCGCAGATCTACATCCTGATTATTGCCCTGGTGATTGCGGTGAACGGCGTGCGCTTTCGCCGCAATGCTGAATTTAAGGAGTCCATTCTGGCCGCCATCAGCAAAACGATGACCGGCGTGTACATTGTGCACTACTCGGTGTTTCATCTCCTGACGGCGCTGATACCGGTGACCTCTCTCGGTATGAAGCTGGCGCTGATTGTGCTCACTTTCATTACCTCTGTTCTCTTCTCCATGCTGGTATTGTCTAACGCCGTGGCAAAAAAGGTGATCACCCTTTAAAAGCCTAAGCGCAGCCAGGCAAAGAGCACGTTGCCGTTGTTATACGTCCCGGGAATATAGGTGAACTGGACGGTAACGCGCTTATACCCGGCCGAAAACAGCGGGAAGATGAACGGTAGCGGGACATAGTTTGCAAAATCATCTCGCGCCGTGATGCCCGCCGCGGCGCCGAGCCCAAGGCGGAAATCTTTGGCATTATCCAGGTACCAGCCCTTCTCCCAGCCATAGCCCATCGCGGGCTGCCATTCGTTGTGCGAGTCCTTGAACATCATCGCGAACAGCGCGCTCCAGTTGCCCTCTTCGTTATAGCGGGAAACGCCCAGCCCGCCGCCCCACGGCATTTCATTGTAATTGTCAGTTTTTTCTTTGTCGTACATAAAGCGAGCGTGCCAGCTCAGAAACGGCAGGTACAGGTCGTAACGTTGGGGCTCTTCCCAGGTTTGCGAAATATCATCCGTCAGCGCATTCCACCAGCCGCTGATACGCTGTTCACCATAGACGTTGGGCTCCGCGTAAAGCGGTGCAACGAATAAAAACAGGACCATCCAGAATGCCGAAAAGGTGCGTTGCATCGTTTTTCCCTCAGCTTAACTCGCGCAGCAGTCACTATTACTGTAAACCATTCAGCACTTAACGGAGCCGGGAAGACATAATTATACGGCGCAGGTGTAGATGAAATTTATTTATTCAGCGCCTTCCGGAAAGATAAAAACGTTTTCTCAGGCGTTTTGTCGCGGTAGTCTCATAGGTTCCGTTTATATGGCGGCTGCTTTGTGAGTGACCTTTTCTTATACCAATAATTAAAAATTAGTACGGACAGGACAACTATGGACTCCACCCTCATCTCCGATCGTCCCAACGAGGAGACACCTTCGCTCAATCGTGCCCGCCGCGCCGCACTTGGCAGCTTCGCGGGTGCCGTCGTCGACTGGTATGATTTTCTGCTTTATGGCATTACCGCCGCGCTGGTGTTTAACCGTGAATTCTTTCCCCAAATCAGCCCTGCGATGGGTACGCTCGCCGCGTTTGCCACCTTCGGCGTCGGCTTTCTCTTTCGCCCGCTGGGAGGTGTGATCTTCGGCCACTTCGGCGACCGCCTGGGCCGCAAGCGCATGCTGATGCTCACCGTCTGGATGATGGGGATCGCCACCGCGCTTATCGGTATTCTCCCCTCGTTTTCCTCTATCGGCTGGTGGGCACCGGTACTGCTGGTCACCCTGCGCGCCATCCAGGGCTTCGCCGTAGGCGGCGAATGGGGCGGCGCGGCGCTGCTGTCCGTTGAGAGCGCGCCGAAGCACAGAAAAGCGTTTTACAGCAGCGGCGTACAGGTCGGGTACGGCGTAGGCCTTCTGCTTTCCACCGGGCTGGTATCGCTAATCAGCCAGCTTACTACCGACGAGCAGTTCCTGAGCTGGGGCTGGCGCATTCCGTTCATCTTCAGCATCGTGCTGGTCATTGCCGCGCTTTGGATCCGTAACGGAATGGAGGAGTCGGCAGAGTTCGAAAAGCAGCAGGAAAAACCGGCCGCTAACAGAAGACTTCCTGTCATGGAAGCCCTTGTCCGGCACCCTGGCGCTTTTCTGAAAATTATCGCCCTGCGCCTGTGCGAGCTGCTGACGATGTATATCGTCACCGCCTTTGCCCTGAACTACTCGACGCAGAATCTCGGCCTGCCCCGTGAACTGTTCCTGAATATTGGCCTGCTGGTCGGCGGGATCAGCTGCCTGACTATCCCCTGCTTCGCCTGGCTGGCTGACCGGTTTGGTCGCCGTCGCGTTTACATCACCGGCGCGCTGATTGGAACCCTCAGCGCCTGGCCGTTCTTTATGGCGCTGGAGGCGCAGTCTGTTTTCTGGATTGTTTTCTTTGCCATCATGCTCGCTAACATCGCTCACGATATGGTGGTCTGCGTGCAGCAGCCGATGTTTACCGAGCTGTTCGGCGCCAGCTACCGCTACAGCGGCGCGGGCGTGGGCTACCAGGTCGCAAGCGTGGTTGGCGGCGGGTTTACGCCGTTTATTGCCGCTGCGCTGGTGACCTTCTCCGGCGGCAACTGGCACAGCGTGGCGATTTATCTTCTGGCCGGCTGCCTGCTGTCGGCGGCAACGGCGCTGCTGATGAAAGAGACGAGCCACGGCTGATCTCCCTTTTGTTTCACAGGCGTGTGACATACTATCGGGTAGAGTCGCACACCTGTGGAACAAGGAGACAGAGATGAATAATAAGGGCTCCAGCCTGACCCCGGCTCAGGCGCTGGAAAAACTCGACGCGCTGTATGAACAGTCCGTCAACGCGCTGCGCGGCGCCATCAGCGAATATATCGAAACAGGGAAACTTCCCGACCAAAAGGCCAGAACCGAGGGCCTTTTTGTTTATCCATCGCTCTCTGTGACCTGGGACGGCAGCGCCAGCAGTAATCCCAAAACCCGCGCCTACGCGCGTTTTACCCACTCCGGCTGCTACAGCACCACCGTCACACGTCCTGCGCTGTTCCGCTCGTATCTTGAAGAACAACTCACGCTGCTGTACCAGGATTACGGCGCGCACATTGCCGTTGAGCCCTCGCAGCATGAGATCCCCTATCCCTACGTGATTGACGGTTCGGCGTTAACCCTTGACCGCTCCATGAGCGCGGGGCTGACCCGCCACTTCCCGACCACCGAGCTTTCACAGATTGGCGATGAGACGGCCGACGGGATTTATCACCCGGCAGAATTTTCTCCCCTGTCGCACTTTGATGCCCGCCGGGTCGATTTCTCCCTGGCGCGCCTGCGCCACTACACCGGTACGCCAGTCGAACATTTCCAGCCGTTCGTGCTCTTTACCAACTATACCCGCTACGTCGACGAGTTTGTCCGCTGGGGCTGCAGCCAGATCCTCGACCCGGAGAGCCCGTATATCGCGCTGTCCTGCGCGGGCGGGATCTGGATCACCGCTGAAACCGAAGCGCCCGAGCAGGCGATCTCCGACCTGGCGTGGAAAAAGCACCAGATGCCCGCCTGGCACCTGATCACCGCCGACGGCCAGGGCATCACCCTGATTAACATCGGCGTGGGCCCGTCAAATGCCAAGACCATCTGCGACCATCTGGCGGTACTGCGCCCGGACGTGTGGCTGATGATTGGCCACTGCGGCGGCCTGCGCGAAAGCCAGCTGATTGGCGACTACGTGCTGGCCCACGCCTATCTGCGCGATGACCACGTGCTTGATGCGGTCCTGCCGCCGGATATCCCAATCCCGAGCATCGCCGAAGTACAGCGCGCGCTGTATGACGCTACCAAAGAGGTCAGCGGCATGCCGGGGGAAGAGGTTAAACAGCGTCTGCGCACCGGCACGGTCGTCACAACGGATGACCGCAACTGGGAGCTGCGCTACTCCGCCTCCGCGCTGCGGTTCAACCTGAGCCGCGCGGTTGCTATTGATATGGAGAGCGCCACCATTGCCGCGCAGGGGTATCGCTTCCGCGTCCCTTACGGCACGCTGCTGTGCGTCTCCGATAAGCCGCTGCACGGCGAAATTAAGCTGCCGGGCCAGGCCAACCGTTTCTATGAAGGGGCAATCTCCGAGCATCTGCAGATTGGTATTCGTGCGATTGATTTACTTCGCGCGGAGGGCGACAAGCTGCATTCGCGCAAGCTGCGCACCTTCAACGAGCCGCCGTTCCGCTAATAACAAGGAAAAACCATGCACACCACATCACCGCTCTCTGCCCTGCGCCACTGGCTTGAGGCCAGTCAACTCGACGGGATGATCGTCCCGCGCGCGGATGCCTGGCAGAGCGAATACTGCGCGCCTTACGACGAAAAGCTGGCCTGGCTGACGGGCTTTGACGGCTCGGCCGGCGTGGCGCTGGTGCTGAAAAACAAAGCGCTGCTGTTCGTCGACGGGCGCTATCAGGTTCAGGCACGCGTTCAGGTCAATACGGATGAGGTTGAGATACACCACCTTCACAACGAGCCGCTGGCAGAATGGCTGGCAGAAAACGTTGAGTCAGGAACGCGCATCGGTTTTGACGCGCTGCTGATGACCAACTCTGAGTTTGAGCAGCTGTCAGCCACGCCGTGCGAGCTGGTGCCGCTGAAGGCCTCGCCGTTTGACACCTTGTGGACCGATCGCCCTGCCGCACCGGCGGGGCTTATCCGTGAGATGCCGGTTGAACACAGCGGTGAACGCAGCGCGGACAAACGTCAGCGCGTCGCCGCCGTGCTGGCAGAACACAATGCTGATTTCCTCGCCGTGACGCTGCCGGATAACATCGCCTGGCTGCTAAACGTGCGTGGATCAGATATCCCCTTTAGCCCGGTTCCTCTTTCCTTCGCCCTGCTCAGCCGTGATGGTAGCGTTGAGTGGTTTGTTAACGACAATAAGCTCAGCGCCCTGCCTGACGGTGTGCGCAGTGCGTTCACCGTTGCCCCGCAGGATACCTTTATTGAACGCTGCCAGCAGATTGCTGAAGGCAAACGGGTGATGATTGATGCCGATTCCGCGCCGGTGGCCCTGCGCTTCGCCATTGAGCCACGAGGAGAAATTGTCTGGCGGACCGATCCTATCACCCTGCTGAAAGCGACTAAAAACCCGGCCGAGCTGGCAGGCTATCGCGAGTGCCATCACCAGGACGGGGCCGCGTGGGTCAACTTCCTCGCCTGGCTGAGCCGTGAAGTGCCGCGGCGCGAGGCGGCAGGACAACCGCTCACCGAGCTGGACGCGCAGGCGCAGCAGCTTGCGTTCCGTCAACAGCAGCCCGGGTTCATCGAGCAGAGTTTTGCAACCATCTCCGCCTCTTCGAGCAATGCGGCGATGTGCCACTACCATTCGAGCGAGGCCAGCAATAAGCCCATCGGTCATGACCATTTTTACCTGAACGATTCCGGCGGTCAGTATGCTAACGGCACCACCGATGCCACGCGCACGCTGGCGTGGGGGAAAGTCGATCCGCAGCAACGCCTGCACTACACTGCCGTGCTGAGAGGCTTCCTGTCGCTCATTACCCTGCAGTTCCCTTCCGGGACTCAGGGGCATCAGCTGGATGCGTTTGCGCGTCGCCCGCTGTGGGAGATGGGGCTGGATTACGATCACGGTACGGGTCACGGCGTGGGGCACCAGCTGCTGATCCACGAGAACCCGCATCGCATCGCCAAAAAGGTTAACCCGTGGCCGCTGGTGGCGGGCAATATCATGACTATCGAGCCGGGCTACTATCTGGGCGACAGCCACGGTATTCGTATTGAAAACCAGGTTGAGATTGTGGAGAGCCGTCCGGGTTTCTGCAAATTTGCCTCGCTGACGCTGATCCCAATCGACTTAAGTCAGGTTGAGCTGCATCTGCTGAGCGAGCAGGAAAAGCAGTGGCTGGATGCGTATCACCGGCAGGTACGCGAGGTGCTTTCACCTCTGGTGAATAGCGATGCGCGTCCGTGGCTGGTGGAAGCGACAGCGCCGATTGGTGTGTAATTTCGTGCGGTCTGGTGCCCTCACCCCAACCCTCTCCCACGGGAGAGGGTGCACACACTAAAAACGGCAACAAGGTTGCCGTTTTGCATTTACCTTGCGCAGAAAAGCAAAAAGCCTGCTTTAAAAGCAGGCTTTTTAAATTTGGCTCCTCTGACTGGACTCGAACCAGTGACATACGGATTAACAGTCCGCCGTTCTACCGACTGAACTACAGAGGAATCGTGTGAACGGGGCGCATATTATCGATGCTCCCCCATGATGTCAAAGGCAGAATGCACATTTCCGATCGTTTGCCGAATTATTCTCCACTTCGCGCAATTGTCAGGCATTTTTTTGCGGATATTTCCACAGCCAGCGCCCGCTGACCATCCGCCAGTAGAACAGCGCGCCCCGCACGGCCCAGTCGAGGAACATCCCCAGCCAGACGCCGACCACCCCCCATCCGAGCATCACCCCGAGCGTATACCCCGCGACAACGCGACATCCCCACATGCCGAGCATCGATACCCACATCGCAAAGCGGGCATCGCGCGCTCCTTTCAGCCCGGCGGGCAATACCCATGAGGCCGCCCAGATGGGCATAAAGGCCGCGTTGAGCCAGATGAGGATCTTAACAACCTCTGTAACGTCGTCTTCGTGGGTATAGAACGAGGCCATCAGCCCGGCAAACGGCGCGGTTCCCCAGGCGATCAGCGTCAGCCCAATGGTCGACAGCCAGAACACGTGCCGCAGCTGCCGCTCCGCCTGGCCTATCTGCCCTTTCCCGAGCCGCTTACCCGTAATAATGGTCGATGCCGAACCCAGCGCGTTACCCGGCAGGTTAATCAGCGAGGCAATAGAGAAGGCTATAAAGTTACCGGCGATAACGTCGGTGCCCATCCCGGCGACAAACATCTGCGTGAGCAGCTTCCCGCCGTTGAATAACACCGATTCAATGCTGGCGGGAATGCCGATCCCCATCACTTCCCAGATAATGGCGAAATTAAAGGGGCGGAAATAGCTTTTTAGCGTCAGACGCAGCGAGGGGGTAATCCCCGCCATCAGTACCCCGATGATGGCTGCCGCACCGATATAGCGTGAAATGGTTAATCCCAGTCCGGCACCGACGAACCCCAGCCCCTCCCACGAGAACACGCCATAGATCAGCACGCTGCTGATAATAATATTCAGGATATTCATCCCGCCGTTGATCAGCAGCGGAATTTTGGTGTTGCCCGCCCCGCGCAGCGCGCCGCTGCCAATCAGCGCAATAGCCGCCGCCGGATAGCTTAAGACGGTCATTTCCAGGTAGGTCAGCGCCAGGTCTTTAACCTCGTTAGTGGCCTCCCCGGCGACAAAATCGATAATCTCTTTACCGAAATAGTGGATCACCGCCGCCAGAACGATCGAAAAAATGGTCATGATCATCAGCGACTGGCGGGCCGCCTCGCGTGCACGTTTGGGATCAAGCTTGCCGAGGCTAAAGGCCACCACCACCGTCGTCCCTAGGTCTATGGCGGCAAAGAACGAGATCACCACCATGTTAAAGCTGTCCGCTAGCCCAACCCCAGCCATCGCCTCTTTTCCCAGCCAGCTTACCAGGAAGGTGCTCAAAACCCCCATCAGCAGAACGCAGGTATTTTCCAGGAAGATAGGCACGGCAAGAGGGGTGATTTCACGCCAGAACAGGACACGATAGCTTTTACGTTTTGCATACCATGGCGTGCGAGTTATCGCCTGGCGTAAGGAGGCAGTGACGTTCAAAATGGACCTTAGCGAGAAAAGTTGAAACTCCATTTCAAATGATGGGGGACAAATGCTAATCCTGCAAAGTATTTTCCAGAAAAAGATGTGTGGATTTACAACAAACTGACGACAGAATCAGCAATCAGTCGATTTTCCCTAAGATCAGGTTTGACAAAACTTTTTTCGCCGCTAAGATAAGCCTCCACAACGATTCCTCTGTAGTTCAGTCGGTAGAACGGCGGACTGTTAATCCGTATGTCACTGGTTCGAGTCCAGTCAGAGGAGCCAAATTTAAAAAGCCTGCTTTTAAAGCAGGCTTTTTGCTTTGCGGATGAGGGAAAATGAACGCTCTGTTTGTCTACGGCACGCTGCGCCCGGGCCACTCTAATGCGCATATTCTTGAAAATATCGGCGGCGAATGGCTGGCCGGTTCCGTATCCGGCACGTTTTACGAACGCGGCTGGGGCGCCGCGGCGGACTTCCCGGGAATTGTGCTCCACCCTGACGGCCCCCGCGTCGAAGGCTATCTGTTTATCTCGGATAACCTTGCCGCACACTGGCAAATGCTGGACGAATTTGAAGACGGCTACGATCGGGTTGAGGTCATGGTAACCACCCTTGCAGGCAAGCAGGTTCAGGCCTGGATTTATCAGCTACAGCCGCGTTCTGAATCATAAAAAAAGGCTCTCTGTCACCAGAGAGCCTTTTTCACTATTCGCTGCGATTACTCGCTTTTTGCTTCGCCGTTTTTGATTTCGCCCATCACTTTCAGCTTTTTAGAGATGTCACGACGCTCTTTGGACAGCTCAGCATTTTTGATGATGTAGTCATCAACGCGGTCTTCATAGTCGCTCTTCATGCTGGCGATGATGCCCTGAATAGCTTCAACGCTCATACCTGGCTTGATGTAGTCGCTCAGGTTGTCGAGCAGCAGAACACGTTTCTGGTTGTCACGGATCTTCTTCTCAACGTCCTGGATTTCACGCTGCAGCTTGTTTTTGCGGCGGAACAGGCGGACGAATTCCAGAACATCCTGGAACGAAGGCTTGGTAGTTTCCATTTTTACACCCCTGATAATGTGAGATTCGGATTCGTTAAGGCAACCGTTGTAACAATAACCTTACTGACAGCGGCTGCGAATGACAATGAGTATATCGTTTAAAGCTATCATAACCCCAATTGCTGCTGAATCGAAGCAGCAGGCGTCACATAAGCCTTTTATTTGCGCAGCGCCCGGCAAATAAGGTGCGATAACAGCTCAAGCTGCCGCGCCAGCTCCATGCTCAGCCAGACGTAGCCATGAATAGGCGTTTCCGCCACGTTATCGCTCTGGCGTTCATTGATTAACTGCTTCAGCTCCGCGACGATCTCATTCAGCCGCTCGCTGTTGGCCAGTATCGGCTGCGGGTTCCCTTCATAGAGCGCATGGGCAATGGTCAACAGCGTTTGCTGCGTCATCTGCTGGGTCTCTTTGAGGGTCTGTGCGTTAAGCATCAACAGATGGCTGGGACGCGAGGCCCAGTGCGCGTTGATCTGCAGTTCAAGCATGCAGACCAGATTGCGACTTACCGTCTGGATGGCTTCGAAAATCGATTTCTGAATATGGGTTTCTTTGCTGGCAGGCGTGATCAGGCCGCGCATTTTGACCACATCGTTGAGGATCGTTTGCAGATGCTTTTCCAGCCGGGGACGTTCGACCAGATTCGGAGAAAAACCGGCCTGATAGACGCGGTTAAAGGCGGTGACGTAGTTCGCCATCTGAATACGCCAGTGCAGAAAAGCGCGCTGCGGCCAGATACCGGTGAAGAGCATGGCCAGCAGTGACCCCAGGATGACATCCCCGCTTCGCCACAGCGCCGTGGTCATATCCCCGGCGGGCGCACCGACAACCACCGCGAGAGTAATCCCAATCAGCAAGGCCTGATACGGTCTTTTGCCCAACGCCAGCCAGCCGCACAGGAACATGGCGGCACCGCACCATGCCAGCATCACCGGAAACGAGATAAGCTCCAGCTTAAGGGCAATAAGCCCAAGGGCCGAGCCTAAAACCGTCCCGCCAATTCGCTCGAAGGCGCGCGGAACAACGTTCCCCCAAAACGAGATGGGCCCCATTACCACTACCAGGGTGATCAGCGGCCACGTCCCTTCCGGAACATCCAGCAAACGGACCAGCACAAACGTCAATACGAACGCCAGCGCGATGCGACATCCGTGCACCACGCGGTAATGTTTGTACAACCGAATTTCAAAAGGGGTTAATGATTTGTCGGGACGCACACCCGCTCTCCAGCTACACGGCAAATCACAATTGTACTGTGTTTTCAGCCGGGCGGATCGCTCCCGGCTGAAAAACCCTTCATTTAGCAGGCCTAAGCCGTTTTATGCTCTACCGCGATATACATTTCGATATCCCAGTAGCCGTCTGCATTGCCGTCATTAAGATAGCGCTCGAAGCAGGGTTTGAGCGCCATCTGGTACTTATTGTCCTGCAGCAGGGAATTAAAGAACTGATACCACGGCGTGGCGAAGTCGTAGTTTTCCACGCGCGCCGTCGCCACGGCATAATCCCCGGCCGCGATTTCCGTCATCATGACGCCCTCGCTGTTTTCCGGAATAACGAAATCGTCCGGCACCGTAACGGCCGTATCGCAGCGCAGTTTTTCTGCCGGGACCTCATCGGGGTTATCGTAATAGACCGCGACCCACTCCAGCGGCTCAATGTGGCGCCCGTCCACCCACATCACCAGCTGTTCAAAGCCCTGTTTTACCGTTTGTTCCCAAGGTCCGACCAAATGAAAACCGGCAATCTTACGTTTCTTTTGCTGCTTGATGCTGTAGTCCATGCTGCCTCCATTTATTACTGTATATTTATACACTATAAAACTGGATTACTATTATCGGCAAACGAGGAGTGTTTATTATGTGAGCAGACTCGCAACCCTGCCAGTCTGCCCATCAGCGGTTAAAGCGTGTGGTGGAGATAATCGCTCATGCGAGAGAACAGCCCGCCTTTATCAACGGCTTCCAGCGTCACCAGCGGCCAGTGCGCCACCACCTTGTCACGATCATAGAGCTGGATCTCCCCGACCCGCTGATGCGCAGCAATCGGCGCTTCCAGCTCTTTTTTATCCAGCACGTATTTGGCCTTGATGTTCGGCACTTCCGCTTTCGGCAGGGCCAGCCAGAAGTCCTGGTCGGTGCCCAGTTTCACCTGCTCCTTATCGCCGTACCAGATACGCTCTGTCCCCACTTTTTTACCGTTGTGCAGGATTTGCACCGTATCGAAGTTCTGCTGCCCCCAGTGCAGCAGTTTCCGGGCCTGGTCCTCACGTCCTTTCGGGCTGTCCGCCCCCATCACCACCGCGATTAAACGACGCTGCCCGTCAACGGCGGAGGCAATCAGGTTAAAGCCCGCTCCCGAGGTGTGCCCCGTTTTAAGCCCGTCCACGTTCATGGTTTTATCCCACAGCAGGCCGTTACGGTTTTGCTGGGTGATCCCGTTCCAGGTCAGGCTCTTTTCGCTGTACATATGGTAAAACTCAGGCTCGCCGTGAATGATGGCCCGGGAAAGTACGGCCAGGTCATAGGCCGAGCTGTGCTGGCCCGGCGCGTCCAGCCCGTGGACGGTTTCAAAGTGCGTATCGCGCAGGTTCAGCTTCTGCACGTAGTCGTTCATCATCTTCACAAACTGCGGCTGGCCGCCCGCCACGTGATCGGCCAGCGCCACGCAGGCGTCGTTGCCGGAATCGACGATCAGACCGCGGCTTAAATCACGCACGGAGACGCGATCGCCCTCTTTCAGGAACATCAGCGACGAGCCGTCAAAAACCGGGTTACCTTTTGCCCACGCGTCACGCCCTACGGTGACAATGTCGTCCGGCGTAATGCGGTGGCTATCAATGGCCCGATCAACCACATACCCCGTCATCAGCTTGGTCAGGCTCGCCGGATTGCGTTGTTGATGTTCGTTGCCCGCCGTTAAGATCTGACCAGTCGTGTAGTCCATCAGCACCCAGGAGCCAGCCTGAATGGCCGGAGGCTGCGGCGAAAAATCCAGTGGTTCGGCCGCAAATGCAGATGAGACACTCGAAGCGAGTAAAGAAACAGCAATAAACAGACGGCGTTTCAACGGTATATCCTCAGGTCATTAAAAATCGATGACCTTTTTACGGGAGTTCTGATGCCGTTACCTGGCTTAATTGCAAAAAAATGTGACAGAACGCAGATTTTTCTCTGAAGCTGGCGCGCAAATTTGCGTCACGTAGGTGCTTTTTATTCGGTCTGAACCGCACGATCGTTTACCATAGTGACGTCATTTTTTAACAGGATGGTATTACTGGTGTCTGACTCTGCCGCTCGCCCGACTTTTTTATTCCATGACTACGAAACCTTTGGCACGCACCCGGCGCTGGACCGACCGGCGCAGTTTGCCGCCATCCGTACCGACGACGAATTCAACATTATTGGCGAGCCTGAGGTCTTTTACTGCAAACCGGCTGATGACTACCTGCCGCAGCCCGGGGCGGTCATGGTCACCGGGATCACGCCTCAGGAAGCGCGCGAGAAAGGCGTTAACGAGGCAGAATTCGCCCGACGCATCCACGATCTGTTTACCGTCCCCAATACCTGCGTGGTCGGTTACAACAACATCCGCTTCGATGACGAAGTAACGCGCAACATCTTCTATCGCAACTTCTACGATCCCTATGCCTGGAGCTGGCAGAACCGCAATTCACGCTGGGATTTGCTCGACATCATGCGCGCCTGTTATGCCCTACGTCCTAAGGGCATTAACTGGCCTGAAAATGAGGAAGGGCTGACGAGCTTCCGGCTGGAACACCTGACGCGAGCCAACGGCATCGAGCACAGCAATGCCCACGACGCGATGGCGGACGTCTATGCCACCATTGCCATGGCGAAGCTAGTGAAAAACGCGCAGCCCCGGCTGTTTGAATATCTGCTGAGCCACCGCAGCAAGCAGAAGCTCATGACCCTTATCGACGTACCGCAGATGAAACCCCTGGTGCATATCTCCGGCATGTTTGGCGCCTGGCGCGGCAATACCAGCTGGGTCGTGCCGCTGGCGTGGCATCCGGACAACCGTAATGCGGTCATCATGGTGGATTTAGCCGGCGATATTTCGCCGCTGCTTGAGCTCGACAGCGATACCCTGCGCGAACGGCTTTATACCCCGAAAAATGAGCTCGGCGATCTGCCTGCGGTGCCGGTCAAACTGGTGCATATCAATAAATGTCCGGTACTCGCGCAGGCGAATACGCTGCGCCCGGAAGATGCGGACAGACTGGGCATTAACCGGCAGCACTGCCTCGATAACCTGAAAGTGCTGCGCGAAAACCCGCAGGTGCGCGAGAAAGTGGTCGCCATCTTTGCCGAGGCGGAGCCGTTCGTGCCGTCTGAAAACGTGGACGCCCAGCTCTACAACGGCTTCTTCAGCGATGCCGACCGCGCGGCGATGAATATCGTTCTGCAAACCGAGCCGCGTAACTTACCGGCGCTGGATATTACTTTCGCCGATAAACGCATCGAAAAACTGATGTTTAACTACCGCGCGCGTAACTTCCCCGGCACGCTGGACGAGGCAGAGCAGGATCGCTGGCTGCAGCATCGTCGCAATGTCTTTACCCAGGAGTTTCTTAACAGCTATGCCCAGGAGCTGGAAATGCTTTATGGCCAGTATGAAGGGAATGCTGAGAAACAGGCGCTGTTGAAATCCCTGTATCAGTATGCACAGGAGATTGTTTAAGCCCGAATGACATGGTCTCACTTTCATATAAGTGGGGTATCAGAGAGTATTTATGACATTTTTATGGCAGAAAAATGTCATAAGACATTCATTGCCCCTAAAAATCATGATAAAATCGCAACTTACATGATAACAGATTAACTTACTTTTAAAGCCTCTAAAATGATTTACTTACAACTCTTTGCACTACTTGTATTTGCTATTTCATCTCACAGATGGATCTTTTTAAAATCAATTACCACTAGCATTATTTTCGTACTGTTTGCTTTTTGGTATATTTCAAACATGTTTACTGGCTATGGTGTCACCGACGCCGTATACTACCAGTTATTTAATACAGCACAAGGCACATCACTTGATGATATTTACAGCAAGTTACAGGTCGGATTGATATTTATTATTATCATTTTGGCAACACTTGCATGTAGCGTATATTTAAAATACAAAAAAAAGGACTTACTCCCCCTAAAAAAAACAACATTCATTTGGTCTCTCATTTTAATCAGTATAATTCCATCACAGTTTATTTCGAACATTTACAACTCAACCAAAGACACCTTCTTTAATGATGGTAATGCCGCCGCAGTAAAAAAAGAATATAAAAAAGCAACTGCGCAATTAGATAAAAAATATAATTACGTTTTTATTTATGCCGAAAGTCTTGAAAACACATTCCAGAGCCTGGATGGAACAAATTACACGCCAGGCCTGAGCGCGCTTGCAAATAAATACATGCAGTTTACCAACATACGTCAACCACCAATCCGGGGCATAGGATGGACCATGGCGGGATTAGTAAATACTCAATGCGGTATTCCACTTATCATGGAACAAGGTAATTCTGGAGCGAGCTTCGTCAACTTCCTGGGTAAGGCTGACTGTGTAGCTTCATGGTTTGGAACTCAAGGCTATCAGACCGAATTTATTCGTGGTAGTCAGAAAGAATTCGCTGGGGGGGATAAATTCCTCGAGCAACATGGTTGGCAATCGCAGCACGATAAAAATTATTTCGCGGAAAACCTTCTTGCCACACCTGATGATGTCAGTGGATGGGGAATTCATGATGACTTATTGCTTAAGCATGCATGGGATGAATTTTCACGTATGTCCCAGCAGAAGCAACCGTTCCTGCTATCGCTCCTGACAGTAAATACGCACTCTCCGGAAGGGACATTTTTGAAAGCCTGTGAGAATCATGTACCTAAGAATGAGCAGTATCCTATGCTTGCCTCAGTGGCTTGTTCAGATTATCTGCTGACTGATTTTATAAATCGAATAACGAATAGTCCCTGGTTCGAGAATACTATCGTCGTGCTGGTATCAGATCATCTAATGATGGCAAATAGTGCCTCTCCTCTCCTCGATAAGGTGAGCCAGGAGAGAAGAAACCGTTTCATTATTATCAAAAAAGATTTGAAACCCACTGTTAATAATACTGAAGGCACTTTACTCGATGTCTGGCCAACTGTCCTCGATTTATCTGGCGCAGCGGTGAAAGAGTTAGGGTTTGGAAGCAGCTTACTCGACAGTAAAAAGGGCAAATTGATAAAAAATTACGAACTTGGTCGGACTAAAGATTTCTTTGCCTATGCGTCGCAACTTTGGAACTACCCATCATTAAATGATGGAATTAAACAAACTAACAATGGGATAGCTATAGGTTCAGAGGAATATAGTTTACCTGTATATTCTGCTATTGAAGCTAATGGGCAATTGAAAGCATTATGGTTTGAAGCTTTTGCCATGAATGCCCAAAAGGTCATCCAAAAAGATAATGATTTATTCTATGCTAATCTTTGCAGAAATATGAACATCAATGAAGATGGTATTTGTTCTTATATTATATCCAGAAACTCGATAAAACAGGTTCGTGTTAACAGCACAGGAGTAGCATCAGAAAAAATCATTAACAAAAAACCGATCTTGTATCAAAGTGATATTTTAGGACTTTCTTCAGCCACCTATACTGCTACAAGTGGAGCTATGATAAATGACCGGGGTGTAAATTTAGGATATGGTTTTAACATCATAAAACTGGGCTCAACTCATGAAGGTATTTCGTCTGATATTGACACAGTGGTGAATTATTCAACCTGTGTTTCAACCACCATTCCCGAAGATGAAATTACTGAATTTTTACAACAGCAGAGGGGGCCAGTCATTTTCGCATCCAATGACTCCGCAGTATGCGCTGACACTGCGCCAGTTGAAAAACTTGCTGACATTCTTCATGCTCCTGAACTTTCAACATTGAAATTCAGGCAACAAGTCATTGGTATCTACAAATCAGGGCATAGCGAAATAATGAAAGGAATTCCAGATCTTCCCTTCGATATGTTCATTGATACAAAGAATTATAAATTAATTACTCTTTGTGAAGCATTTATGGATTGCCACTAGACAAGCACGTTACACTCTAGCATTTATTGAACAGTGGGGTCTTTTATAAGGGCCTCACTATTTCATCTAAATTTCTGCTTCCACTCTTTCCTCAGTAGCAAATTCACATTATTGAATTACAAAAGCTCAGCTCTCTTTCCACCTCCCCGCTATTTACTGAATAAAGCCTAATAAAAGTAGGATAAAATAACCTCCGACTATATCGCAGGTTATAGAAATGTGGTTAGTAAGGACTTATTACCGATTGTGCCATAGCAGGCGCATAAAATCAGATATTTGTCATCTTTTTTGTTACTAACGGTCCGTGAACGGGTTAATAAGATATGATAGTGATAACTGATTTCACACTTTATCTTTTTTAAAAGAATATTTTAATTATTTCTGTATATTCGCCGTATTTTTACCTACCGCATTCACATCGTAACGGAATCAGAACCACCTGTTTCTGTATTTGTAATTCAGGTCACCAAACTCCTCATACAGCAATTCACATAGATTTCTCAAGATCCCGCCAATTGTCCGGAGCAAAAAAAATATGTTATATCTAGAGTTCTGTCGGATGTGCGCTAAGTT
>NZ_JADCKW010000020.1:0-17861 GCF_014982155.1 Enterobacter cloacae complex sp. P16RS2 | reverse complement strand
CTAAGTTCTTTTCGCCCCACATTGAAACCCCCTTTTGATTTCTGTTTTGACTCTTGCAGTTGCCGGACTACAAATAGTTAACAAATCAAAAAGAGTTTTAATAACCGACTCTAAGCTGATAGCCTTACTGACCCGCTAGCCTGGCTAGGGTTTCCAATGACGTAAAAATGCCAGTCAGTGACTGGCATTAAGGATAATTACTGCATGTGGCAAAGTGATTACGCGACGTCTTCGTACTGAGGAACCGGGTTACGGAAGCTCTTCGTGACGCAGGCCAGGTAAATCAGGCCGATACCCGCCCAAATCAGGCCAAGCACCATAGAGCTCTCTTCCAGGTTAACCCACAGCGCGCCCACGGTCAGGGCACCGCACAACGGCAGGAACAGATACTGGAAGTGGTCTTTCAGCGTCTTATTACGCTTTTCACGGATCCAGAACTGAGAGATAACCGACAGGTTAACAAAGGTGAACGCCACCAGCGCACCGAAGTTAATCAACGCCGTTGCCATCACCAGGTCAAAGTTAATCGCCAGCAACGCAATGGCACCGACCAGGATGATGTTCATCGCCGGGGTACGCCAGGTTGGATGAACGTAGCCGAAGAAGCTTTTCGGGAATACGCCATCGCGGCCCATCACGTACATCAGACGCGCAACGCCTGCATGCGCGGCCATACCGGACGCCAGTACGGTAATGGTGGAGAAGATCAGCGCGCCAACCTGGAACGCTTTACCCGCCACATAGAGCATGATTTCCGGCTGAGACGCATCCGGATCCTTGAAACGGGAGATATCCGGGAAGTACAGCTGCAGGAAATAGGTCGAGAAAATAAAGATCAGACCACCAATCAGCGCCGTCAGGAAGATTGCACGAGGGATCACGCGCTCTGCATCTTTCGTTTCTTCAGACAGGTTGCTGATGCCGTCAAAACCGGTAAAGGAGAAGCACAGAATGGTTGCCCCGGTAATCATCGGGATCACATGGGCATCACCAGACCAGAACGGCTTGCTGCTCGCCAGAGTGCCGGCACCTTCACCGTGGAACACACCGTAAATCACCATGCCAAGAATAACGGCAATCAGGACAACCTGAAGCACAACGATAACGGAGTTAAAGTTGGCAACGGACTTAATGCTGCGCAGGTTAAAGGCAGTCATAAAGGCCACCAGCGCCACGACGAACATCCAGGATGGAATCGACGGCACCAGCGCTTCAAAATAAATTTTTGCCAGCAGAATGTTGATCATCGGCGCGAACAGATAGTCGAGCAGCGAAGACCAGCCCACCATAAAGCCAACTGTCGGGCTGATGGATTTCTGGGCATAGGTGTAGGCGGAACCAGCAGACGGATAGCGACGCACCAGTTTACCGTAGCTCAGCGCGGTAAAGAGGATCGCAATCAGCGCGAAGCCATAAGCCGTCGGCACATGACCGTCTGTGAGGCCTGATACGATACCGAATGTATCGAACAGCGTCATCGGTTGCATATAGGCAAGGCCCATCATAACAACCGGAATCAACGTAAGCGTTTTACGTAATTCCACGCGAGAGGTGTTTGGAGTTGCGTTATGCGACATAGTTATTCTCCTTTACGGTGATAACCGCCACGTAAGCGAAAAATTGCCCCATTTCTTTCTTCCTCAGCGACAACAACTGTCGGATTTTAGTAAATATCTATCCGGTACGAAGCCCGGCCTCTTGGTTTTTAGTTTCGTTTCGTACATGCAAAAAAAAATAACCGACGCCTTTTATATCGTCGATTATTCATTTGGTTGCAGCGGCCGCATTTTGCCCCACATCGGATACAAAAGGCAATACTTTGCAAAGCATGGGACAATTTTCTTTTTACTAACTGGCTGATTTCTGGACGTCGGGCTGAGAGTAAACGGCGGCGATAGCACTATTTGCTAAAATCTCGTCTCGCCACCAGGCGCTGGCCAACCCGGCAGTTTGTTCATTCCAGCCTACCCACACCGATTCATTACTGCTTTGAGCAAGTACCTGTTTTTCAACAAGCGCACCGCTGTCAATAAACCGCTGCGCCAGATAGCGCGGTAAATAGCCGCAGCCCAGGCCGCTTATTTGCAGTTCCAGCTTGGTTTTAAAGTCGAAAACGGTAATGGCCTCCTGCTCATCAAGCAGCTGCGAGGAGACCGAGCATTCCGGACGAGAGCTGTCCCCAACAACTATGGCGCGGTAGCCTTTAATTACGCGACGGTTAAGCGGCTCGGGTTCCTGAGCCAGCGGGTGATGGGGTGCCACAGCAAATACCTGCTCCAGCACGCCCAGCCGGGCAAAACCAAAATCGCTCAGCTGGGGAGGCTCATGGAGTGCACCGACGAAAATGTCCGCCCTGCCCTGCGTCAAGGCATCCCAGGAGCCACCCAGCACGCCGTTGATAAAGATAAGCCGGGTCACGCTGTGGTGTTGATAGAAGGCTTCAATCAGCGGCGTCAGGAGAGAAAACGGAAAGGTATCATCCACGCCAATAACCAGCTCATTTTCCCATCCCTGATGGAGTTTTACGGCCTGTTTTTCGAGCTCACGAACGGTATGGAGGACTTCACGGCCTTTTTCCAGCAGCATCTGTCCGGTACGGGTGAAACGTGCGCGGTGTCCGGAGCGATCGAGGATCTGGATATTGAGATCGCTTTCCAGTTTTTGAACGGTATAGCTCAGCGCAGATGGGGTTTTGTAGAGCTTTGCTGACGCAGCGGCAAAGCTCCCCTCTTTTTCCAGAGCATCCAGAATAATAAGAACATCCAGCAGCGGTTTCATGCTCGCCCCCTTCTGGTGTGCGATCGTCTCCGCTGCGGGTCTTATTCCATGGGCATCACCAGCGGATCGGGATACTGATACTCAAACCCCAGCTCATGACAAATTCGATTGCCATCAACAATTTTGCCTTTACTGTTATCCTTTGCCTCACCGAAAACCGGCGCCGCCAGGCCCAGCTGACGTGCCATCAGCGGGTAAAACGTGCTGCGCGCCGGATGAGAAGGTGCACATATATTATAGATGTGTCCACCTTTCGGAGCCTGTAAGAGTAGCTCAATTGCGCCAACAACATCGTCAAGGTGCACAAGATTGACAACATGCTGGCCATCTGGCGCAGATTTCCCGGCAAAAAAGCGTCCCGGATGGCGGCCAGGGCCCACCAACCCCGCCAGACGGACAATATCGACCTGCGTGCCGGGAAGATTATGCAGCCAGTCTTCCAGCTCTTTCAGAACCTGACCGCTCGCCGTCACGGGACGGCGCTCGGAACTCTCTTTCACCACGCCCTCAACTTCGCCATACACCGACGTCGAGCTGGTAAAAATGATGCGCGGAACATGGTGCGCCAGCGCGCTGTCGACGATCTCCTGCATCGCCTGCAGATAAAACGACTCGCCCGGGCCACTGCGCCGCGCGGGGAGCGTGATCACCAGCGCATCGACGTTCATCAGCGTGTCCAGATCATCAGCATCACACACCAGCTCCGGTTCAAGGCGCAGCTCAACGCCGTCAATACCGCACATGCGAGCTGCCTCTACCCCATCCGCCGTGGTTTTGCTCCCGGTCACCTGCCAGCCTTTCGCGGCTAATGACATCGCCAGCGGCATTCCCAGCCATCCTAAACCGACAATCGCGACCTTTTTCATGCGAATTCTCCTGACTCTTACTCGTCTTTTATAAGGCTACGCCAGCCCGGCAGAACACACAATTCATAGCATCAATATGAAATGAATTAATGATCAAAAAAAGCCCTTGCAATATGTCGTACAACTGGTTTAGGTTAAAAGACATCAAATGAATAAGCATTCATCGAGAATTTATATGACACGCGTTCAATTTAAACACCACCATCATCACCATCATCCTGACTAGTCTTTCAGGCGATGTGTGCTGGAAGACGTTTGGATCTTCCAGTGGTGCATGAACGCATGAAAAAGCCCCCGGAAGATCTTCTTCCGGGGGCTTTTTTTTGGACCGAATTCAGACAGGTTAAAACAGGTTAACGAGGAATAAAGAATGTTAGATAACTCACGCTTACGCATAGCTATTCAAAAATCAGGCCGTTTGAGCGACGATTCACGCGAACTGCTGGCCCGCTGCGGGATTAAAATTAACCTGCACACCCAGCGCCTGATTGCTCTGGCTGAAAACATGCCCATCGACATTCTGCGCGTGCGTGATGACGATATTCCCGGCCTGGTTATGGATGGCGTCGTTGACCTCGGCATCATCGGTGAAAACGTACTGGAAGAAGAGCTACTGACCCGCCGCGCGCAGGGCGAAGATCCGCGTTACTTCACCCTGCGTCGTCTGGACTTCGGCGGCTGCCGCCTGTCCCTGGCTACGCCGGTTGACGAAGCGTGGGACGGCCCGGCCGCGCTGAACGGCAAACGTATCGCCACCTCTTACCCTCACCTGTTAAAGCGTTATCTCGACCAGAAAGGCGTGCAGTTTAAATCCTGCCTGCTGAACGGCTCCGTTGAAGTGGCGCCGCGTGCGGGTCTGGCGGACGCCATCTGTGACCTCGTCTCTACCGGCGCGACGCTGGAAGCGAATGGTCTGCGCGAAGTGGAAGTGATCTACCGCTCTAAAGCGTGCCTGATTCAGCGCGACGGCGACATGGCCGACGCCAAACAGCAGCTGATCGACAAGCTGCTGACCCGCATTCAGGGCGTGATTCAGGCGCGTGAGTCCAAATACATCATGATGCACGCCCCAACCGAGCGTCTGGATGAAGTGATTGCCCTGCTGCCGGGCGCCGAGCGCCCAACCATCCTGCCGCTGGCGGGCGATCAGCAGCGCGTGGCGATGCACATGGTGAGCAGCGAAACCCTGTTCTGGGAAACCATGGAAAAACTGAAGGCGCTGGGCGCAAGCTCCATCCTGGTGCTGCCTATTGAGAAGATGATGGAGTAATGGCCATGAGCTTTAACACAATCATCGACTGGAATACCTGTAGCGACGCACAGCAGCGCGAGCTGCTGATGCGCCCGGCGATTTCCGCCTCTGAGAGCATCTCACGCACCGTGGCGGAGATCCTGGATAACGTCAAAGCCCGTGGTGATGACGCGCTGCGTGAATACAGCGCGAAGTTTGACAAGACGGAAGTCGGTGCATTAAAGGTTACCGAGCAGGAAATCATTGATGCCAGCAATCGTCTGGGTGACGACATCAAGCAGGCGATGGCCGTCGCGGTGAAAAACATTGATACCTTTCACACCGCGCAACAGCTACAGACCGTGGATGTCGAAACTCTGCCCGGCGTGCGTTGCCAGCAGGTCACGCGCCCGGTTGCGTCCGTTGGCCTCTATATTCCCGGCGGCTCTGCCCCGCTTTTCTCCACCGTACTGATGCTGGCGACACCCGCGCGGATTGCCGGGTGTCAGAAAGTGGTGCTGTGCTCACCGCCACCGATTGCCGACGAGATCCTTTATGCGGCGAAGCTGTGCGGCGTGCAGGCGGTATATAAAGTGGGCGGCGCGCAGGCGATTTCGGCCCTGGCGTTCGGCACAGACTCCATTCCTAAGGTCGACAAAATTTTTGGTCCGGGCAATGCGTATGTAACCGAAGCCAAGCGCCAGGTCAGCCAGCGTCTGGACGGCGCGGCCATCGATATGCCTGCCGGCCCGTCTGAGGTGCTGGTGATTGCCGACAGCGGCGCAACGCCGGACTTCGTCGCCTCCGACCTGCTTTCTCAGGCGGAACACGGCCCGGACTCGCAGGTCATCCTGCTGACGCCGGATGCCGATATGGCGAAACGCGTGGGCGAAGCCGTGGAGCGCCAGCTTGCCGACCTGCCCCGCGCCGACACGGCACGTCAGGCGCTAGCGGCCAGCCGCCTGATTGTGGCGCGCGATCTGGACCAGTGTATTGCTATCTCCAACCAGTACGGCCCGGAGCACCTGATCATTCAGACCCGCAGCGCGCGCGATCTGGTTGACAGCATTACCAGCGCGGGCTCGGTGTTCCTCGGTGACTGGTCACCGGAGTCCGCGGGCGATTACGCCTCCGGCACCAACCACGTGCTGCCCACGTATGGCTACACCTCTACCTGTTCGAGCCTGGGCCTGGCGGATTTCCAGAAACGCATGACCGTGCAGGAGCTCTCCCGCGAAGGTTTTGCGTCACTGGCGTCTACTATTGAAACCCTGGCCGCCGCCGAGCGGCTGACCGCCCACAAAAATGCCGTTACGCTGCGCGTTGCAGCCCTGAAGGAGCAAGCATGAACATTGAAGAGTTAGCCCGCGAAAATGTCCGTCGCCTGACGCCTTATCAGTCCGCGCGTCGTCTGGGCGGTAAAGGGGATGTCTGGCTGAACGCCAACGAATTCCCGACGGCGGTGCAGTTTGAGCTGTCGCAGCAAACGCTGAACCGCTATCCGGAATGTCAGCCAAAGGCCGTGATTGAAAACTACGCGCAGTATGCGGGAGTGAAGCCGGAGCAGGTGCTGGTCAGCCGCGGCGCGGATGAGGGCATTGAACTGCTGATCCGCGCCTTCTGCGAGCCGGGCAAAGACGCGGTGATGTACTGCCAGCCTACCTACGGCATGTACAGCGTCAGCGCGGAAACCTTCGGCGTGGCGTGCCGCAACGTGCAGGCGCTGGAGAACTGGCAGCTGGATCTGCAGGGCATTGCCGACAATCTCGATGGGGTAAAAGTTGTCTTTGTCTGTAGCCCGAACAACCCGACCGGACAGATTATCAACCCGCAGGATATTCGCACCCTGCTGGAGATGACGCGCGGTAAAGCGCTGGTGGTGGCAGACGAAGCCTACATCGAGTTCTGCCCGCAGGCGACGCTGGCAGGCTGGCTGGAAGAGTATCCGCACCTGGTCGTGCTGCGTACGCTGTCAAAAGCCTTTGCCCTTGCGGGTCTGCGCTGCGGATTCACCCTGGCGAATAAAGAGGTCATCGACCTGCTGCTGAAAGTGATCGCCCCGTACCCGCTCTCAACGCCGGTTGCCGATATTGCGGCACAGGCGCTGACACCGCAGGGGATCAACGCGATGCGCGAGCGCGTGGCGCAAATCCTGGAGGAACGTCAGTATCTGGTGACCGCCCTGAAGGATATCCCTTGCGTGGAGCAGGTATTCGACTCGGAAACTAACTACATCCTGGTGCGCTTCACCGCATCGAGTGCCGTATTTAAATCTTTATGGGATCAGGGCATTATCTTACGAGACCAGAATAAACAACCTTCTCTGAGCGGTTGCCTGCGCATTACCGTAGGCACCCGTGCAGAGAGCCAGCGCGTGATTGACGCCCTGAAAGCGGAGAAAGTATGACCCAGAAGATCCTTTTCATCGATCGTGACGGCACCCTTATTTCGGAGCCACCAGCCGATTTTCAGGTCGATCGATTCGACAAGCTGGCTTTTGAACCGGACGTGATCCCGGTGCTGCTCAAGCTGCAAAAAGCAGGCTTTAAGCTCGTGATGATCACCAACCAGGACGGTCTGGGTACCGACAGCTTCCCACAGGCGGACTTTGACGGCCCGCACAATCTAATGATGCAGGTGCTGACCTCTCAGGGCGTGGTATTTGATGAAGTGCTGATTTGCCCGCACATGCCGGCCGACGAGTGCGACTGCCGTAAGCCAAAGGTGAAGCTGGTAGAGCGCTACCTGGCTGAAGATGCGGTGGATAAAACCAACAGCTATGTCATCGGCGATCGCATCACCGATATTACGCTGGCGGAAAACATGGGCATCGCGGGGCTGCGCTACGACCGTAACAACCTTAACTGGGCGAAGATTGGCGAACAGCTGACAAAACGCGACCGCTATTCCCACGTTGAGCGCAACACCAAAGAGACGCAGATTGACGTGAAGGTCTGGCTGGACCGTGAAGGCGGCAGCAAGATCCACACCGGCGTCGGCTTCTTCGATCACATGCTGGACCAGATTGCCACCCACGGCGGTTTCCGCATGGAAATTACGGTAAAAGGCGATCTCTACATAGACGATCATCACACCGTGGAAGATACCGGCCTGGCGCTGGGTGAAGCCCTGAAGCTGGCGCTCGGCGACAAGCGCGGCATTAACCGTTTCGGCTTTGTCCTGCCGATGGACGAGTGTCTGGCGCGCTGCGCGATGGACATCTCCGGTCGTCCGCACCTGGAGTATAAAGCCGATTTTACCTACCAGCGCGTGGGCGATCTGAGCACAGAAATGGTGGAGCACTTCTTCCGCTCACTGTCCTACACCATGGGCCTGACGCTGCACCTGAAGACCAAGGGCAAGAACGACCACCACCGCGTGGAGAGCCTCTTCAAAGCCTTTGGCCGTACCCTTCGTCAGGCAATTCGCGTGGAAGGTGACGCCCTGCCTTCATCGAAAGGAGTGCTGTAATGAACGTGGTCATTCTGGATACCGGATGCGCCAACCTGAACTCCGTCAAATCGGCGATAGCGCGCCACGGCTATGAGCCGGTGGTAAGCCGAGACCCGGACGTGGTGCTGCGCGCCGACAAACTCTTTTTACCGGGCGTGGGCACCGCGCAGGCGGCGATGGATCAGATTCGCGAACGCGAGCTGGTCGACCTGATCAAAGCCTGTACCCAACCGGTGCTGGGCATATGCCTGGGCATGCAGATCCTGGGCCGCCGCAGCGAAGAGAGCAACGGCGTTGACCTGCTGGGCATTATTGACGAAGACGTGCCGAAAATGTCCGACCACGGCCTGCCTCTGCCTCATATGGGCTGGAACCGCGTTTACGCCAAAGCGGGCGATCGGCTGTTTCGCGGCATCGAAGACGGCGCGTATTTTTACTTCGTGCACAGCTACGCCATGCCGGTGAACGTGAATACGATCGCCCAGTGCACCTACGGTGAGGCGTTCACGGCGGCCGTACAGAAAGACAATTTCTTCGGCGTGCAGTTTCACCCGGAGCGCTCTGGCGCCGCGGGCGCGCAGCTGCTGAAAAACTTCCTGGAGATGTGATGATTATTCCCGCATTAGATTTAATTGACGGTACGGTTGTCCGTCTGCATCAGGGCGATTACGGCCAGCAGCGCGACTACGGAAACGACCCGCTGCCGCGTCTGCAGGATTATGCCGCCCAGGGTGCGCAGGTACTGCACCTGGTGGATTTAACGGGCGCGAAAGACCCGGCGAAACGCCAGATCCCGCTGCTTAAACAACTTGTTGCGGGTGTTGATGTTCCCGTCCAGGTCGGTGGCGGCGTGCGTACGGAAGATGACGTCGCGGCGCTGCTGGACGCTGGCGTGGCCCGCGTGGTGGTGGGTTCAACCGCCGTGAAAGCTCCTGAGACCGTGAAAGGCTGGTTCCGCCGCTTTGGCGCCGATGCCCTGGTCCTGGCGCTGGACGTGCGTATTGATGAACAGGGTAATAAGCAGGTGGCCGTTAGCGGTTGGCAGGAAAATTCCGGCGTGACGCTGGAAGAGCTGGTCGATATCTATCTTCCCGTTGGTCTGAAGCACGTGTTGTGCACGGACATCTCCCGGGACGGAACGCTGGCGGGCTCAAACGTCTCGCTGTATGAAGAGGTCTGCGCGCGTTATCCGCAGGTAGCGTTCCAGTCGTCTGGCGGTATCGGTGATATAGAGGACGTGGCCGCGCTGCGCGGTACCGGTGTGCAGGGCGTGATTGTGGGCCGGGCCCTGCTGGAAGGTAAATTTACAGTGACGGAGGCGATTCAATGCTGGCAAAACGGATAATCCCTTGCCTGGACGTACGCGATGGTCAGGTCGTGAAAGGCGTGCAGTTCCGCAACCACGAGATCATTGGCGACATCGTCCCGCTGGCAAAACGCTATGCCGATGAAGGCGCCGACGAGCTGGTCTTTTACGACATCACCGCCTCCAGCGATGGCCGCGTGGTCGATAAAAGCTGGGTGGCACGCGTGGCGGAAGTGATCGACATTCCATTCTGCGTGGCGGGCGGGATTAAGTCCGCTGACGACGCCGCCAAAATTCTCTCGTTTGGCGCCGACAAGATTTCTATCAACTCCCCTGCCCTGGCCGACCCGGAGCTCATTACCCGCCTCGCAGATCGTTTTGGCGTGCAGTGCATTGTGGTTGGGATCGACACCTGGTATGACGCCGCAACGGGCAAGTTCCACGTAAACCAGTACACCGGGGATGAAAGCCGCACGCGCGTGACGCAGTGGGAAACGCTCGACTGGGTGCAGGAAGTGCAGAAGCGTGGCGCGGGCGAGATTGTCCTCAACATGATGAACCAGGACGGCGTGCGTAACGGGTATGACCTCGAGCAGCTGAAAAAAGTCCGTGCGGTCTGCCACGTTCCGCTGATTGCCTCCGGCGGCGCGGGCACCATGGAACACTTCCTCGAAGCCTTCCGCGATGCGAACGTGGACGGCGCGCTGGCCGCGTCCGTGTTCCACAAACAGATTATTAATATTGGTGAGTTGAAAACGTACCTGGCCGACCAGGGCGTGGAGATCAGGGTATGTTAACAGAGCAACAACAGGCGCAGCTGGACTGGGAAAAAACTGACGGATTACTGCCGGTGGTTGTCCAGCATGCCATCTCAGGCGAAGTGCTGATGCTAGGATATATGAACCAGGACGCGCTGGCGAAAACGATCGACAGCGGCAAAGTGACCTTCTACTCGCGTACGAAACAGCGCCTGTGGACCAAAGGCGAGACCTCGGGTCATTTCCTGAACGTGGTCAGCATGGCGCCTGACTGCGACAACGACACTCTGCTGGTGCTGGCAAACCCAATAGGCCCTACCTGCCATAAAGGCACCAGCAGCTGCTTCGGCGAGACGAGCCATCGGTGGTTGTTCCTGTATCAACTGGAACAGCTGCTGGCAGAGCGTAAAACGGCGGATCCTGAAAGTTCCTACACCGCGAAGCTGTACGCCAGCGGAACCAAGCGTATCGCACAGAAGGTAGGAGAAGAAGGCGTTGAGACGGCGCTGGCCGCGACCGTGCATGACCGCGAGGAGCTGACGAATGAAGCGTCTGATTTGATGTATCACCTGCTGGTTCTGCTGCAGGATCAGGAGCTGGATTTGACGGCGGTGATTGAAAATCTTCGCAAACGTCATAAATAAAAAAACCGGGGATAATCCCCGGTTTTTTTATCTGCAAATCAGGCTTTTGGTTTGTAGTTGCGTAAGGCGTTGCGGCTAAGCAGGACGCCAGAACCGACCATCGCGCCAAGCAACACGGCAAGGACCAAAATAACAGCTTTTTTCGGGCTGTCGCGACGGACTGGCAGATCAGGCTTCATGACGTAACGATAAACATGGATGGTGTCCGGGTTTACGTTCAGGTTTTGGATATCCAGCAGGTTTCGCTTGGTCTGGTAATAAGCCGTTGGGAAGACCAGGGGACGAGAAGCTTCATTGTCAATCATCGACTTCAGCCCCTCGCTTCCCAGCAGGAATAACGTCTCTTGAGTTACATCCTGTGTCTGCTGTAGCTGCGGAGAGGTAATTTTCGCTGCTTCGGCGTTCTTTAGTGCCTCTGCAATCTGTTTGATACGCAGATCTTTTTGCTCCTGAGCGACCTTCTCCTGGTTTTGCAGAGAATCATTCAGGGTCTTGATCTGCTGTTTGATGTTGTCTTTAAGGTCAACGGCCAGTTCTTTCGCAGTTTGCTCATCAACCTGCTGAATGTACTGCGCCAGTTGCTTCTGAGCCGCTTCTGCAGAGGTACTGGTGTATGAAACACTTAGCGGTAGCGGCTGTGCAGTCGAGGTCGGAGCGATGGTCAGTTTTTCAGGATCCTCCTGATTCTCAAGTGCCTGAGATAATGCCGAGAACGAAGAATTAAAACGGCCAATCGCGCGCGTTTGAATGTCGAGCATTGAGGGTGCAGCACTGCCGTAGAGAATGTTCAATGCATTTGAATAGGCCGCTATCTGGGCAGCATCAGGCTGTGCAATAATCGCACTGGAGGTCCATTTCTCCTTTGCGACCGATAAATATCCAATTGCCAGGACGATAAAAACAACAACAAAGGTTGCTATCATCCACTTCCCACGCCACAGCTGCAGCATTAAATCAAGTAAATCAATTTGCTCAGGGTCATTGCTTCGACTGACCTGGCTATTGTTGTTTTGTGTCATACAATCCCTAACAGATGAAAAAGGGCAAACAGAATGATGTCTGCTTAGTTTATCTGTTACTGGCGATTTTTCTATAAGAATCCGATGAGTTAAATCGGAAAGATGGGTTATGTAACTTCGACCCTTCGCGCTATCATAGACACCATTTGATGCGCTATGGCATCTGTAAGAAAAAGGTTTATGAGGGAAGCTATGAAATTTTTGGTCACGGGCGCTGCAGGTTTTATCGGTGCGAATGTCAGCAAACGCCTCCTTGAGGCCGGTCATCAGGTTGTTGGTATCGATAACCTCAATGAATACTACGATGTCAACCTGAAGCTGGCACGCCTGGAACTGTTAAAATCTGAGAGTTTCACCTTCCACAAGCTGGAATTAGCTGACCGCGAAGGTATGGCCACGCTTTTCGCCAGTGAGAAATTTGATCGCGTCATTCACCTGGCCGCACAGGCAGGCGTACGCTACTCCCTGGAAAATCCGCACGCCTATGCGGATGCCAACCTTATCGGCCATCTCAACGTGCTGGAAGGCTGCCGCCATAATAACGTGCAGCATCTTCTGTATGCCTCATCCAGCTCCGTATATGGCCTCAACCGCAAGATGCCATTCTCCACTGACGATTCCGTGGATCACCCGGTCTCACTCTATGCCGCGACCAAAAAAGCCAATGAACTGATGTCGCATACCTATTCGCATCTCTACAATCTGCCGACCACCGGCCTGCGCTTCTTTACCGTGTACGGTCCGTGGGGACGCCCGGACATGGCCCTGTTTAAGTTTACAAAGGCGATGATTGAGGGCAAAAGCATCGATGTCTATAACTACGGTAAGATGAAGCGCGACTTCACGTATATTGATGACATCGCTGAAGCAATTATTCGTCTGCAGAATGTTATTCCTCAGGCAGATGCAAACTGGACCGTTGAGACCGGCTCCCCGGCAACCAGCTCTGCGCCTTACCGGGTTTATAACATCGGTAACAGTTCGCCAGTGGAACTGATGGATTACATCACCGCCCTGGAAGACGCGCTGGGTAAAAAAGCCGAGAAAAACATGCTCCCTCTCCAGCCAGGCGACGTACTGGAAACCAGCGCAGACACTAAAGCACTGTATGACGTGATTGGTTTTAAACCGCAAACCTCAGTCAAAGATGGAGTAAAGAACTTCGTTGACTGGTATCGCGATTTCTACAAGGTCTGAAAATAAAAAACCCGGCAATTCAGCCGGGTTTTTTTACAGGATAAAGCAGAGAATCAGTCGCTACCAAACAGATCGCGGGTATAAACCTTATCCGCTACATCAGCCAGCTCTTCCGCCATGCGGTTTGAAATGATGACGTCGGCTTCTTTCTTAAAGGCATCCAGATCGCGGATCACCCGGGAATTGAAGAACTGATCGTCCGGCATGGCAGGCTCATAGATAACAACCTCAACCCCTTTCGCCTTAATGCGCTTCATGATCCCCTGAATGGAAGAGGCGCGGAAGTTATCGGAGCCACTCTTCATGATCAGACGGTACACACCAACAACTTTCGGTTGACGCGCAAGGATGGAGTCGGAGATGAAATCTTTACGAGTACGGTTAGCGTCAACAATCGCCGAAATGAGGTTATTCGGTACAGCCTGATAGTTTGCCAGCAGTTGCTTAGTGTCTTTTGGCAGGCAATAGCCGCCGTAGCCAAATGACGGGTTGTTGTAGTGGTTGCCAATGCGAGGGTCGAGACACACCCCTTCAATAATCTGGCGGGTATTCAGGCCAAGACTTTCTGCGTAGCTGTCGAGCTCATTAAAATAAGCTACTCGCATTGCCAGGTAGGTATTCGCGAAGAGCTTAATCGCCTCAGCCTCAGTGGAGTCGGTAAACAACACCTGAATATCTTTCTTCACTGCGCCTTCCTGAAGCAGAGCAGCAAAGCGTTCAGCGCGCTCAGAACGTTCGCCAATAACGATACGCGAAGGATGCAGGTTATCGTAAAGCGCTCTTCCCTCACGCAGGAATTCTGGCGAGAAGAAGATATTATCAATACCGAATTTTTCTTTAATGGATTTGGTAAAACCGACAGGAATGGTCGATTTAATGACCATCACCGCATCAGGGTTGATCGCGATAACGTCTTTGATCACCGCTTCTACAGTTGAGGTGTTGAAGTAGTTGGTTTTAGGATCGTAGTCAGTAGGCGTCGCAATAATGACGTAATCCGCATCGCGGTATGCATCTTCTTTATCTGTCGTGGCGCGGAAATTCAGCGGTTTATTGCTGAGGTAGTCCTGGATTTCTTTATCCACAATCGGCGATTTTTTCTGATTGAGCATATCCACTTTGGCCTGCACGATATCCAGCGCAACCACTTCATGATTCTGGGCAATCAGAATGCCGTTAGAAAGACCGACATACCCTGTTCCGGAGATTGTTATTTTCATTCGCTAATGACTTCTGTGAGTTAACTGTACTGATGGCCGCCTGACCATCGCGATAAACATAACTGTTGGGCTTTGTACCTCCTGGCAAACTGAACTGTCAAGGCAAACCAGGAGTAATCACTACGAGCGGGACGAGATTCAGACTACTTCGAATAACAGGCGACATTTTTTGCATAAAAAAACCCGGAGACAGGCTCCGGGTTTTGATTACAGCGAGTAAGTTAACTTATTCCATCCATTCGGTATGGAACACGCCTTCTTTATCGGTGCGTTTGTAAGTATGCGCACCAAAGTAGTCACGCTGTGCCTGAATCAGGTTAGCAGGCAGAACGGCCGCACGGTAGCTGTCGTAGTAGGCGACTGCAGCCGAGAAGGTCGGAACCGGGATACCGTTCTGAACAGCGTAGGCAACCACGTCACGCAGCGCCTGCTGGTATTCGTCCGCAATTTTCTTGAAGTACGGTGCCAGCAGCAGGTTGGCGATACCGGCGTTTTCAGCATAGGCATCGGTGATTTTCTGCAGGAACTGCGCACGAATGATGCAACCTGCACGGAAGATCTTCGCGATTTCACCGTAGTTCAGATCCCAGTTGTTCTCGTCTGACGCCGCACGAAGCTGAGAGAAGCCCTGCGCGTAAGAAACGATTTTACCCAGATACAGGGCACGACGCACTTTTTCAACGAATTCGGCTTTATCACCCGCTGGTTTAGCCTGTGGGCCAGACAGCACTTTAGACGCCGCGACGCGCTGCTCTTTCAGGGAAGAGATGTAACGCGCGAAGACGGATTCGGTGATCAGAGACAGCGGTTCGCCCAGATCCAGAGAGCTCTGGCTGGTCCATTTACCGGTACCTTTATTCGCTGCTTCATCCAGAATCACATCAACCAGGTATTTACCCTCTTCATCTTTTTTCGTGAAGATATCTTTGGTGATGTCGATCAGGTAGCTGTTCAGTTCGCCTTTGTTCCACTCGGTAAAGGTTTCAGCCAGCTCTTCATTAGAGAGGTTCAGACCACCTTTCAGCAGGGAGTAAGCTTCAGCAATCAGCTGCATGTCGCCGTATTCGATGCCGTTGTGCACCATTTTCACATAGTGGCCTGCACCGTCTGCACCGATATAGGTTACGCAAGGCTCACCATCTTCAGCCACGGCTGCGATTTTGGTCAGGATAGGCGCAACCAGTTCGTACGCATCTTTCTGGCCACCAGGCATGATAGATGGGCCTTTGAGGGCGCCCTCTTCACCACCGGAAACCCCGGTACCGATGAAGTTGAAGCCTTCAGCAGACAGCTCACGGTTACGACGAATGGTGTCCTGGAAGAAGGTGTTACCGCCATCAATAATGATGTCACCTTTTTCGAGGTAAGGCTTCAGGGAATCGATAGCTGCATCGGTACCAGCGCCCGCTTTCACCATTAACAGGATACGACGAGGCGTTTCCAGAGACTCAACGAACTCTTTCACCGTATAGAAAGGAACCAGTTTCTTGCCTGGATTCTCAGCAATCACTTCTTCGGTCTTATCACGGGAGCGGTTGAAAACGGAGACGGTATAACCACGGCTTTCGATGTTGAGCGCCAGGTTGCGCCCCATCACTGCCATACCGACAACGCCGATCTGTTGCTTGGACATTACATACTCCTGTCAGGTGTGGTCACCGCGACTTATGCGCGGCTTGAAATGTGGCTTAGATGTTAACTCAGGATCAAGGTCTGGAGATAGCGGAAGATGCTTTTCAGGAAGCTATCGAACAAATGCTTTTGCAAAAGAAGGATCAAATGGCCCCTCTTTCACTTCCATCATGAGCGCTCGGGAAGACAAACATTTTACACTATGTATGTCACCAGGAGAGAATTCCACGATTTTTACGCCGCTACTATCACCAGCCGTAAATTCTTTGATAACTTCGCCACTATCGCTGTGTAAACAGACCTGTATTTCGCCTTGCATGACAACAAACATTTCCCATTGATGAGAAAGTTCATGATAGTGGGGTTCTACAAAGCTGCCTTTAACTAAAGCAATTAACAACCGCTGTACTTTATCCTGATGCGAATCGTGCATCAAAAGGTGAGAACGCAGGCGCGCTGATTCCTCAGCTTGTTTATATAAATCTTCGAGTTGGTCATTATCAATTAGTCGCATTATATGCCTCCAGCCTCATTTCAATCGTCTGTGCCGCAGATTCGACAGAAAACTGCGCCTTCAATAATTGATTAGCTCCTTGTCCAAGCTCATGACGCATATTGATATCATTAAGCATTAGTAATGCTGACTGATAAAGTTTGTCATCCTCACCATTGATGTGAATGAAACCGGCATGATTTTGATTTACAATTTCGAGTAAATCATTACCAGCATTAACGCTTCCTAATATAGGCAAGGCCTGTACCATATAGCCCAATAACTTGCCAGGGAAATTATGCGAGGAATGACAAGCTGAAAGCGAAAACAGGCCAACATCAACTTCCGAAAGAATATTTTTAAACTCTTCCTGATCTACAGAAGGCATATATGTGAAGTTTGTTAAAGACCACTCGCTAGCTAATTCGTTAATTAGTTCAACTTCATCACCTTGACCAACGAACAAGAAATGCGCCTGGGTATGGTCAGCCATACGCCGAACCAAACGCATTAGATTGGCCATATCCTGCGCGTGACCAATATTTCCGCCATAGAAAAAAATAACCTTATTCTCAATACCAAGCCGTTTTCGTACGGAAACATATCCCTGAGGAATTACAGCAGGCGTGAGTGATGCCCAATTTCGTAATACCTCACATGGATAACTTTTATTTGAAACTCTAAAAACGTCAAGGTTTTTATCAGACATTAACCCAATTCGGTTTGCCTGCTGATAGGAGTATTTTTCGAAGAAGCGAAAATAACGTTCAATTAAAGAGCCTTCTTTGAGCATGCCAGCATCAATGACCCACTGAGGAAACATATCCCTCAAAATAAGATAGGCAGGACATTTACAGCGAGATTTTATTCTTTTCACTAAGCCTCCCCAAAAAATGGAAGGCGAATAATAAACTACACCATCAAAAGTGTCTTTGTGTATCTGACTTTTGATCGCACTCCAACCTCTAAAGGACAAAAGTGTTTCATTGATAGCACGCTGAGTTTTCGAAACATCCTTAAGTGGTCCACTTTTAAAGCGCCATGTTTTTACTCCCTGAAAGATGTCAAATGAGGCCTCTTTTTGCAAGGTGGTGTCAGGTGTAATAACTGTTACATCATGTCCACGTTGCATAAACTCCTGGGCCAACTCATGAAACATTTTTGCACCAACACGCGTACTATTGGGTAGATAATCATCTATGATTAAAGCTAGTTTCATTAATATTCTTTCCAGACGACTCTTTTGACGTAATCTGTATAAGAG
>NZ_JADCKW010000002.1:57905-58148 GCF_014982155.1 Enterobacter cloacae complex sp. P16RS2 | reverse complement strand
ACCAACTGAGCTAACGACCCGAGTGGTGGGTGATGACGGGCTCGAACCGCCGACCCCCTCCGTGTAAAGGAGATGCTCTACCAACTGAGCTAATCACCCACTCTGTACTGCTGGTGTGCGTTAAGTGGTGGGTCGTGCAGGATGACTCGGCTTCGCCTCGCCCTACGGGCCGTTGCTGACGCAACGTTATCCTTCACGTTTAACCACTACTTCCACCTGACTTAGTGGTGGGTCGTGCAGGAT
>NZ_JADCKW010000002.1:22007-57810 GCF_014982155.1 Enterobacter cloacae complex sp. P16RS2 | reverse complement strand
CCAACTGAGCTAACGACCCACTTTTACACTGTTTTCACGTTGTTTGATATCCCGTGGCAACGGCGGCATATATTACTGATTTAAGAATTCAGCGCAACAAAAATTTCGATGAAGATCACTTAACTGCTTACGAATCATGCTGCACGACCAGAAATAACGCGATTTCTGGTCATGCGATAATCATCCCATCGAATTCAGACGTTTTTGCGCCTGCTTAGCACCTTCGGTACCCGGGAATTTAGAGACCACCTGCTGATAAACCGCTTTGGCTTTCGCAGTGTCGCCTTTGTCCTGCATGATGACGCCCACTTTGTACATCGCATCAGGCGCTTTTGGCGATTTTGGGTAGTTTTTTACCACGGAGGCAAAATAAAACGCCGCATCGTCCTTTTTACCCTTGTTGTAATTCAGCTGACCGAGCCAGTAATTGGCATTTGGCTGATAAGTGGAATCAGGGTATTTCTTAACAAAGTTCTGAAACGCAGCAATCGCGTCATCCTGACGAGATTGATCCTGCACAAGGGCAATAGCCGCATTGTAGTCAGTATTCGCGTCACCGCTCTGTACAGGCGCGCCTGTTGAGGCTGAAGCATCAGCAGATGGCGCTGGCGCAGACGTCGCAGCACCGCTCTGATCGCCTGCGGCTGGCTGTGCTGCTGCACCACCGCTGCTCAGGCTATCTATCTGCAACAAGATTTGCTTCTGACGTTCCACAACCTGGTTAAGCTGATACTGGCTTTCCTGAATCTGACCGCGGAGAGAGTCAATATCATTCTGGTTATCGGAAAGTTGTTGCTGGAGTTGGGTTAAAAGCTGGCTATGAGCGTTAGAAATACGCTCGAGTTGAGTGACCCGGTCTTCTACCGAGCCTGAGCCGACACTACTGATTGGTGCCTGAGCAAAAGCGGCCCAGGGGGCCGCTATTCCAACCAGTAACGACAGACTCAATAGATGATGTCTGAAGTTACTGCTCATGCAATTCTCTTAGTAAACCAGTACGGCACGACGGTTTTTGGAGTAAGCCGCTTCGTCGTGACCCAGTACTGCAGGTTTTTCTTTACCGTAAGAAACGATGGAGATCTGGTCAGCAGAAACGCCTTTACCCTGCAGGTACATTTTAACAGCGTTAGCACGACGTTCACCCAGGGAGATGTTGTACTCTGGAGTACCACGTTCGTCCGCATGACCTTCTACGGTGACTTTGTAAGATGGGTTGCTACGCAGGAAGTTAGCGTGAGCATCCAGCATCGCAGCGAAGTCAGAACGGATGTCGTATTTATCCAGATCGAAGTAAACGATGTTGTTCTGCTGCAGCTGCTGCATCTGAAGACGCGCTTGCTCTTCAGAAGACATGTTGCCATTGCCGTTCGCGTCCATACCGGTGCCGGCACCCATCATGCCTTCGCCGCTCTGGTCATTGCTGGCGTTCTTGTTAGAAGAACACGCTGCGATTGCCATTACAGGCAGAGCGATCATCAGCCCCTTCAGCACTTTGTTCAGTTGCATTTCTATGATTCCTTTAGTAATCAATTAATTATTATTTACAGATACGGCGACCAGGCAGGTGATTTTACCTGTCCATCAGTTGCCGGAATACGCGCTTTGAAACGCCCATCTGTAGAAACCAGATTCAGCACAGATCCCATCCCCTGAGAAGAGCTGTAGATTACCATCGTGCCGTTAGGTGCCAGACTTGGCGTTTCATCCAGGAACGTTGACGACAGAACTTGAACGCCACCCGCTACCAGATCTTGTTTGGCAATGTGCTGCTGCCCACCGTTGGAGCTCACCATTACCATAAATTTACCGTCGCTGCTCACGTCTGAGTTCTGGTTCTGCGAACCTTCCCAGGTAATACGCTGCGGAGCACCGCCGTTGATGTTGACTTTGTAGATTTGTGGACGGCCGGCCTGGTCAGAAGTAAACGCCAGGTTTTGGCTGTCCGGGAACCATGAAGGTTCAGTGTTGTTGCTGCGACCGTCGGTAACCTGACGGATCTGACCAGAGCCAATATCCATCACGTACAGGTTCAGGCTACCGGTTTTTGACAGCGCAAAGGCCAGTTTGGAGCCGTCCGGAGAGAACGAAGGCGCACCGTTGTGACGTGGGAACGACGCTACCTGACGAACAGCACCGTTTGCCAGCGTCTGGATAACCAGCGCTGAGCGGCCGCTTTCGAAGGTTACATAGGCCAGTTTAGAACCGTCCGGAGACCAGGCTGGAGACATCAGCGGCTGTGAAGAACGTTTCACCAGGAACTGGTTGTAGCCGTCGTAGTCAGATACGCGCAGCTCATACGGGAACTGACCACCGTTGGTCTGTACCACATAAGCAATACGGGTACGGAACGCCCCTTTAATGCCGGTCAGTTTTTCAAATACCGCATCGCTGGCAGCGTGTGCCGCGTAGCGCAGGTACTGCTTAGTGACCTTATAAGAGTTCTGTGCCAGAACGGTACCCGGTGCACCGCCGGTGTCCACCAGCTGCCAGGCCACGTTGTAAGAGCCGTCCGGGTTAGGCGTAACCTGACCCACAACCACGGCATCAATACCCAGCGCAGACCATGCTGCAGGCTGTACTTCCTGCGCGCTACCCGGCTGCTGAGGCAGACGAGAACGATCTAACGGGTTGAATTTACCGCTGTTACGCAGGTCAGCCGCCACGATGCCACCGGCATCTTCAGGCGCAGCGCCAGGACCTGCCCACTGGAACGGAACAACACCGATTGGGCGCGCCGAGTCCACCCCCTGGGTGATCTCGATACGTACTTCTGCGTGCAGTACTGCTGCCCACAGCATTAAAAAACTAAATGCTACACGTAATGCCTGCTTCATCATATCTCCCTTATCCGGGTAACCTTACCCACGATAATTTAGCAGAATGTTAACAAACTCAAATAGACAAAACTACCAGAACCCTGTGACTAAACCTGGTCTATTTTTCCCCGTTTGCACGGGGAAAATGTAACTTAAGGTTTGAAGTCCAGCGGCGCATTTTTGAAGACTTCGTAAACTGCCTGAGATGGCGGTTTAGGCATCTTCGCCTGACGCGCTGCAGCCAGGGCCGCAGTACATAAAGCCGGGTCGCCACCTTCAGACTTAATATCCAGCAGCATGCCGTCCGGAGCCAGTTTTATACGCAACGTACACGTTTTACCGGTATAGGAAGACGCATCATAGAATCGGCTTTCAATAGCGGATTTAATCTGCGCGGCATAACCGTTGATTTCAGCCCCTGTCGCACCGTTACTCTTAGTGTTACCACTTCCCGTCGGCGCTGCGTTGTTTCCTTTCGCCCCACCGCCCGTTTTCGGTGCATTCTTACCGGAGCTCAAATCGCCCAGCAGATCGTCAACCCCTGCGGCGGCAGCGGCTTTTTCAGCGGCTGCGGCCTTTTTGGCAGCCGCTTTATCAGCAGCAGCTTTCTTATCGGCAGCGGCCTTCTCAGCTGCAGCTTTCTTATCGGCGGCAGCCTTCTCAGCTGCAGCTTTTTTATCGGCAGCGGCCTTCTCAGCAGCGGCTTTCTCAGCAGCAGCCGCTTTCTTCGCGGCCTCGGCAGCAGCTTTCTTCTCTGCTTCCTGAGCGGCTTTTTTCGCGGCTTCCGCTTCGGCTTTCTTCTGAGCATCAGCGGCGGCTTTCTTCGCGGCTTCCGCTTCAGCTTTCTTCTGGGCATCAGCAGCGGCTTTCTTCGCGGCTTCAGCTTCAGCTTTCTTCTGAGCATCAGCTGCGGCTTTCTTCGCCGCTTCTGCCGCTAATTTTGCCTGGGCATCAGCCTGTGCTTTCGCGTCCGCTGCGGCTTTAGCTGCCGCCTCTTCCGCCTGCTTTTGCTGTTCCTGTGCTTTCTTCGCGGCCTCTTCGGCTTGTTTCTGCTGCTCTGCCTGCGCTTTCGCGGCTTCCTGCGCCTGCAAACGTTCCTTCTCAAGCTGCTTCAGTCGCTCCTGCTCTGCGGCCTGCTTTTCACGCAGTTCTTCCGCCTGCTGTTGCGCCTGTTTTTCACGCTGCTCTTCGGCCCGTTTGGCACTCGCCTTCTGCTGTTGTTCGCGATTATAGTTCTGTACTACCGCACCGGGATCCACCATCACGGCGTCAATGGAAGACCCTCCACCGCCGCCGGCTGATGCATCAATATGCTCGTCGAACGAACTCCAGATCAGCGCTGCAAAGAGAATCACGTGCAGCACTGCGGAGACGATTATCGCTCGCTTAAGCTTGTCGTTCTGTTCGGTTGCCTTTGACACTATCGGTTCCCAAAAACTACGCGGATGATCAAATAGGTTGGGTCATTAAGCCAACTGACTTAACACCCGCACTATGTAGCAAGTTTAGCGCTTTAATAATTTCATCGTAGGGTACGTCTTTCGCGCCACCGATTAAGAAGACCGTTTTCGGATTTGACTCCAGACGACGCTGCGCTTCAGCAATAACCTGCTCAGGCGGCAGCTGATCCATACGATCTTTCTCTACCACGACGCTGTATTGCCCTACGCCGGAAACCTCAATGATAACCGGAGGATCGTCATTGGTGCTCACCGCCTGTGATTCTGTCGCATCCGGCAGATCCACTTCCACACTCTGGGTAATGATTGGCGCTGTCGCCATGAAGATCAGCAGCAGTACCAGCAGGACGTCCAGCAGTGGAACGATATTGATTTCGGACTTGAGCTCGCGACGACCTCGTCCACGCGATCTGGCCATGGTTTACCCCTTGTTGCTCTCGGTGCTGGTAAACGCCTGACGGTGCAGAATCGCAGTGAACTCTTCCATAAAGTTGTCGTAGTTCAGCTCCAGTTTGTTCACACGCTGGTTCAGACGGTTGTAAGCCATAACCGCAGGAATTGCCGCAAACAGACCGATAGCGGTCGCAATCAGTGCTTCAGCGATACCCGGTGCAACCATCTGCAACGTCGCCTGCTTCACCGCGCCCAGCGCGATAAAGGCGTGCATGATCCCCCACACGGTACCAAACAGACCGATATACGGGCTGATGGAGCCGACAGTGCCGAGGAAAGGAATGTGCGTTTCAAGGTTTTCCAGTTCACGGTTCATAGAGATACGCATCGCACGCGAGGCACCTTCCACCACCGCTTCCGGCGCATGATTGTTTGCACGATGCAGACGAGCAAACTCTTTGAAACCGCTGTAGAAAATTTGCTCGGAGCCGGTCAGGTTTTCACGGCGCCCCTGGCTTTCCTGATACAGACGAGAAAGCTCAATACCCGACCAGAACTTATCTTCAAACGCTTCAGCTTCACGGCCAGCGGCATTGAGGATACGCGTTCTCTGGATGATGATGGCCCAGGATGCGATTGAAAAACCAATCAAAATCAACATGATAAGTTTAACCAGAAGGCTTGCCTTCAGGAACAAATCAAGGATATTCATGTCAGTCACTGCTTAAACTCCGCGACAATAGACTTAGGAAGCGCACGAGGCTTCATTATGGTTGGATCAACACAAACAATCAGCACTTCAGCTGAGTTCAGTACGGTATTCTCTGCGTTGACTATCCGCTGCGTGAAAACCAGTGAGGTCCCGCGCATTGATGTAATTTCAGTTTGGACTTCGAGCATATCGTCGAGTCTGGCAGGCGCAAAATACTCAAGCGTCATCTTGCGTACCACGAAGGCAACTCGCTCAGCCAACAGCACCTGTTGACTAAAGTGATGATGGCGCAGCATCTCTGTGCGTGCCCGTTCATAAAAAGCAACGTAGCTGGCGTGGTAAACCACACCACCGGCATCGGTATCTTCGTAATAGACACGAACCGGCCATCGAAACAGCGTTGTATTCACTTTACATCCCGGTAATGCAACAAAAGTTAATGCTTTTAAACTTCGCTACTATACGCGCGGGAAAGAGGGTTGGGAATGGGAGAAAGTAAACGGAGAGTAAATTTTTATGGGCTCGGGTAAGCCCATAACGTTAACGGACATTTCTTATTCAGACGAAGAAGAAAATCAAACCGGCGAGAAGCACCAGATCGGCAATCAGCGGGCAAAAAATTCCCTGCCAGTGAATGGCTTTCGGACGAAAGCCGACGCCGTGGATCACACCTGCGCACACCGCCCACATAATGAGAAAGCCGTGCCAGATTTCAAGCTCGCTGGTTTTCGCTGCAAAGCGCGAAGGGTCCCAGAAGATACAACCTGCCAGCAGTAATGCCATCACTAAAGAAAGCGCCCGTAACGGGCGCTTGTCCATTACCGCGTAAAGCGTCGCGATAATATTCATCAGTGTTTTTCTTCACCCGCTTTGGTCGCTTCGACGTGCTCAAGCGCCAGGGCTGTGATGACACCAAATGCACAGGCAAGAAGCGTCCCTAAAATCCATGCGAAATACCACATATTCAGCTCCTTACTTAGTACATAGAGTGGGTGTTGCTTTCGATATGTTCTTTAGTGATACGACCGAACATTTTCCAGTAACACCAGATGGTGTAGGCCAGAACAATCGGAACGAACACGCAAGCAACATACGTCATCAGGTTCAGCGTCATATGGCTGGACGTTGCGTCCCACATGGTCAGGCTAGCATTCAGCATGGTGCTGGATGGCATGACGAATGGGAACATCGCAATCCCCGCCGTCAGGATGATGCACGCCAGGGTCAGCGAAGAGAACACGAACGCCAGCGCGCCTTTCTCCAGACGAGACGTTAATACTGTCAGCAACGGCAACAGCACGCCCAGAGCCGGGATCGCCCACAGCGCAGGGGTGTTATTGAAGTTCACCAGCCATGCGCCAGCCTGACGCGCCACTTCTTTGGTCAGCGGATTAGACGGCGCAGTATGGTTGATTGCAGACGTCACCACGTAGCCATCGATACCGTACACCACCCACACACCGGCCAGTGCAAAGCAGACCAGCGTGACCAGCGCAGCGACCTGAGCCGTCGCACGAGAACGCAGATGCAGTTCACCAACCGTACGCATCTGCAGATAGGTTGCGCCCTGAGTGATGATCATCGCCACGCTCACCACGCCGGCCAGCAGACCAAACGGATTCAGCAGCTGGAAGAAGTTACCGGTGTAGTAAAGACGCATGTATTCGTCCAGGTGGAACGGTACGCCCTGCAGCAGGTTACCGAACGCCACGCCGATCACCAGCGGTGGAACGAAGCTACCGATGAAGATGCCCCAGTCCCACATGTTGCGCCAGCGGGTGTCTTCAATCTTGGAACGGTAGTCGAAACCAACCGGACGGAAGAATAAAGAGGCCAGCACAAGAATCATCGCCACGTAGAAGCCGGAGAACGCAGCCGCGTAGACCATCGGCCAGGCAGCGAACAGCGCGCCGCCAGCGGTGATCAGCCACACCTGGTTACCGTCCCAGTGAGGGGCGATGGAGTTGATCATGATTCGACGCTCGGTGTCATTACGACCGAGGAAACGGGTGAGCATCCCCACCCCCATGTCGAAACCATCCGTGACAGCGAAACCGATCAGCAGAACGCCAACCAGCAGCCACCAGATAAAACGCAATACTTCATAATCGATCATTTGATGACTCCTGTCTTAGCGTGCCGGCTGAGTAGTCGCAGTGGACTGCTCGTAGTGATAGCGACCGGTTTTCAGGCTGCTTGGGCCAAGGCGCGCGAACTTGAACATCAGGAACAGTTCAGCCACCAGGAACAGGGTGTACAGACCACAAATCAGCAACATGGAGAAGATCAGGTCGCCCGCTGTCAGGGACGAGTTCGCTACCGCCGTTGGCAGTACCTCACCAATCGCCCATGGCTGACGGCCGTACTCCGCAACAAACCAGCCGGATTCGATAGCGATCCACGGCAGTGGAATACCGTACAGCGCGGTGCGCAGCAGCCATTTTTTCTCGCCGATGCGGTTGCGAATCACGGACCAGAAGGACGCCGCAATGATCAGCAGCATGATGATGCCGCAGCCCACCATGATACGGAATGCGAAGTACAGTGGCGCAACGCGTGGAATCGAGTCTTTGGTTGCCATCTGGATCTGCGCTTCTGTCGCATCAGAAACGTTCGGGGTATAACGCTTCAGCAGCAGACCGTAACCCAGATCTTTCTTCACGTTGTTGAACTGGTCGCGAACGGCCTGGTCAGTAGAACCGGCACGCAGCTGTTCCAGCAGCGAGTAGGCTTTCATACCGTTACGGATACGCTCTTCGTGCTGAACCATCAGCTCTTTCAGACCGGTCACCTGCTTATCAACAGAACGGGTGGCGATGATACCCAGCGCGTAAGGGATCTGAATGGCGAAGCGGTTTTCCTGCGCGTCCTGATCGGGAATGCCGAACAGCGTAAAGGCAGCAGGCGCCGGTTGGGTTTCCCATTCGGCTTCGATGGCAGCCAGTTTGGTTTTCTGCACGTCACCCATTTCGTAACCGGATTCATCACCCAGAACGATAACAGAGAGGATTGCAGCCATACCGAAGCTTGCAGCGATAGCAAAGGAGCGCTTAGCAAACGCGAAGTCACGACCGCGCAGCATGTAGTAAGAGCTGATGCCCAGTACAAACATCGCGCCGCACACGTAGCCAGAAGCGACGGTGTGAACGAATTTAACCTGCGCAACCGGGTTCAGGACCAGCTCGGCAAAGCTGACCATCTCCATACGCATGGTTTCGAAGTTGAAATCAGACGCGATAGGGTTCTGCATCCAGCCGTTCGCCACCAGGATCCACAGCGCGGACAGGTTCGAACCTAATGCCACCAGCCAGGTCACCGCCATATGCTGGACTTTACCCAGACGATCCCAGCCGAAGAAGAACAGACCTACAAAGGTGGATTCGAGGAAGAATGCCATCAGACCTTCAATGGCCAGCGGCGCACCGAAGATATCCCCTACATAGTGGGAATAGTAAGACCAGTTAGTCCCGAACTGGAACTCCATGGTCAAACCGGTTGCCACGCCCAGCGCGAAGTTGATACCAAACAACTTGCCCCAGAACTTGGTCATATCTTTATAAATCTGTTTGCCGGAGAGAACGTATACCGTTTCCATAATGGCCAGCAGGAACGCCATACCGAGCGTCAGTGGCACAAACAGGAAGTGGTACATCGCGGTCAAGGCAAACTGTAAGCGCGACAGTTCGACTATATCTAACATCATGACTCCTTGCTCATCGCATGAAGACTCCGAGAGTGAACCCCGTCAGAGAGAGATCCACACGCATGCCCCAATACAAATTATTCGCATCCTTGTCGTCGTTATTACCCTGAAGGAGGATAAAAACGATGACGTGAGGTTACAAATACGTTAATAAAAAACTCAAATTGATCCCGCAAATATAATACGCTGCAAAACCCTTACAATAAACAGGTTTTTATTGAATCACATTTACGTTTTTCGACGGCGATCAATTTATAGCAAAATTACCACTTTTCGGCCATTTTGATCGGGGACAATTTACAGCCTTTTGATGGGTTTTTCCAAGGATTAAACATTGATTTAAATCAAAAACAATCCGTTGTGTTAAATGTGTTTTGATGCGGTGAACATAGTAAAAACCATGTTAAAGATATGTATATAAAATACAATTAAGGTTATCAACTCGATTGATGAATATAAACAGAAGTGATTTTTATTAACTCAGAAGCCCGACTGCCTAATTTATTCAGGACATAAATTCTAGTGCGTTTTTCGTTTTTTTCCATCCGCTCTCTTTAAGGTAAATAAATAACAATTATTTTACTTTTATCCCCCTCTCTAATTAACACCCAATTGTGACTATTGCATGTCGCCCGGCAGGCAATAAAAAAGGCCGCTTTACAGCGGCCAACCATGTCGAAACGGACATTTTTATACTTCAACGCTCCCCTTTCGGGAAGCAGAGAGGACTTACTTAATGATGGATTTCAGTGCTTCGCCGATATCCGCCAGGCTGCGAACGGTTTTCACGCCTGCGGCTTCCAGCGCTGCGAATTTCTCATCAGCCGTACCCTTACCACCGGCGATGATCGCGCCCGCGTGACCCATACGCTTGCCTTTCGGCGCGGTCACACCCGCGATGTAACCGACAACTGGCTTGGTCACGTGTTCTTTGATGTAAGCAGCGGCTTCTTCTTCCGCGCTACCGCCGATCTCACCGATCATCACGATCGCTTCGGTCTGTGGATCTTCCTGGAACAGCTTCAGGATGTCGATGAAGTTAGAGCCTGGGATCGGGTCACCGCCGATGCCCACGCAGGTGGACTGGCCGAAGCCGTAATCGGTGGTCTGCTTAACCGCTTCATAGGTCAGCGTACCGGAACGGGACACGATGCCCACTTTACCCGGCTTGTGAATGTGGCCCGGCATGATGCCGATTTTGCACTCGCCCGGGGTGATAACGCCAGGGCAGTTCGGGCCGATCATGCGCACGCCTGCTTCATCCAGCTTCACCTTCACGGTCAGCATATCCAGCGTCGGGATGCCTTCAGTAATAGTGATGATCAGTTTGATGCCTGCGTCGATCGCTTCCAGAATGGAGTCTTTGCAGAACGGAGCCGGAACGTAGATCACGGTCGCGGTTGCGCCCGTCGCTTCTACGGCTTCACGCACGGTGTTGAACACCGGCAGGCCCAGGTGGGTGGTGCCGCCTTTACCTGGCGTTACGCCGCCAACCATCTGCGTGCCGTAGGCAATCGCCTGTTCGGAGTGGAAAGTCCCCTGGCTACCGGTGAAGCCCTGGCAGATAACCTTGGTATCTTTATTAATTAAAACTGACATTATTTCCCCTCCACTGCGGCAACAACCTGCTGAGCTGCATCCGTCAGACTTTTCGCTGCAATAATATTCAGGCCGCTGTCAGCCAGTTTTTTCGCGCCGAGTTCAGCGTTGTTACCTTCCAGACGCACAACAACCGGAACGTTAACACCCACTTCTTCTACCGCACCGATGATACCGTCGGCGATCAGGTCGCAACGAACGATGCCGCCGAAGATGTTAACCAGAACGGCCTTCACTTTGTCGTCAGAGAGGATGATTTTGAACGCTTCGGTTACGCGCTCTTTGGTTGCGCCACCGCCTACGTCGAGGAAGTTTGCTGGCTCACCGCCGTGCAGCTTAACGATGTCCATGGTGCCCATTGCCAGGCCCGCACCGTTAACCATACAGCCGATGTTGCCGTCCAGCGCTACGTAGTTCAGCTCCCACTGTGCAGCCTGTGCTTCACGCGGATCTTCCTGAGACTGGTCGCGCATTTCGCGCAGATCGGACTGGCGGAACAGCGCGTTACCGTCAGCGCCCAGCTTGCCATCGAGGCAGATCAGGTCGCCCTGAGTGGTGATCACCAGCGGGTTGATCTCGATCAGCGCCAGGTCGCGCTCCAGGAAGATGTTCGCCAGACCCATGAAGATCTTGGTGAACTGCTGAACCAGCTTGCCTTCCAGGCCCAGTTTGAACGCCAGCTCGCGCCCCTGATAAGGCATCGGACCTGCCAGCGGATCGATGGCCACTTTGTGGATCAGGTGCGGGGTTTCTTCCGCCACTTTTTCGATTTCCACGCCGCCTTCGGTAGACGCCATGAAGACCACGCGACGGGAGCTACGGTCAACAACCGCGCCCAGGTACAGTTCTTTTGCGATGTCGGTCGCCGCTTCAACCAGGATCTGGTTAACCGGCTGGCCGTTCGCATCTGTCTGGTACGTTACCAGACGCTTGCCGAGCCAATGTTCAGCAAACGCACGAATCTCTTCTTTGCTCTTAACAACCTTCACACCGCCCGCTTTACCACGGCCACCAGCGTGAACCTGACACTTAACTACCCAAGGGCCGGAACCGATTTTAGATGCGGCTTCTTCTGCTTCACGCGGGGTAGTACAGGCATAACCCACCGGAGCCGGTAAGCCATACCGGGCAAACAGCTGTTTGGCCTGATATTCATGTAAGTTCATGTGTTCTATCCATCCTTCAGGTAATCGTTAGGTCGTGCTTTTATTGGCCCGGCAGCCATACGCCGCCGGGCAAGACTGCAAAACTAGACGTCCAGCAGCAGACGGGTTGGATCTTCCAGCAGCTCTTTAATCGCGACCAGGAAGCCCACGGACTCGCGGCCGTCGATCAGGCGGTGATCGTAAGAGAGCGCCAGGTACATCATTGGCAGGATCTCAACTTTACCGTCTACCGCCATAGGGCGATCTTTAATGGCATGCATACCCAGGATCGCGCTCTGCGGCGGGTTAATGATCGGGGTAGACATCAGCGAGCCGAATACGCCGCCGTTGGTAATGGTGAAGTTACCGCCGGTCAGGTCGTCTACGGTCAGCTTGCCGTCGCGGCCTTTAACAGCCAGCTCTTTAATGTTTTTCTCGATGTCAGCCATACCCAGGGTATCCACATCACGCAGAACCGGCGTTACAAGGCCGCGTGGTGTAGAAACCGCCATGCTGACGTCGAAATAGTTGTGGTAAACCACGTCATCGCCATCGATGGACGCGTTCACTTCCGGGTAGCGTTTCAGCGCTTCAACTACCGCCTTCACGTAGAAGGACATAAAGCCCAGACGGATACCGTGACGTTTTTCAAACGCGTCACCGTACTGCTTACGCAGGTCCATGATTGGCTTCATGTTCACTTCGTTGAAGGTGGTCAGCATCGCGGTAGAGTTTTTCGCTTCCAGCAGACGCTCGGCCACGCGTTTACGCAGGCGAGTCATTGGCACGCGTTTTTCGCTGCGGGCACCCAGAGCAGGCTGTGCTGCCGGTGCTGCCGCAGGGGCTTTCGCTTCTGCCTGAGCAGGCGCTTTCGCCAGGTGTTTGTCGATGTCTTCGCGGGTCAGACGACCGCCCACACCGGTGCCTTTGATGGCTGCCGGGTCAAGGCTGTGTTCAGCCAGCAGGCGACGGATCGCCGGGCTGAGAGCGTCGTTAGACTGTTCTTCCAGAGAAGCCTGCTGGCGCTGAGCCGGCGTAGAGGCTTTCTCTTCAGATTTCGCGCTGGACTCTTTGCCCGCGCTGTTGCCTTCACGCAGGCGACCCAGGATCTGACGAGAGGTTACGGTGGTACCTTCATCTTCCAGCACCGCGTCCAGAACGCCATCCGCCGAAGCCGGTACTTCCAGTACCACTTTGTCAGTTTCGATTTCTACCAGCACTTCATCGCGCTTAACGGCATCGCCTGGTTTTTTGTGCCAGGTAGCGACGGTCGCATCTGCTACGGATTCAGGCAGGTCGGGAACAAGAATATCTACGCTACTCATTTTGTATCCTTTAATTAATCGACGTTCAGCGCGTCATTGACCAGATCTTGTTGCTGCTTCTGGTGAACGGACATATACCCTACCGCCGGAGAGGCGGAGGCCGGGCGACCTGCATAACGCAGGGCTGACCCAAATGGAATCACTTCACGGAAATGATGCTGGCTGCAGTACCATGCGCCCTGGTTAAGCGGCTCTTCCTGGCACCAGACAAAATCATGTACGTGAGCATATTGTTTCAGCACTTCCTGCATCGCCTGATGCGGGAACGGATAAAGCTGTTCGATACGCACGATGGCGACATCTTTCTGATCGTTCTTGCGGCGCTGTTCCAGCAGGTCGTAATAAACCTTACCAGAACACATCACTACGCGCTTCACGCCCTGCGGATCCAGCTCGTCAATTTCACCGATGGCTGGCAGGAAGGTTCCGTTCGCCAGTTCTTCCAGGCTTGACACCGCCAGCGGGTGGCGCAGCAGGGATTTCGGCGACATCACCACCAGCGGACGGCGCATACCGCGCAGCGCCTGGCGACGCAGCATGTGGTAGACCTGAGCCGGGGTGGACGGCACGCAGACCTGCATATTCTGCTCGGCGCAGAGCTGCAGATAACGCTCCAGACGCGCGGAGGAGTGCTCCGGACCCTGACCTTCATAACCGTGCGGCAGCAGCATTACCAGGCCACACATGCGGCCCCACTTCTGCTCGCCGGAGGAGATGAACTGGTCGATAACCACCTGCGCACCGTTGGCGAAGTCACCGAACTGCGCTTCCCAGATGGTCAGGGTGCGTGGTTCAGCGGTGGCATAACCGTATTCGAAGGCCAGAACCGCTTCTTCAGACAGCACGGAGTCCCAGACCTTGAACTGGCCCTGACCGTTGTGCACGTGCTGCAGCGGGGTATAGGTTGAACCGTTGGACTGGTTGTGAACAACCGCGTGACGGTGGAAGAAGGTCCCACGGCCCGCATCTTCACCGGACAGGCGAACAGGAATGCCTTCGTCAACCAGCGTTGCGTAGGCCAGCGTTTCCGCGCCGCCCCAGTCGAACAGCTTCTCGCCTGCCGCCATGGACTGACGGTCAGCGTAGATTTTCGCCACGCGAGACTGCATCTCGATAGCGTCCGGTACGGTGCTGATGCGTTTAGCCAGCTCCTGCAGGCGCTTCATCTCAACCTTGTTCGGGTAGCTCTCATCCCACTCGTGGTTGAGGTACGGCGACCAGGTAAAGGAGTGCATGTTCATCGGGCGCAGCTCTTTGACCACGCATTCACCCGCATCCAGCGCGTCGCGGTAGAGGTTGACCATTTCGGTCGCATCTTCCAGCGTCGTCACTTTGTCGCTCTCCAGCTTGTCAGCATAGATTTTGCGCGGGGTCGGGTGTTTTTTGATTTTCTGATACATCAACGGCTGGGTTGCACTTGGCTCGTCCGCTTCGTTGTGGCCGTGACGGCGGTAGCAGAAGAGGTCAATGAACACATCGCGTTTAAAGGTATTACGGAAGTCCAGCGCCAGACGGGTAACGAAAGCAACGGCTTCCGGGTCATCCGCGTTAACGTGGAAGATTGGCGCCTGCACCATCTTACCGATGTCGGTGCAGTACGGGGTAGAACGCGCGTCAAGCGGGTTAGAGGTGGTAAAGCCCACCTGGTTGTTAATCACGATGCGAACGGTACCGCCCACTTCGTAACCACGCGCTTTCGACATGTTCAGGGTTTCCTGAACTACGCCCTGCCCTGTTACCGCCGCATCGCCGTGGATGGTGATCGGCAGCACTTTATTGCTGCTCGGCTCGTCCAGACGATCCAGGCGCGCACGCACGGAACCGATCACCACCGGGCTAACGATTTCCAGGTGTGACGGGTTAAACGCCAGCGCCAGGTGAACCAGACCGCCTTCGGTTTCGATATCTGACGAGAAGCCCATGTGGTACTTCACGTCGCCGGTGCCGAGGTGTTCTTTATGTTTGCCCGCGAACTCGTCGAACAGGTCCTGAGGTTTTTTACCCAGCACGTTGACCAGCACGTTCAGACGACCACGGTGCGCCATGCCCAGTACCACTTCACGGGTGCCGCTCTTGCCTGCGTGACGAATCAGCTCTTTCAGCATCGGCACCAGCGCGTCGCCGCCTTCCAGCGAGAAGCGTTTTGCGCCCGGGAATTTCGCGCCCAGATAGCGCTCAAGCCCTTCCGCTGCGGTCAGTTCGTTCAGGAAGCGTTTTTTCTCGTCAGCCGAGAAGGTCGCGTGGCCCGCTACGGATTCGATGCGCTGCTGGATCCAACGCTTCTCTTCGGTAGAGGTAATGTGCATGTATTCCGCGCCGATGGAGCCGCAGTAGGTTTGCTTGAGCGCGTCAATCAGATCGCCCAGCTTCATCGTGTCTTTGCCGATGGCAAAGGAACCTACGTTAAAGCTTTCCTGGAAATCGGCCTCGGTCAGATCGTGATATGCCGGATCGAGATCGGCCACACGGTCTTGTTTCCACAGTCCCAGCGGATCGAGATTCGCATGCTGGTGACCACGGAAGCGATAAGCGTTGATAAGCTGCAGGACTTTAACCTGCTTCGCATTGGTGTCAGGGTCGGAAATCGCAGAAGAGTAACGTGAGGCATCCTTCGCCAGACGACGGAAATAATCACGTGTTTTGGAATGGAATTGATCCGGTTTGACCCCTGTGCCAGGCAACTGCTGGAACATGGAACGCCAGTTTGCGTCCACTGAGTCAGGATCGGTTAAGAAGTCTTCATAGAGCTGTTCAATCCAGCTCTGGTTCGCACCAGAAAGGAAAGAAGAGTCCAGCCAGGCTTTCATTGCGCCGTTCTGCATCGTGATCCCTTAAGCATTTTTATGCTTACTTTCGCCGTAGAAACTACCACGCACACCACGTGTACGTGCCGGGGTTCACCTGCGAGCTCTTTTACTTTGGCCCGCGAAGGAACCTTTAGAAACTGTCTAAGGGTCTTTACCCTCACCCCTACCCTCTCCCTAAGGGAGAGGGGGAATGCCGTCGGCAGTTTTTAAAGATTTCCTGCAATCTGTCCCCTCTCCCTTAGGGAGAGGGTTAGGGTGAGGGGAACAGTGCTCCCCTCTCACTACTTACGCACTGCGCTGCAGCAGCATCGACTTAATATGGCCGATGGCGCGCGTCGGGTTCAGCCCCTTCGGACACACACTGACGCAGTTCATGATGCTATGGCAGCGGAATACGCTGAAAGCGTCACTCAGTCCTTCCAGACGGCTGTCGGTTTCGGTGTCGCGGCTATCGATCAGGAAGCGATAGGCAGCCAGCAGACCGGCCGGGCCGATAAACTTGTCCGGGTTCCACCAGAACGACGGGCAGGACGTTGAACAACATGCGCAGAGAATACACTCGTACAGACCATCGAGTTTTTCACGCTGCTCAGGAGACTGTAAGTGCTCGCGAGCGGGTGGATTTTGCCCATTATTCAATAAGTAAGGCTTAATCTTCTCATATTGTGCATAGAATTGCCCCATGTCTACCACCAAATCACGTACGACCGGCAGGCCTGGCAGAGGACGGATAACAATTTTCTGACCAGGACGCTGCAGCGCTGAAATTGGCGTGATGCAGGCCAGGCCATTTTTGCCGTTCATGTTCACACCGTCAGAGCCACAAACCCCTTCACGGCAGGAGCGGCGGAACGACAGCGTAGGATCTTTTTCTTTCAGCTGGATTAAGGCATCCAGCAGCATCATGTCGCGACCTTCTTCCGCTTCCAGGGTGTAGTCCTGCATGCGCGGAGCGTCATCAACATCCGGGTTATAACGATAAACTGAGAATTCGAGTTTCATTATCCTGTCTCCGCATTAGTAAGTACGAATCTTCGGCGGGAACGCCGGACGCAGTTTCGGTTCCATGTTGACGCTACGACGCGTCATGGTTTCCGACTCTGGCAGATACAGGGAATGACACAGCCAGTTTTCGTCATCACGCTCCGGGAAGTCGAAGCGGCTATGCGCGCCACGGCTTTCGGTACGGAAGTTTGCCGACATCGCCGTCGCGAACGCGGTTTCCATCAGGTTATCCAGTTCCAGGCACTCAACGCGCTGGGTGTTGAACTCGCTGGAGGTGTCGTCCAGACGGGCATTTTTCAGACGCTCGCGGATCGCTTTCAGCTGCTCAAGACCTTTGGCCATCGCGTCGCCTTCGCGGAATACCGAGAAGTTGTGCTGCATGCATTCCTGCAGCGCTTTACGGATTTCCACCGGATCTTCGCCGTTACGGTTGCCGTTCCAGCGGTTGAGGCGCTCCAGAGAAGCATCAATTTCGTCGTCGGTTGCGTCACGCAGCGCACCCTGCTCGGCAATGGATTCCTGCAGATGCAGACCCACTGCGCGACCAAACACCACCAGATCCAGCAGGGAGTTGCCGCCCAGACGGTTTGCACCGTGTACGGATACGCAGGCAATTTCGCCTACCGCGAACAGGCCAGGAATGACCTCGTCTTCGCCCTGCTCGTTCACGGTCAGCGCCTGACCGGTTACTTTGGTCGGAATACCGCCCATCATGTAGTGGCAGGTTGGGATAACCGGAATCGGCTCTTTCACCGGGTCGACGTGTGCGAAGGTGCGGGACAGTTCCAGGATACCCGGCAGACGGGATTCCAGAACTTCTTTACCCAGATGGTCGAGCTTCAGCTTCGCGTGTGGACCCCATGGGCCGTCGCAGCCGCGGCCTTCACGGATTTCGATCATGATGGAACGCGCCACCACGTCACGACCCGCCAGGTCTTTCGCATTCGGGGCATAGCGCTCCATGAAGCGCTCACCGTGTTTGTTCAGCAGGTAGCCACCTTCACCGCGGCAGCCTTCTGTTACCAGAACGCCTGCACCGGCGATACCGGTTGGGTGGAACTGCCACATCTCCATATCCTGCACCGGCACGCCCGCGCGGATAGCCATACCGACACCGTCACCGGTGTTGATGTGGGCGTTGGTGGTGGACTGATAGATACGGCCTGCACCGCCGGTCGCCAGCACGGTAGCGCGCGCTTTGAAGTAAACTACTTCACCGGTTTCGATGCACAGCGCGGTACAGCCGACGATTGCGCCATCGGCATTTTTCACCAGATCCAGCGCGTACCACTCGGAGAAGATGGTGGTGTGGTTTTTCAGGTTCTGCTGATACAGGGTGTGCAGCAGTGCGTGACCGGTACGGTCAGCCGCCGCCGCGGTGCGTGCCGCCTGCTCGCCGCCGAAGTTTTTCGACTGGCCGCCAAACGGACGCTGATAGATAGTGCCATTTTCCAGACGGGAGAACGGCAGACCCATGTGGTCCAGCTCCAGAATCGCTTCCGGGCCGGTTTTACACATATATTCGATGGCATCCTGGTCGCCGATGTAGTCGGAACCTTTTACCGTGTCGTACATGTGCCATTCCCAGTTATCTTCGTGGGAGTTACCCAGCGCAACGGTGATACCGCCCTGCGCAGACACAGTGTGGGAACGGGTCGGGAAAACTTTAGAGAGCAGCGCACAGGTCTGGCCGCTCTGGGAAATTTGCAGTGCGGCACGCATACCTGCGCCACCGGCACCAATTACAACAGCATCAAATTCTCTGACTGGCAGTTTCATTACACACCCCACACCACAACGAATCCATAAATAACGTAAACTACCAGTGCAACCACAATGGCCAGCTGCAGTGGGAGGCGAATCGCCAGCGGTTTAACGTAATCGGTCAACACCTGCCACATGCCAATCCAGGCATGAATAAGGATGGAGAACAGAGCCAGCAGGGTGAACACTTTGGTGAAGGCGGATCCGAAGAACCCACTCCAGATTTCCCACGTCAGCGTGCCGCTGGTCGCGAAGAAACCGATCATATAGATGATGTAAAGAGTGAGAACGATGGCGGTAGCACGGACCAGAATGAAGTCATGTACGCCGTTGCGTCCTAATGCGGAGGCGTTGCTTACCATACGAGAACTCCTGCGAGAAGTGAAAGCACGACAGTAATCACAAATGAAATGTTAGCGGAGCGTTTCCCGGCTTCGAAAGTCTCTTCCAGGTAGCCAAAGTCCATCAGCATATGGCGAACACCGACGACAACGTGGTACGCCAGCGCGGTCAGAATGCCCCACATGATGAATTTCACGAAGAAGCTGTTCATGATGGCAGAGGCCTGGAGGAATCCTTCAGGGGAAGAGAGGCTGGTGCCCAGTAACCACAGCAAAATACCGACCGCCACAAACGTAATCACACCAGAAACACGGTGCAGAATGGACGCTATTGCTGTTACAGGGAACCGGATCGTTTTGAGATCCAGATTGACAGGTCTTTGTTTTTTCACATTTCTTATCATGAATAACGCCCACATGCTGTTCTTATTGTTTCCTTCCTCCGGACTGCGATGCGGGTCAAGCAGCGTTCCTTTTCTATAACTGCGCGTCATGCAAAACACTGCTTCCAGATGCTTAAACGACACGTTACAACGCTGGGTGGCTCGGGATTGCAGGGTGTTCCGGAGACCTGGCGGCAGTATAGGCCGTTCACAAAATCATTACAATTAACCTACATACAGTTTGTCGGGTTTTCTCTGGAACAGTGATCAGGGTCACGATAACAACATCTTTTTAATTTTTAATCATCTGATTTGACAAATGTTAAACAATATTGTTACAAACGTCATCAGAAAAGGCATATAATGCGCAAAAGTTATGAGGTCTCTCTTTCACCTGACAAATAGTTATGTAACAGTGTGATGGTATTGACCGAAGTTATCAGGACAGTTATTAGTGATATACAGGTTTGAATAATTCGGACTGCAAAAACGCTGATTTGCTGTGGTTTCACTGATATTTCATTCGTTTACCTGCAAGGCGCCATAGCTCTGTACCCTGGTTTGTCCTCGTGAGCTGAGCGGAAAGCCAAATAACAATCTGGTAACGGTGATTAACAGCTGAAAGCAAATCCGGTAAAGCGCAGTCTTAAGCATAAGGCGCTAAGGAGACCGTAAATGGCTGATACAAAGGCAACGCTCACCCTAAATGGTGACACTGCTATTGAACTGGATGTGCTAAAAGGCACGCTCGGTCAGGATGTTATTGATATCCGTACGCTGGGCTCTAAAGGTGTATTCACCTTTGACCCTGGATTTACCTCTACCGCATCTTGCGAATCCAAAATCACCTACATTGACGGTGACGAAGGTATCCTGCTCCATCGCGGCTTCCCCATCGATCAGTTAGCCACCGAATCCAACTATCTGGAAGTGTGCTACATCCTGCTGAACGGCGAAAAACCGACGCAGGCACAGTACGATGAATTCAAAACCACCGTGACCCGTCACACCATGATCCATGAGCAGATTACCCGTCTGTTCCATGCGTTCCGCCGTGACTCTCACCCGATGGCGGTGATGTGCGGTATCACCGGTGCGCTGGCGGCGTTCTACCACGACTCCCTTGACGTGAATAACCCGCGTCACCGTGATATCGCGGCGTTCCGCCTGCTGTCCAAAATGCCTACCATGGCGGCGATGTGCTACAAATACTCCATCGGCCAGCCGTTTGTGTATCCGCGCAACGACCTCTCCTACGCGGGTAACTTCCTGCGCATGATGTTCTCCACGCCGTGCGAAGAGTACGAAGTGAACCCGGTGCTGGAACGCGCAATGGACCGTATTCTGATCCTGCACGCTGACCACGAACAAAACGCCTCTACCTCTACCGTCCGTACCGCGGGCTCTTCAGGCGCGAACCCGTTCGCCTGTATCGCTGCGGGCATCGCTTCCCTGTGGGGACCGGCGCACGGCGGCGCGAACGAAGCGGCACTGAAGATGCTGGAAGAGATCAGCACCGTTGAGCACATTCCTGAGTTCGTGCGTCGCGCGAAAGACAAGAATGACTCCTTCCGCCTGATGGGCTTCGGTCACCGTGTTTACAAAAACTACGACCCGCGCGCCACCGTGATGCGTGAAACCTGCCACGAAGTGCTGAAAGAGCTGGGGACCAAAGATGATCTGCTGGAAGTGGCGATGGAGCTGGAACACATCGCACTGAACGACCCGTACTTCATCGAGAAGAAACTCTACCCGAACGTCGATTTCTACTCTGGCATTATTCTGAAAGCGATGGGCATTCCGTCTTCCATGTTTACCGTGATCTTCGCTATGGCCCGTACCGTAGGCTGGATTGCGCACTGGAACGAAATGCACAGCGAAGGCATGAAAATCGCCCGTCCTCGTCAGCTGTATACCGGCTACGAGCAGCGTGATTTTAAGTCTGACCTGAAGCGCTAAAAGATGTTGGGTGCGGCCTGATGCCCTCACCCCGGCCCTTTCCCACAGGGAGAGGGTGGAAACATTAAAAACGGTAACCCAAGGGTTACCGTTTTACTTTTATTTCTGGCAGTGCGGGCACCAGTAAAAAGGTCTGGAAGAGAGCATAATCCTGTCGATAATCCCGCCGCATCGCTCACACTTCTTCCCCGCCCGATGAAACACCTTGAACCGGAACAGCGCCCCGTGATGCGTGTTCTCATCCGCCACGCCGCGCGTGTTGTACGAGAGCCGCGGAATATCCAGCAGCGCGTGGGACAACGCCTCCAGCTGTTCATCATTCAGCTCAGACGCTTTATGCTGCGCCGCCAGCCCGACTTCCCAGAGGATCTCTACCCGCAGGTAGTTGCCCAGCCCGGCCAGAAAGGCCTGGTCGAGAAACAAACCGGAAAACTGTCGGTTACGGAATTTAGGTGATAACAGCCGGGCCTTCACGTCGCTCGCCGTCAGGCGCATGTCCAGCACGTCCGGCCCGACCCGCTGCAGAAACGGGTGCGTCAGCAGCTGCTCCGGCGTAAGCATTTCGATATCCGACGCGCTATAGAGTAGGATCGCTTTATCCGCCGTTTGCAGCCTGACGCGCAGCACGCGGGTGGTTTGCGGCTGCTCGTCCGCCTCCACCACGCGCCAGACGCCGTAAAGCTGGTTATGGCTATATAACGTCAGGTTATGGGAAAAATGCGTAAGCAAGGCTTTGCCGCGCGTTTCAATATGGGTCACCGTCTGGCCCACCAGCTGTGATTCAAACGGTTTCAGTTGAGGAAAAGCAAACCAGACATCCGTCAGGGGTTTGCCCTTTATCGCCGCCTCCAGGCTATCCGCCGCGCGGCGGATCTCCGGACCTTCAGGCATCTTTGTGTCCTTATCGTCATTATTCGGCGCTGACGAGGATACCCTCTTCAGAGAACGCTGCCCGCAAGCGGCGCGCGAACTGGAGCGCATGCTCGCCATCGCCGTGTAAACATACCGTATCGGCCTGCACGTTTGCCGGTGTTCCGTCCACGGCGATCACCCGCCCGGCGCGCACCATCTCCAGCGTCTGCGCCAGCGCTTTAGCTTCGTCGGTAATCAGCGCCCCGGCCTGCGTCCGCGGCACCAGGCTTCCGTCCGGCTGGTATCCCCGATCGGCAAAGACTTCCTGACGGGTGGTCAACCCCAGCCGTTCTCCGGCGCGAATAAGCTCGCTGCCCGCCAGACCCACAAGGATCAGTTGCGGGCTGCAGTCCAACACCGCGCGGGCAATGGCGTCCGCCAGATCCGCATCTTTCGCCGCCTGGTTGTAGAGCATGCCGTGCGGCTTCACGTGGCGCATCACGCCGTTCTGGGCGCGCACCATAGCCTCCAGCGCGCCGATCTGGTAGAGCACCTGAGCGTAGACCGTCTCAGGGGGAAGATCCATCGCCGTGCGGCCAAAGTTTTCCCGATCGGGAAAGCTGGGGTGAGCCCCAATCGCGACGCCGTTTTTAATGGCATTACGTACGCTCTCCAGCATGGTTTGGGCATCACCCGCATGAAAGCCGCAGGCGATATTGACCGAGGTGACCAGAGTCATCAGTTCCGAATCAGCGCTGCTTCCCTCCCCCAGATCGGCGTTCAAATCAATCTTTACCATCAAGCCTCCACGCCAGCTGTTCAAGATAACGCTGCTGATCCTGCCGCGCCTTAAGCGCCTCCTCCAGCGAACACTGCACGAAGTGAATCGGCTGGCCGAGGGGAATTTGCGCCAGATGGTAGCGATCCGCTTCAATGATGCAGGCAATGCGCGGATAGCCGCCGGTAGTTTGCGCATCGTTCATTAATACGATGGGCTGACCGTTTCCCGGCACCTGAATAACCCCAGGCAATAAACCGTGGGAGAGCAGCTCCCGGTCCGTCGTGCGGGTCAGCGGCTGCCCCTGAAGGCGGTAGCCCATGCGGTTACTCTGCGGGCTGATCTTCCACGGCGCACGCCAGAAGGACTCTATAGAAGCCTCGTCAAACTCATGATATTCCGGCCCCGGTAAGGCGCGGATCTGGTTTCCCCACAGCAGCTGTTTTACGCCCTGCGTGGTCGAGAAATGGCGCGCGGAGGCTTTGATTGCCAGCCGATCGCCGTCGCGCAACAAACGTCCTTCGTGACCGCCGATCCCGGCCTTCTGATCGGTACTGGATGAACCCAGCACCTCCGGCACGTCAATGCCGCCAGCCACCGCGAGATAGCTACGCACACCGTGCAGCGGACGTTTGAGCGTCAGGCGCTGCCCGGCTTTCGCCCGCAGCCGCCAGCCGGTCCACACCGCTTTGCCATCCAGCGTCGCATCACACCCTGCGCCGGTTAAGGCAAACCAGGTTTCCTGACCAAACTCAATCACACACTGGCCCAGCGTAATTTCTAGCGCAGCCGTGCTGCCAGGGTTGCCCACAAGCAGGTTGGCAATCTCCAGCGAAGGACGGTCAAGCGCACCGCAGTAGCTCACGCCCGACTGGCGCAGACCAAAGCGACCGGCATCCTGTACGGAGGTGTAAAGCCCGGCGCGAATAAGCGTTAACATACCCCCTCCTTCTGCGGGATAAAGCGAAGGGTATCCCCGGGACGCAAGAGTATTGGCGCCTCCAGCCCGGGTTCAAATAACGGTGTAGCGGTATGTCCAATAAGCTGCCAGCCGCCAGGCGATGTCAGCGGATAAACGCCGGTCTGCTCACCGCCGATAGCCACCGTCCCCGCCGGCACGCTCACGCGCGGCTCGGCACGGCGTGGCGTATGCAGCCGGGGAGATAATCCGCCCAGATACGGGAATCCAGGCTGAAATCCCAGGAACCAGACCACGTAGTCAGCCGAGCTGTGCAGCTCAACAACCTGCTTTTCTGTTAATCCGCAGTGGTCTGCCACCACGCCAAGATCTGGCCCACCCGTACCGCCATAAACGACCGGGATCTCAATGGCGCGAGATTCCGGCTCCAGCGCCTCGCTCTCTTCCCACCAGCGCTGCAAACGCTCAATGGCATCCAGCGCCAGGGTATGCGGGCTACGCAGCACGACGGTTATGTTATTCATACCCGGAATGGTCTCAACCACTTCAGGCATGTCGGCCAGACGCTGGGTCAGCCGCCAGATACGCTTTTGCGTGGCAAGCGTCACCGGTGGTTCAAGCTCCAGAACCACTGCGGTTTCACCCAGAAGATAACAACGCGCTCGCTGCACTTAACTACCTCTCGTCAGGCTGGGTTAGGGATATCAATAAAGGTCACATCCAGATCGGTATTTTCTGTCAGCCACTCGCTGAGGGCGCGAATGCCACCGCGCTCGGTGGCGTGATGGCCAGCCGCGTAAAAATGCAGCCCCTGTTCACGCGCCGAATGAATGGTCTGCTCGGAAACCTCGCCGGTGATAAAAGCATCGACGCCGAAACGCGCGGCGCTGTCGATAAAGCCCTGACCGCCACCGGTACACCATGCGACACGCTTCACCGTATCCGGACCGGTATCACCGCTCCACAGCGGACGACGACCCAGGCGCGCTTCAATCCACGAGGCCAGCTCCAGTCCTGGCACCGGCATCGCCAGCTCGCCCCACGGCACCAGCGGCTCAATTTCACCCATCACGGTAATCCCCAGTAGCTGCGCCAGCTGGACGTTGTTGCCGAGCTCCGGGTGCGCATCCAGCGGCAGGTGGTAGCCGTACAGGTTGATGTCATTAGCCAGCAGCGTTTTCAGACGATTGCGCTTCATCCCGCGAATAATCGGCGATTCGTTTTTCCAGAAGTAACCGTGATGAACAATCACCGCGTCGGCGTTCTGACGAACGGCCTCGTCCAGCAGCGCCTGGCTTGCCGTCACGCCGGTGATAATTTTTTGCACCGTCTCACGGCCTTCAACCTGGAGCCCGTTCGGGCCGTAATCGCTGAAGGAGGTACTGTTCAGTTTTTCGTTAATCAGGCTTTCCAGTTCGCTGTTTTTCATCATCACTCTCTTATGCTTTGCGGGCAGCTTCGTACGCCGCCAGCGTGGCGACACGCGCCTGTTTATGGTCGACAATCGGACGAGGGTAATCCAGCTTTACACGCTGTTTATCCGCCCATGCCCACGGTTCGTGGATCGCTTTAGCAGGTATACCGTTAAGTTCAGGCACCCAGCGGCGGATAAACTCGCCGTCCGCATCAAATTTTTGCCCCTGCGTGGTCGGATTGAAAATCCGGAAATAGGGTGCGGCATCGGTGCCGGTAGAGGCCGCCCACTGCCAGCCGCCGTTATTCGCCGCGAGATCGCCATCGATCAGCTGAGAGATAAAATAGCGCTCTCCGATACGCCAGTCGATAAGCAGATCCTTCACCAGAAAGCTGGCGGTAATCATCCGCAGGCGGTTGTGCATCCACCCCGTCTCATTAAGCTGACGCATGGCGGCATCGACTATCGGATAGCCCGTCTGCCCACTTTGCCAGGCTTTCAGCTGCTTATCATTCGATTGCCACTTTACATTATCGGTCCAGCCAATGAAGGGCCGATGTTTACATAAATCAGGGTGATACGTCATCAGATGGCGGTAGAACTCGCGCCAGATAAGTTCATTCAGCCAGACAGACCCTGCGCCGCCCTCCAGCGCCTGCGGCTGCTCCGCCAGCAGACGATGCAAACACTGGCGCGGTGAGATCGCGCCCAGCGCCAGACTGGCCGACAGGCGGCTGGTACCCTCGATGGCGGGAAAATCTCGACGCGCGTCGTAACTGGCCGCGTCCTGCTTGCAGAACTGGCGCAGTTGGGCGATGGTCGCTTTCTCATCGGCGGGGAATAGCGTTTCATCAAACGGCTGCTGAGGGTAATCAAACGTCAGCTCAGGCAGCTCTTTTATGGCTTCGCCTCGCACGGCAGGCGCGGCAACGCACTCCGGCAGCGCCTCTTTCAGACGTTTGATAAAGGCATTTTTGAACGGAGTAAAAACTTTATACATCTCGTGGTTGCCGGTCATCACGCTGCCCGGTGCCAGCATTACGCTGTCATCAAACCCTTCGCAGACCACCCCTTCCAGCATCTTCTCCAGCTGACGGTCGCGCTGCTGCTCGTTGAATTCGTACTGATAGTTGTAAAAAAGATGCGTGACCTTGTGCTGCTTACAGATCTCCTGCACCGTCTGAAGCTGTGCGGCAAAATCACCCACCTCTTTATAGAGAAGCGGTATGCCTTTTCCGGCAAGCGAGTGCTGCAGATCGTTCAGATACGCCCGGAGCAAGGCCGCCTGCCGGGGGGCCATATCGTGCTGCCGCCACTGCTCGGGCGTGGCCATAAACAGTGCCAGTACGTTAGCGTCTTTGGCGCGGCAGGCTGCCGCAAGGGCGATGTTGTCATGTACGCGCAGGTCCGCGCGAAACCAAACCAGATGGGTGGGCATAAAACTCCAGGCAATTATCCATTATGTCCGTAAGGGCATGCCGTAAAAGGAAAAAGCATGCATTGAACTACTTTGCCATGAAGTGTAGACGGGATGAAATAAAAAAGGCCGCCCGAGGCGGCCTTGGCGCTACTTGTCCTGCGCTATCGTGGATAAAGCGACAAACCCATTCGGCTCATCGCTCTTTACAACGAGTACGCTGGCGACAATGAACGCGATGCAAAAATAGCGTTTCATTATGCGGTCCCTGCTGCTAACCGCTCCACCGTTCACCACCGGTGATAAGTCGGTGGACACAAGCCCGGGTAGGCGGGCTGCTTTACGGCTGTAAATACACCTTTCCCAGGACCGATGCCCATTTGCGAGATGGCGGAAAGGGACGCAGCATCATAATTAACATCCGCTGAGAAGGTAAGATACTCGAATAAAATTAGGAATTTATAAAGGCTTCGAGGGATTGCCATCTGCTTACAGGAGGGTATGATAAAAATCCCGGGTAGGGGCTGCAAAACCACCCAACGGACCGCGAATCCCGAGGGACAAAAAAACCGCCACATTGCTGTTGGCGGTTTTTTTATTGCTATGTGTGTAGTCTTAGTATCAGTAGAAATCGCAGGTCGCTTTCTCGGCCTTATCCATCCACACCGGCTTCTCGCTGGTTTTCGCCCAGACGCGGTGCAGATAGCTGTAAAAACGTGCACGATCTTTCCAGAACAGCATCACCGGCAGAGCCAGCACGCCAGCCACTACGGCGAAAGCGCGGCGCAAGAACACGATATGAGCCGGATACTCTTTATAAAGATCCATATTTTTCTCCCCTATAGTTGGCCGGAAACGTCATCCGGAAAATTCAAAATCTGTGACCTGGCTAAAATAATATCGCTTTGTTTGTAATTTTACTACTCATCCGACCACTTATTTTTGCCCATTTAGGGAATATTTACATTCTCTCCGTAATTAAGTTACAAAAAAGTTAACGGTTTACTTATCAATAGTTAAATTGTGGGCTTTGCCATTTTTATACTTTTTTTACACCCGCCCTCCCCATTTTTGCGAAATCTTTGCGCCGGAAATCCTACCGTTAGTACAACAACGAAAGTCACCCGGAGGTGGATTGTGAGTGCAGGTCTTATTGCCGGCATCGTGCTGGTGTTCCTGTTATTGGGTTATCTGGTCTATGCCCTGATAAATGCGGAGGCCTTCTGATGGCTGCTCAGGCGTTTCTGCTTATTGCCAGCTTCTTAGTGGTACTGTTCATTCTGGCAAGGCCACTGGGATCGGGACTGGCACGATTGATCAACAACGTTCCTTTGCCCGGCACGGGAAGCGTTGAAAAAGGGATCTGGCGCGTACTGGGAATAGAGGATCGGGAGATGAACTGGCGTCAGTATCTGATAGCCATTCTGCTGCTGAATATCGTTGGGCTCATTGCGCTTTTTGCCATTCTGATGTTGCAGGGCATCCTGCCGCTGAATCCGCAACAGTTACCGGGCCTGTCCTGGCATCTTGCGCTGAACACGGCGGTGAGTTTTGTCACTAACACCAACTGGCAGTCCTACGCCGGTGAAACCACGCTGAGCTACTTCAGCCAGATGGTCGGGCTAACCGTGCAAAACTTCCTCTCTGCCGCCAGCGGTATCGCGGTGATCTTCGCGCTGACGCGTGCTTTTGCGCGTCAGAAAATCAATACCCTGGGTAACGCGTGGGTGGATCTGACCCGCATTACGCTGTGGATCCTGCTGCCAATTGCGCTGCTGATCGCGCTGTTCTTTATCCAGCAGGGCACCCTGCAAAACCTGATGCCTTACGCGTCCTATACCTCGCTGGAAGGTGCAAAACAGCTCCTGCCGATGGGGCCAGTGGCGTCACAGGAAGCCATCAAAATGCTCGGAACGAACGGGGGGGGCTTCTTCAACGCCAACTCGTCACATCCGTTTGAAAACCCTACCGCATTGACCAATTTTGTGCAGATGCTGGCGATTTTCCTGATCCCCGCCGCGCTCTGCTTTGCCTTTGGTGATGTGGTTAACGATCGCCGTCAGGGCCGCACCTTGCTCTGGACCATGTCTCTGATCTTTGTGGTCTGCGTGGCGCTGGTGATGTGGGCTGAATGGAGCGGCAACAGCCATTTCATGCAGCTGGGGGCCAACAGCAATATCAACATGGAAGGTAAAGAGAGCCGCTTTGGCATTCTCGCCAGCAGCCTGTATGCGGTGGTCACCACGGCGGCTTCGTGCGGGGCAGTCAACGCCATGCACGATTCCTTTACGGCGCTGGGTGGCATGATCCCGATGTGGCTGATGCAGATTGGTGAAGTCGTCTTTGGCGGCGTGGGCTCGGGTCTTTACGGCATGCTGCTGTTCGTGCTGCTGGCGGTGTTTATTGCCGGTTTGATGATTGGCCGCACCCCGGAATACCTCGGTAAAAAAATCGACGTTCGCGAGATGAAATTAACCGCGCTGGCGATTCTGGTCACCCCTGCGCTTGTGCTTCTTGGCACCGCGCTTGCGCTGATGACCGAGGCCGGACGCAGCGGCATCTTTAACCCCGGCATTCACGGTTTTAGCGAAGTGCTGTATGCCGTCTCTTCTGCCGCCAACAACAACGGCAGCGCCTTTGCGGGCTTAAGCGCCAACTCACCGTTCTGGAACTGCCTGCTGGCGTTCTGCATGTTTGTGGGTCGCTTCGGGATCATTGTGCCGGTGTTGGCGATTGCCGGATCGCTGGTGAATAAAAAAATCCAACCGACCACCACCGGGACATTGCCGACCCACGGCGCGCTGTTTATCGGCCTGCTGACGGGTACCGTTTTACTGGTCGGCGCCCTGACCTTTATCCCCGCCCTCGCGTTAGGCCCGGTCGCGGAATACCTCTCTTTACGCTGATTTTGCGGAGAAATTGTCATGAGTCGTAAACAACTGGCCCTGTTCGAACCGTCATTAGTTCGCCAGGCGCTCATGGATGCGGTGAAAAAGCTGAGTCCGCGCGTGCAGTGGCACAACCCGGTGATGTTTATTGTCTGGGCGGGAAGCGTGCTGACCACCGCCCTGGCGATTGCCATGGGTACGGGCCACATGCCGGGAAATGCGATGTTTACCGGCGCCATCAGCCTGTGGCTATGGTTTACCGTGCTGTTCGCCAACTTTGCGGAAGCGCTGGCGGAAGGCCGGAGTAAAGCCCAGGCCAACAGCCTGAAAGGGGTGAAGAAAACCGCCTTCGCGCGCAAGCTACGTGAACCGAAATACGGCGCGCAGATGGACCACGTTCCGGCTGATGAACTGCGCAAAGGCGATGTGGTTCTGGTAGAGGCCGGTGACATTATCCCTTGCGACGGTGAAGTCATCGAAGGGGGCGCCTCGGTGGATGAAAGCGCCATTACAGGGGAGTCCGCGCCGGTTATCCGCGAATCCGGCGGCGATTTCGCCTCCGTGACGGGCGGGACGCGCATTCTCTCCGACTGGCTGGTGATCCAGTGTAGCGTTAACCCGGGGGAAACCTTCCTCGACCGGATGATCGCCATGGTGGAAGGCGCGCAGCGTCGTAAAACGCCGAACGAGATTGCCCTGACCATCCTGCTGGTGGCCCTGACCATCGTCTTCCTGCTGGCAACCGCGACGCTGTGGCCGTTCTCAGCCTATGGCGGCACCGCGGTCACCATCACGGTGCTGGTGGCGCTGCTGGTCTGCCTGATCCCCACCACCATTGGTGGCCTGCTGTCAGCCATCGGCGTAGCCGGCATGAGCCGTATGCTCGGTGCCAACGTCATCGCCACCAGCGGGCGGGCGGTGGAAGCCGCCGGTGACGTGGACGTCTTACTGCTGGATAAAACCGGGACCATTACCCTCGGTAACCGCCAGGCGTCAGATTTCCTGCCCGCCCCCGGCGTGGATGAAAAAACGCTGGCGGATGCCGCACAACTCTCTTCGCTTGCCGATGAAACCCCGGAAGGCCGCAGTATCGTGATCCTCGCCAAGCAGCGCTTTAACCTGCGCCAGCGCGACGTCCAGAGCCTGCACGCCACTTTCGTGCCCTTCACGGCGCAAACCCGCATGAGCGGCATTAACATTCAGGATCGCATGATCCGCAAAGGCTCTGTTGACGCTATCCGTCGCCACATTGAGGCCAACAACGGCCACTTCCCACCTGAAGTGGACAGCCTGGTCGAAAGCGTGGCCCGTCAGGGGGCGACGCCGCTGGTGGTGGCCGAGGGCGCACACGTGCTGGGGGTGATTGCCCTGAAGGATATCGTCAAAGGCGGTATCAAGGAGCGCTTTGCCCAGCTGCGTAAAATGGGGATCAAAACGGTGATGATCACCGGGGATAACCGTCTTACCGCCGCGGCGATTGCCGCCGAAGCGGGCGTGGATGATTTTCTTTCCGAAGCCACACCGGAAGCGAAACTGGCGTTGATTCGTCAGTATCAGGCGGAAGGCCGCCTGGTGGCGATGACCGGCGACGGTACCAACGACGCCCCTGCCCTGGCGCAGGCCGACGTGGCGGTGGCAATGAACTCCGGTACCCAGGCGGCAAAAGAGGCGGGCAACATGGTCGACCTCGACTCTAACCCGACCAAGCTGATTGAAGTGGTGCACATTGGCAAGCAGATGCTGATGACGCGCGGGTCGCTGACTACGTTCAGTATCGCCAACGATGTGGCGAAATATTTCGCCATCATTCCGGCGGCGTTTGCTGCGACCTACCCGCAATTAAACGCGTTGAACGTGATGCACCTGCACTCTCCGGCATCGGCCATTCTGAGCGCAGTGATCTTTAACGCCCTGATTATTGTCTTCCTGATCCCGCTGGCGCTGAAAGGCGTGAGCTATAAGCCGCTCACGGCCGCCGCCATGCTGCGCCGCAACCTGTGGATTTACGGTCTGGGCGGGCTGGTGGTGCCTTTCATCGGTATCAAAGTTATCGACCTGCTGTTGACGCTGTTCGGCCTGGTTTAAAAGGTGAATCAAATGACGATGTTACGCCCCGCTATACTTCTGTTTATTCTGCTGTCTCTCATTACCGGCGGGCTGTACCCGCTGGTGACCACCGCGCTGGGCCAGTGGTGGTTTAAGGATCGGGCCAACGGCTCGCTGATTATGCAAAACGGTGAAAACCGCGGTTCGCGCCTGATTGGTCAGAACTTTACGGATGCCCGTTACTTCCAGGGACGCCCTTCCGCCACTGCCGAAAGCCCGTATAATCCGATGGCATCCGGCGGCAGTAACCTGGCGGGCAGCAACCCCGAGCTGGACAAAGCCGTTGCTGAGCGCGTGGCAGCCCTGCGCGCCGCTAATCCGCAGGCCAGCCGTGAGGTGCCCGTAGAGCTGGTGACCGCCTCGGCCAGCGGGCTGGACTACAGCCTGACGCCGGCAGCCGCGGCATGGCAAATCCCGCGCGTCGCCGCGGCCCGTCAGCTGACCGTCGAGCAGGTTAGCCAGCTGGTTGCAGAGCACACGCAAAAGCCGCTGGTCGGCTTTATCGGCATGCCCGTGGTGAATATTGTTGAGCTGAATCTGGCGCTGGACGCGCTAAGGAAAAACTAAATGACCGACGAGCCCATGCGCCCGGATCCGGACAGGCTGCTTGAACAGACGGCCGAAGCCCATCGCGGCAAACTGAAAATTTTCTTTGGCGCCTGCGCAGGCGTCGGGAAAACCTTCGCCATGCTGACGGAAGCCCAGCGGCTTCGGGCGCAGGGGCTCGATATATTGATAGGCGTGGTAGAAACCCACGGACGCAAAGAGACCGCATCGCTGCTGAAGGGGCTGGCCACCCAGCCGCCCCGCCGCATCAGCCACCGCGGTCGGTTAGTCACCGAATTCGATCTCGATGCCGCCCTCGCCCGCCGTCCCGCCCTTATCCTGATGGACGAACTGGCCCACAGCAATGCGCCAGGCTCACGCCATCCAAAACGCTGGCAGGATGTAGAAGAACTACTCGAAGCCGGCATCGATGTATTCACGACGGTTAACGTTCAGCATCTGGAGAGCCTGAACGACGTGGTCAGCGGCGTGACCGGCATTCAGGTACGCGAGACGGTGCCCGACCCCTTCTTTGATTCTGCCGATGAAGTGGTACTGGTCGACCTGCCCCCCGACGATTTGCGCCAGCGCCTGCATGAAGGCAAAGTCTATATCGCCGGCCAGGCCGAGCGCGCCATCGAGCATTTCTTCCGTAAAGGCAACCTGATTGCCCTGCGCGAGCTGGCCCTGCGTCGTACTGCCGATCGCGTCGACGATCAGATGCGAGCCTGGCGCGACCTGCAGGGCCAGGAGCGCGTCTGGCATACGCGAGATGCCATCCTTCTGTGCGTAGGGCACGGCAGCGGCAATGAAAAGCTTGTCCGCACCGCCGCGCGCCTGGCGGCCAAATTTGGCAGCGTCTGGCATGCGGTTTATGTCGAAACGCCGCAGCTGCACGCGCTGCCCGAGAACCAGCGCCGCGCGATATTGAGTTCGCTTCGCCTGGCGCAGGAGCTGGGTGCCGAAACCGCCACCCTTTCTGACCCTCAGGAAGATAAAGCCATTTTGCGCTACGCCCGTGAGCACAATCTGGGGAAAATCGTGATTGGCCGTCGCCAGCATCGCCGCTGGTTTAGCCGCGAATCCTTTGCCGACAAGCTGGCCCGCCGCGCACCGGATCTGGACCTGGTGATCGTGGCGCTGGATGATAAGCCCACGCCGTTACCCAGCCGCGCGCCGGACAGCCGTGCCTTCAGCGATAAATGGCGCATTCAGCTGCGCGGCTGTCTTGTCGCCGTCGTGCTCTGCGCCCTGATTACCGTGATTGCCAGCCAGTGGCTGATCGCGTTTGATGCCGCCAACCTGGTGATGATCTACCTGCTTGGCGTGGTGGTGGTGGCGCTCTTTTACGGTCGCTGGCCGTCGGTACTGGCGACGGTCATCAACGTCATCAGCTTCGATCTGTTCTTTATTGCCCCCCGCGGGACGCTCGCCGTGTCGGACGTACAGTACATTCTTACCTTCGCGGTGATGCTCACCGTCGGGCTGGTGATCGGGAATCTGACGGCGGGCGTGCGCTATCAGGCGCGTATTGCCCGCTATCGCGAGCAGCGCACGCGCCATCTCTATGAGATGTCGAAATCGCTGGCGGTGGGACGCACGCCGCTGGATATCGTGCAGACCAGCGAGCAGTTTATTCGTTCGACGTTTCATGCCAGCAACCTGATTTTGCTCCCGGACGAACACGGCAAGCTGCGCCCGCTGACGTCGGCCTCAGGCATGACGCCCTGGGACGAAGCCATCGCGCGCTGGAGCTTTGACAAAGGGTTACCTGCGGGCGCAGGGACCGACACCCTGCCCGGCGTGCCCTATCAAATTCTGCCGCTGCGCAGCGCCGATAAAAATCAGGGGCTGGTGATTGTTGAGCCCTCAAACCTGCGCCAGCTGATGATCCCCGAACAGCAGCGGCTGCTGGAGACCTTTACGCTGCTGGTTGCCAGCGCGCTGGAGCGGCTGGCCCTCACCGCCAGCGAAGAACAGGCCCGGCTGGCGAGCGAGCGAGAAAGCATTCGTAACTCGCTGCTGGCGGCGCTCTCTCACGATCTGCGAACCCCGCTCACCGTCCTGTTTGGTCAGTCAGAAATCCTGACGCTCGACCTGGCGGCGGAAGGCTCTAAACACGCCCTTCAGGCCAGCGAGATCCGCCAGCATGTCCTGAATACCACGCGTCTGGTGAATAACCTGCTCGATATGGCGCGTATCCAGTCAGGCGGTTTTAACCTCAAAAAAGAGTGGCTCACGCTTGAAGAGGTGGTGGGCAGCGCCCTGAAAATGCTCGAACCCGGCCTGGGCGGGCGGCATATTGCGCTGAACATGCCCGAGCCCCTGACCTTAATTCACGTTGATGGTCCGCTGTTTGAACGGGTGCTGATCAACCTGCTGGAAAATGCCGGAAAATATGCGGGCGCCAGCGCGCAAATTGGCGTGGATGCGACGGTGGACGACGGCACGCTTCATCTTGACGTCTGGGATACCGGACCCGGCATTCCCGCCGGGCAGGAGTTGGCTATTTTCGAAAAATTCGCGCGCGGCAATAAGGAGTCGGCCATTCCGGGCGTGGGGCTGGGGCTGGCGATTTGCCAGGCGATCATTGACGTCCATGGCGGGTCCATCTCCGCAGAGAATCGTCCCGAAGGCGGCGCGCGGTTTTGTGTTACACTTCCTCTGGAAACCCCGCCAGAACTTAATGAATTACCAGAGGATTTGTGATCAACGTTCTGATTGTTGAAGATGAGATCGCCATTAGCCGTTTTCTGCGCGCTGCGCTGGAAGGGGACGGTCTGCGCGTTCATGATGCGGGTACGCTTCAGCGGGGTTTAATTGAAGCCGCCACCCGCAAGCCGGACCTGGTGATCCTCGATCTTGGTCTGCCGGACGGCGACGGCATCGATTTTATCCGGGAAGTTCGTCAGTGGAGCCAGATGCCGATCCTCGTGCTCTCCGCGCGTACGGAAGAGACGGATAAAATCGCGGCGCTGGATGCCGGGGCGGATGACTATCTGATTAAACCTTTTGGTATCGGCGAGTTACAGGCTCGCCTTCGCGTGGCGCTGCGTCGCCACAGCGCAACCACGCCCGCTGACCCAACCTACGCGTTTGGGGATATCCGGGTTGACCTGGCCGCGCGGCGCATTGTGCGCGGTGAAGAAGAAATCCATCTGACGCCAATAGAATTTCGCCTGCTCGCCGTTCTGCTCAACAACCACGGCAAGGTTCTCACCCAACGCCAGCTGCTAAGTCAGGTGTGGGGGCCCAACGCGGTGGAACATAGTCATTATTTACGCATATATATGGGACATCTTCGTCAGAAACTCGAAGTTGACCCCGCTCGCCCTCGCCATTTATTAACTGAAACCGGTATCGGTTATCGGTTTATGCTTTGAATAACTATTCATTTTATTTTTAAATAAAATCAAAATACCTCAGAAAATATTTCATAAATAACCCATGCATTATTTTTACGGGTTATTC
>NZ_JADCKW010000002.1:0-21924 GCF_014982155.1 Enterobacter cloacae complex sp. P16RS2 | reverse complement strand
TTTTACGGGTTATTCTTTTTCATTTAAAACATTGATAACACAACCTGTTAACGTAACACCAACAAATCAGAATTTTGATCTGCGATATTCATCTAAAACGAATATTTATTTCTGATTTGATCGGTTAACGGTGATCTACCTCACGGTTAATCGCCTTTTCCTGGATAAAATGACCATGCTTTCAATTACTGAAAGGAAAATGAAACATGGAAAACAACAATCGCTTAATGCCCCATATAAGGCGGACAACACATATCATGATGTTTGCCCACCGAAACTGCTTTGACTTTCATCTCTTTAATGCCCGGTAGTCCTTCGACTTCTGGCGCACCCGCTTACAGGTTATCCTGAAACACCTTATTTTACAGGCGATTGCCTGTGAACTCGTGCGCTCATTCATTTTAATTCAGACTCATCCGCACCGGGCGGACTGAATTTCAATCATCAAAAAAGCAATTCACTGATTTTAATCAGCGGCCACCCTTTGCTTTTTTTCCGGTAAATTATCGATTTCTTTCTTGCAGGAAATCGAGGGACGCTTATTACCTAAAATAAAGAGAGAAAGATGAAAAGTTTAAAAATCGCAGCCAGCCGTGCATGTCCGGATTGCTTTACTACCCAGCGTGAACTGGTAGATGTCCGCGCCTCTGATTATATTGATGTTGCCGCCATTGTTCTGGCGGTCACGGATATTGCCAGCGGTATCCTGGACGAAATAGAAGCCACCGGTTTTGGCATTCCTGTTTTTGTCGCGACGCACAAAGAGGAATTCATTCCGGCAGACTATTTATCGCGCATTCACGGCGTATTTGAGTATTCAGACACCAGCAACGACTTTTATGGACGCCAGCTGGAAGCGGCGGCCCAGAAGTATGAAACCCAGCTGCGCCCGCCGTTTTTCCGCGCCCTTGTCGACTATGTGAAGCAGGGCAACAGCGCGTTTGACTGCCCGGGGCATCAGGGTGGCCAGTTCTTCCGCCGTCATCCTGCCGGTAATCAGTTTGTGGATTTCTTTGGCGAGACGCTTTTCCGCTCCGACCTGTGTAACGCCGACGTGGCGATGGGCGATCTGCTGATTCACGAAGGCGCGCCGTGCATTGCGCAGCAACATGCGGCGAAGGTCTTTAATGCCGATAAGACCTACTTCGTGCTGAACGGCACCTCGTCATCCAACAAAGTGGTACTTAACGCCCTGCTCACGCCGGGCGACCTGGTGCTGTTCGACCGCAACAACCACAAATCCAACCATCACGGTGCCCTACTCCAGGCAGGCGCAACGCCGGTCTATCTGGAAACCGCGCGCAACCCGTACGGCTTTATCGGCGGCATTGACGCCCACTGTTTTGAAGAACAGTACCTGCGCGAGCTGGTGGCCGAAGTTGCATCGGGCCGTGCGCGCGATGCGCGTCCGTTCCGTCTGGCTGTGATCCAGCTGGGTACCTACGATGGCACCATCTATAACGCCCGTCAGGTGGTGGATAAGATTGGGCATCTGTGTGATTACATTCTGTTTGACTCGGCCTGGGTGGGTTACGAGCAGTTTATTCCGATGATGGCCGACTGCTCTCCGCTGCTGCTGGAGCTGAACGAAAACGATCCGGGGATCCTGGTCACCCAGTCCGTGCATAAACAGCAGGCCGGCTTCTCGCAGACCTCGCAAATCCATAAGAAAGACAGCCATATCAAAGGGCAACAGCGCTATGTCCCGCACAAGCGGCTGAACAATGCCTTTATGATGCACGCCTCCACCAGCCCGTTTTATCCGCTGTTCGCTGCGCTGGACATTAACGCCCGTATGCATGAAGGCCAGAGCGGCCGCAACATGTGGATGGATTGCGTGGTGAACGGTATCGAAGCGCGCAAGCTGATCCTGGAGAACTGCCGGTATCTGCGCCCCTTCGTGCCGGAAACGGTGGATGGCCGCCCGTGGGAAAGCTGGGACACGGCGGAAATTGCGACCGATCTGCGCTTCTTCCACTTCGTACCGGGTGAAAACTGGCACGCTTTTGAAGGCTACGCTGAGCATCAGTATTTTATCGACCCGTGCAAGCTCCTGCTGACCACACCGGGCATCAACGCCCGCACCGGGGAGTATGACGACTTCGGCGTGCCCGCCACTATCCTTGCCAACTTCCTGCGTGAAAACGGCATCGTGCCGGAAAAATGCGATCTCAACTCGATCCTGTTCCTGCTCACGCCTGCGGAAGATATGGGCAAACTGCAGCAGCTGGTGGCGCAGCTGGTGCGCTTCGAAAAACTGCTCGAGAGCGATGTTCCGCTGAAAGACGTCCTGCCTTCTCTCTACAAACAACATCCGGAACGTTACGCGGATTACACCCTGCGCCAGATCTGCCAGGAAATGCATGACCTGTACGCCCGCCACAACGTGAAACAGCTGCAGAAAGAGATGTTCCGCAAGTCTCACTTCCCGCGCGTGATGATGAACCCGCAGGACGCGAACTACGCCTATCTGCGCGGTGAGGTTGAACTGGTCTCCCTGCGCGACGCGGAAGGCCGCATCGCCGCCGAAGGCGCGCTCCCTTATCCACCGGGGGTATTGTGCGTGGTTCCAGGGGAAGTCTGGGGCGGTTCCGTGCTGCGCTACTTTGCCGCGCTGGAAGAAGGCATCAACCTTCTGCCGGGCTTCGCGCCGGAGCTGCAGGGTGTGTACGTCGAGGAGTGTGAGGGTCGCAAACAGGTTCGCTGTAACGTTATCAAACAACCCGCCGCTCAGCCCGCGCTGCTGAAAGGAGAGAAATTATGAGTAAGTCCAATAAGATGGGCGTGGTGCAGCTGACCATCCTCACCATGGTGAACATGATGGGCTCCGGGATTATCATGCTGCCCACCAAACTGGCAGAGGTGGGTACCATCTCTATCATCTCCTGGCTGGTGACGGCAGTCGGTTCAATGGCGCTGGCGTGGGCGTTCGCCAAGTGCGGGATGTTCAGCCGTAAGTCAGGCGGCATGGGCGGCTATGCCGAATACGCCTTTGGCAAGTCGGGCAACTTTATGGCCAACTACACCTACGGCGTGTCGCTGCTGATCGCCAACGTGGCGATTGCCATCTCAGCCGTGGGTTACGGTACGGAGCTGTTTGGCGCGACGCTCAGTCCTGTGCAAATTGGGCTGGCGACCATCGGCGTGCTGTGGATCTGCACCGTGGCTAACTTTGGCGGCGCGCGTATCACCGGACAGCTCTCAAGCATCACCGTCTGGGGCGTGATTATCCCGGTTATCGGCCTGTGCATCATCGGCTGGTTCTGGTTTAGCCCGACGCTCTACGCCAACTCCTGGAACCCGCACCATGTGCCGTTCTTTACCGCGGTCGGCTCTTCTATCGCCATGACGCTCTGGGCCTTCCTGGGTCTGGAATCCGCCTGCGCGAACGCGGAAGTGGTAGAGAATCCGGAAAAGAACGTGCCGATTGCGGTCCTCGGCGGTACGCTGGGCGCGGCGGTGATCTATATCGTCTCGACTAACGTGATTGCCGGGATTGTGCCAAACATGGATCTTGCTAACTCTACGGCGCCGTTCGGACTGGCCTTCGCGCAGATGTTCACGCCGGAAGTCGGGAAAGTGATTATGGGTCTGATGGTCATGTCGTGCTGCGGTTCACTCCTCGGCTGGCAGTTCACCATCGCGCAGGTGTTTAAATCCTCGGCCGATGAAGGTTACTTCCCGAAAATCTTCTCCCGCGTGACCAAATCGGATGCGCCGGTGCAGGGCATGCTGGCGATTGTTATCTTCCAGAGTGGATTATCGTTGATGACCATTAGCCCGTCGCTGAACAGCCAGTTCAACGTGCTGGTTAACCTGGCGGTGGTGACGAACATCATTCCGTATATTCTGTCGATGGCAGCGCTGGTGATCATCCAGAAGGTGGCGAAGGTGGATCCACGCAAAGCGCGTGCGGCCAATATCGTGGCGCTGATTGGGGCAATCTACAGCTTCTATGCGCTCTACTCATCCGGCCAGGAAGCGATGCTCTACGGGGCAATGGTGACCTTTATGGGCTGGACGCTGTACGGTCTGGTGTCACCACGGTTTGAATTGAAGAACAAGCACAGTTAAGTAAAAGCAAAACGGCAACCCATGGGTTGCCGTTTTTAGTGTTTTCTCCCTCTCCCTATGGGAGAGGGCCGGGGTGAGGGCATCAGCCCGCACCCATACCGCACTTACGCGTTTTTCAGCACTTCGCTGACAATCTCTACCGCTTCTTTCTCAATCTGCTGACGGTGCTCAGCGCCGAGGAAGCTTTCGCAATAGATTTTGTACGCATCTTCCGTACCGGACGGACGCGCGGCGAACCAGCCGTTCTCGGTCATCACTTTCAGACCACCAATGGATGCGCCGTTGCCCGGTGCCGCCGTCAGACGAGCAGTGATCGGATCGCCCGCCAGGGTGCTTGCGCTGACCATCTCAGGAGAGAGTTTGGACAGGGCCGCTTTCTGGGCTGACGTCGCGCCAGCCTGAATACGGTTATAGCTTGGTGCACCAAAGCGTGCCGCCAGGTCATTGTAATGTTCCTGCGGGTTCTTACCGGTGACAGCGGTAATTTCCGCCGCAAGCAGGCACATGATGATGCCGTCTTTATCGGTTGACCATGGCGTGCCGTCGAAACGCAGGAAAGATGCGCCCGCGCTCTCTTCACCGCCAAAGCCGAAGCTGCCGTCGTGCAAACCGTCAACGAACCATTTGAAGCCGACCGGCACTTCCACCAGCTTGCGACCCAGGGCCTCGACCACGCGGTCGATCATCGCGGAGGAAACCAGCGTTTTACCGACGGCCACCTCTTTGCCCCACTGCGGGCGGTGCTGGAACAGATAGTTAATTGCGACGGCCAGATAGTGGTTCGGGTTCATCAGCCCGGCAGGGGTGACGATACCGTGACGGTCATAATCCGGGTCGTTAGCAAACGCCAGATCGAATTTATCACGCAGCGCCAGCAGGCCCGCCATCGCGCACTCGGAGGAGCAGTCCATACGGATCGCGCCGTCTTTGTCCAGGTGCATAAAGCGGAAGGTCTGATCGACGTGATCGTTCACGATGGTCAGATCCAGCTTGTAATGCTCGGCGATACGTTTCCAGTATTCGATACCGGAGCCGCCCAGCGGATCCACGCCCAGCTTCAGGCCGGCTTTCTGGATGGCCGCCATATCGACGATATCCGCCAGCCCTTCCACGAACGGCTGAACCAGATCCTGCTCTTTCACGTGACCGGACGCCATGGCAGCATCCAGAGAAATGCGCTTCACGCCTTTCAGACCGTCAGCCAGCAGCGCGTTCGCACGATCTTCCACCACTTTGGTGACGTTAGTGTCGGCCGGGCCACCGTTAGGCGGGTTGTATTTGATACCACCGTCTTCCGGCGGGTTGTGGGATGGCGTGATAACGATACCGTCCGCCAGCGCACCACCTTTTTTGTTGTGTACCAGGATGGCGTTAGAGACCGCAGGCGTCGGGGTAAAGCCGTTGTTCTCCTGAACAATCACATCAACGCCGTTTGCCGCCAGCACTTCCACAACAGAGATGAATGCCGGTTCAGACAGGGCATGGGTATCTTTCCCCACGTAGCACGGACCGGTAACGCCGTTTTTAGCGCGCTCTTCCGCAATGGCCTGAGCAATGGCTAGAATGTGCGGTTCGTTAAAGCTGTGGCGCGCCGCGCTGCCGCGGTGACCAGATGTACCAAACTTCACTGCGTGTTCTGCGTTGCCCACGACCGGTTTCAGCACATAATACTGCGCGGTCAGCTGAGCGACGTTAATCAAATCGCTTTGTTGTGCAGGTTGGCCTGCACGGCTGTGATTTGCCATTACCGGGTCCTTCTGATGCAAGGGTTAAATTGTACCGCAAACCTTTTCAATCAATTCCGCCGGGAACTGCATGGACTGCATGATGTGTTCAATCATGCTGCACTTGCGGCCCGTATTGGTATTGGTGATCACCCAGTACGGGGTGCCAGGAACATGTTTGGGTTTGGTTTGATTGCCATTTTGCAGCAGCGTCTGCTCGTCGCCCGCGAAATAGACGCGAGTACGGCCGTGAAGCGACTCGGTCGCTTCAGCAAACGCTTTGTTATCCAGTGAGTAAAGTGTAGACAGCACCAGCATAAAGCGGTTAACCGCCTTTTTCTGCTCCGCGTATTCATCGGAGAGCAGCAGCTCGCGCATCGCGCGCACTTTATCTTTTGCAGGCGTCACGGCAGGTTTTGCTTGTGCAACAACGCTCGGCTGAGACACGACATCTTTGGTGACTGGGGTAGCAGGCTGTGAAGCGGCGGAAATTTTAAGCATGCGCCGTAAAATGTCGGACGCGCTCTCCCCGATATGCCGCGTCTGGCTGGCAATATACTGATAGAGTTCGTCATCAACTTCGATTGTTTTCATCTTAATCCAGTGCGATATCTTATCTGAATACAAGTCATTGGGATTATAAGGTCAAATCCCAACAGCGGATAGCGTCAAACCAGGTTGGCAGCAAAAGTCAGATTAAACTGGAACCTTGCAGCCGGGCGGCAGAATGGTCAACATGATACCCTAACCTGACATACGTAAAAAAAGAACTTTGCCATGAAATTGAATACCCGAGCGCAAACTGCACAATCGCTGAACAATAATTCTCCCATCGTACTGGTTCACGGGCTTTTTGGTAGTCTGGATAACCTGGGCGTGCTGGCGCGCGATCTGGTTACCGACCACGATATTTTACAGGTCGATATGCGCAATCATGGTCTTTCCGGTCGTTCCGACAAGATGACCTACGCGGCGATGGCGCAGGATCTGCTGGATACGCTGGATGCCCACGACCTGCAAAAGGTGACCCTCATCGGGCATTCAATGGGTGGCAAAGCGGTGATGGCCCTGACGGCACTGGCCCCGGACCGTATTAGCGGCCTGGTGGTGATTGACGTCGCGCCCGTGGATTACGACGTCCGTCGTCACGACGAGATTTTTGCCGCTATTAATGCGGTCACAGAAGCGGGTGTCGCGACGCGCCAACAGGCGGCTGCCGTCATGCGTGAGCATCTTAATGAAGAAGGCGTCGTTCAGTTTCTGCTGAAGTCGTTTGTTGACGGGCAATGGCGTTTTAACGTGCCGGTGCTCTGGGACCAGTACAATAACATCGTCGGCTGGGAAACCGTCCCCGCCTGGCCACACCCTACTCTCTTTATTCGCGGCGGCAACTCGCCTTACGTTACCGACGCGTACCGCGACACGCTGCTGGCCCAATTCCCGCAGGCTCGCGCCCACGTGATTGCCGGTGCAGGGCACTGGGTGCATGCGGAAAAACCGGACGCCGTACTGCGCGCCATCCGCCGCTATCTCGCTGATACTGCAAATTGATTAAAAAGAAAGCGACTGGAAGGCTGCGGGCTTCCAGTCGTTGGCGTGCCGTTTTTGGTGATGTATGATGGCGCGCTTATCGCCCGGGCATTAGCAGGGCGGCGTGTTTCCCCCGAAGTCTCAGAATCATGGCCAAAGAACAAACGGACCGTACGACACTAGATCTGTTCGCGAATGAGCGTCGCCCGGGACGACCCAAGACGAATCCGCTTTCGCGCGATGAACAGCTGCGTATCAATAAACGCAACCAGCTTAAACGCGATAAAAATCGTGGGCTTAAGCGTGTCGAACTGAAGCTTAACGCCGACGCCGTCGATGCACTTAACGAGCTGGCTGACGCGCGAAATATCAGCCGCAGCGAGCTCATTGAAGAGATGCTGCTCGTCCAGCTTGAGACGTTACGCAGCCAGGCATAAGTCTGAAAATCCCCTTTATCGCCCTTTTCATTTAGCACAGAGTGCAGTCCTGCGCGATAGCTGTTTCCGCAGGGTTGCCAGTTCTGCTATTATTCCCCTTATCCGTGGCCAAATTGCGCCACCATACTATTAAGTTTCAAGAGGTTATTTTACTCATGGCAATCATCGGCATTTTCTTTGGCAGTGATACCGGCAATACCGAAAATATCGCAAAAAACATTCAAAAACAGCTCGGTAAAGACGTTGCTGATGTGCATGACATCGCCAAGAGCAGCAAAGAAGATCTGGAAGGCTATGACATTCTGCTGCTGGGTATCCCAACCTGGTACTACGGTGAAGCCCAGTGCGACTGGGATGATTTCTTCCCGACTCTGGAAGAAGTGGACTTCAACGGTAAGCTGGTCGCCCTGTTTGGCTGTGGCGATCAGGAAGACTACGCCGAATACTTCTGTGACGCGCTGGGCACCATCCGCGATATCATTGAGCCGAACGGCGCGGTTATCGTCGGCCACTGGCCGACCGCCGGTTACCACTTTGAAGCGTCTAAAGGCCTGGCCGATGACGATCATTTCGTGGGTCTGGCCATCGACGAAGACCGTCAGCCAGAGCTGACGGCAGAGCGCGTTGAGAAGTGGGTGAAGCAGATCCGTGAGGAACTGCACCTGGACGATATTCTGAACGCCTGATTTTTATCGCGGCGCAGCGGCGGCTGCGCCCGTGCTCCAGGTCAAACCGATTAAATTAATCGCTACAATCTTTTAACTTTTTCGCCCAGACCTGTACAATGTCTCCCTGATAAAATGTGGTTTTCCATTGAGCAGGTTTGTCGGTGATACCCCATTTTTATAAGCATATTTTGCCTGAGACTTGCAGTTTTCATTTAGCCATGGCAGTTCTATAATGAGACGCATTATCCCGGGTGCATTTTCTGTCACTTCCTACAGAAGTGAATCGTTTAGCAACAGGACAGATTCCGCATGACTGACAACAATACCGCATTAAAGAAGGCTGGCCTGAAAGTTACGCTTCCTCGGTTAAAAATCCTTGAAGTGCTTCAGGGTCCAGACAATCACCATGTCAGTGCGGAAGACCTCTATAAACGTCTTATCGACATGGGTGAAGAGATTGGGCTGGCTACCGTCTATCGCGTGCTGAACCAGTTTGATGACGCGGGCATTGTTACCCGTCATAATTTCGAAGGCGGTAAATCTGTTTTCGAACTGACCCAGCAGCAGCACCACGATCACCTGATCTGCCTCGATTGCGGCAAGGTCATTGAATTCAGCGATGATTCCATTGAATCACGCCAGCGTGAAATCGCGGCGCGTCATGGCATCCGCCTGACGAACCACAGCCTGTATCTTTACGGTCACTGCGCTGAAGGCGACTGCCGCGAAGACGACCACGCGCACGACGCGAAATAATCAGTATTCATACTCTGAGCCAGCCGCAAGGTTGGCTTTTTTTTTACCTGAAAAAGCCCGGTGGCGCTGCGCTTACCGGGCCTACGGGCGATGACACCTTTGTAGGCCCGGTAAGCGCAGCGCCACCGGGCGTAAAGCACTTATTTATTGTTATTGCGTATCTCGTTCCAGATCTTATCGCAACGCTTCGCCACTTCCTGATCGTTACCGGTTTTACGCGCCTGGATACAGGCCTGGTAATCCATCACGCGGACGTTCTCCTGCGTAGCGAACTGCTCATGCGCTTTCTCTTTCTTCAGCACGTTCAGCACGCTCTGACAGGCTTGAATTTTCTCCGGCGATCCTTCCGCAGTATTTATGCAGGCGCTATACGCCTCCTTCAGACGGGAGTCCTCTTTCGGCGCCTGATTCTGAGCACACGCCACCAGCCCTGATGCCAGCAACGCGACGATTACAATTTTTTTCATCATGTGCAGTCTCCATACCGGCGGGACTCAGCCCGCCGGTGCGTTCATCAGAAAATGGTGAATGGGGCAATAACCATGAATTTCACGTCACGTTCATCCTGGAAGATGTTGCCGTAACCGCCCGCATAGCTCGGGATATCGGAGTGGTTGTCATACTGAGTGAAGTGCAGTTTGAACATCGTGCCTTTCGCGCGGCCATCCTGCAGGGTATAGATAGCATCGAGGCTGTAGGAAGACTCTTTCAGGCGATAGTTGGGATCGTAGTATGCATCCGGCGTGGCCATATCGGCAGGTTTTGCGTCCCAGGCGTAAGCGTAAGAGGCACCCACGGCCCAGCCCGGCAGATTCCAGTTTTTCAGGTCATACATTGCGCCGAAGAAGACCGCTTTCTCACCGTCGGCGTTGAAGTCAGAGCGGTTATCCCACCAGATATCAAGACGACCGTTGGAGGAGGCGTAGGTCGGGGTCATACGCTGCAGGAAGTAGCCCTGCTGCCCTTCCGCCTTCACCCATGTGCCTTCCAGACGTAAATCAACCTGACCGACCTTGTAGCCGAAGGTTAACGCCTGCAGCCACGCGGTGCCGTCATAAATGTCGTTGACGCCACCGTTGCTGACCTTGTCGCGCGTACCGTAGAACTGGTAGCTGGTGCTCAGCGGGCTACCCGCGACATCGAATTTATAGCTGGCCTTGGCAAAATACTGATCGACATAGCCTTGTGCCTGACCGAATGCCGCTTCAAGCACCAGATCGTTTTTGAAGTCGTACTTCGCGCCCAGCGAGTGCAGGTAATCAACTTTGGTTTTTTTATCGTTCTGGTAGAACTTGTCCATCTCGATGTGCCACGGCGCTTTGTACTCGTTGGTCCACATATAGGAGAAGCTCAACGCCCCCGCATCACCGTAGTCAAAATTCGCCCCGGCTTCCGCACCCTGATAGGTACCCGGCATAAAGCTCCAGTGCGGCGCTAACAGAGTCTGACCGGTTGGCTGAATATAACCACCGCGCGCCCAAACCGGACCGTATTTAAATTTTGCAGCGGCTTTATAAAGACTGATACCGCTCTTATCCCCGGACCAGTCTTCTTTATAGGCTTTGTTGCTGGAGGAGAAGGCAATTTCGTTCGGGTGGGCGCTGTCACCGTTTTCCGCCATTTCAATCGCGGTAAACGCAGCAATATCCAGACCGAACATATCCGCGGCATAGCCTGACTGGAAGTCCAGGTTGGCGTTCCAGGTGGAGTGAGAAAGGTTGGTTTTGTATTTGTCTTCGGTGACGTCTTTACGGTCACGTTCACGCTGCCAGTAATAAATACCGCCCGTGAGGGTAGAATCGTCGATGAAGCCCGCCGCTTTCGCCTCTGGTGTCACCACCAGGCCCGACATGGCTGTCACACCGGCAATAGCCAGCGCCAGCGCACTACGTTTGCCACTGAACGTACGCATAGATTATTCCTCTTTGACGAATTAAAACGCCTGAAGCGGCGTAAATAAAAAAGACCAAATGGTCAGGGGTAGTTTTAAATACCCTCGAATTAACTACCGTCTTTAGGTTATTTTTCGCGACGCGAATTATCAATGCTTTTTAGCGGGCAAAAGTCAGGATTATGACGAAGTGCACATAATTGGTAGTGCTTTGTAACATTTGCGGGGAGGCGAGGAATGGCACGGAATTATCAGGTATTTCAGTAGCTAGACGTGAGACCTCTTTCCTTTTTTATCACCTTTTTGTTTTTCGTAATGACACAAACTTTTTTTAAAAAAATAAGTAGCACCTCATTGACCTGATATTTTTATCACGCCTCTTTAGGCCCTGTCTTAATACCCTGATCGTTAAATAAAAAAACGCCGCATGGTGCGGCGTTTGTCTCTCATTGACCAGACCAGCAATATTATTCGCCGATCTTCGTCCAGGTATCACGCAGACCTACGGTACGGTTGAATACCGGTTTTTCCGCCGTGCTGTAACGGCTGTCCAGGCAGAAGTAGCCTTCACGTTCAAACTGGAACGCTTTGCCCGCTTCAGCGGCTTTCAGAGAAGGCTCCGCATAACCCTGCTTGATCACCAGAGATTCCGGGTTGATGGTCGCCAGGAAATCTTCCGCAGCACCTGGGTTAGGCACGCTGAACAGACGGTCGTACAGACGGATTTCTACCGGCAGCGCGTGGGAAGCGCTCACCCAGTGAATCACGCCTTTCACCTTGCGGCCATCCGCCGGATCTTTGCTCAGCGTTTCAGCGTCATATGAACAGAAGATGGTGGTGATATTCCCTTCTGCATCTTTCTCTACGCGCTCGGCTTTGATGACGTAGGCGTTACGCAGACGCACTTCTTTACCCAGCACCAGACGCTTGTACTGCTTGTTGGCTTCTTCGCGGAAGTCAGCGCGGTCAATCCAGATGTCACCGCTGAACGGCACGTCACGGCTACCCATTTCCGGTTTGTTCGGATGGTTAGGCATGGAGACCAGCTCGCTTTCACCCTGCGGATAGTTTTCGATAACCAGCTTAACCGGATCGATAACCGCCATCGCGCGCGGGGCGTTTTCGTTGAGATCTTCGCGAATGCAGGATTCCAGGGAGGCCATCTCAATGGTGTTGTCCTGCTTGGTCACGCCGATGCGTTTGCAGAACTCACGAATAGAGGCGGCAGTGTAACCACGACGACGCAGACCCGAGATGGTTGGCATACGTGGGTCATCCCAGCCTTCAACGTGCTTGTCGGTCACCAGCAGGTTCAGCTTACGCTTGGACATCACGGTGTATTCCAGATTCAGACGAGAGAACTCGTACTGGCGTGGATGCACAGGAATGGTGATGTTATCCAGAACCCAGTCGTACAGACGACGGTTGTCCTGGAACTCCAGCGTACACAGGGAGTGCGTAATGCCTTCCAGCGCATCGCTGATGCAGTGGGTAAAGTCGTACATCGGATAGATGCACCACTTGTTGCCGGTCTGGTGGTGTTCCGCAAACTTGATGCGGTACAGCACCGGATCGCGCATCACGATGAACGGAGACGCCATGTCGATTTTGGCACGCAGGCACGCTTTGCCTTCTTCGAAGCCGCCGGCACGCATTTTTTCAAACAGCGCCAGGTTCTCTTCCACGCTGCGATCGCGGAACGGGCTGTTTTTGCCCGGGGCGGTCAGCGTACCGCGATATTCACGGATTTCATCAGCAGACAGTTCGTCAACATACGCCAGACCCTTGTTGATCAGTTCAACCGCGTAGGCGTACAGCTGATCAAAATAGTCAGAGGAGTAGCAGATATCGCCAGACCAGTTGAAGCCCAGCCATTGCACGTCATTCTTGATGGACTCAACGTATTCGATGTCTTCTTTTACTGGGTTGGTGTCATCGAAACGCAGGTTGCACTGTCCCTGGTAGTCTTGCGCAATGCCAAAGTTCAGGCAGATGGACTTCGCATGCCCGATATGCAGGTAGCCGTTCGGCTCCGGCGGGAAACGGGTATGAACTGTGGTGTGCTTACCACTGGCCAGATCTTCATCGATGATCTGACGAATAAAGTTACTCGGGCGGGCTTCTGCCTCACTCATCGTGGATTCCTCAAAGCGTAAACAACGTATAACGGCATATGATCTTATAAGCCGGACGTAGTGACAACCCTTAAAACGTCTCTGAAGAAAATAATGGGGGCTTTTGCTGCAAAAAAAAGCGGCGGAGGATATCCCCCGCCGCTTAAGGCATGACTCTACTCAGGAGCGATTACTTGCCTTTAATCTCATACAGCGGCGTTTGCCCCGCAACAACCTGACCTTTCGCCTGAATGACCAGGCCACTGAAGTCATCGATGTTGCTGCAAACGACCGGGCTTATCATGGAGCGCGCGTTGGCGTTCAGGAAGTCCAGATCCATTTCCAGAATCGGCTGCCCGGCCACCACTTCAGCGCCCTCTTCCACCAGGCGAGTAAAGCCCTGACCGTTCAGCGCAACGGTATCGATACCCATATGGACAACGATCTCCGCGCCATTTTCGGTTTCGAGGCAGAACGCGTGGTTGGTGTTGAAGATTTTCACGATGGTACCGGCCGCCGGAGACACAACGGTTTTGTCCGTTGGTTTCACCGCCACACCGTCACCAACCGCTTTGCTGGCGAAGGCTTCGTCAGGCACCTGCTCAATCGCAACGACTTCACCGGTTACAGGTGAAACCAGCGCGGCTACCGTTTTAGCGTTCGGTACCGCCTGCGGTTTTGCAGCCGCTGGCGCGGCGGCAGGTGCGGCAGAAGCGTCTGCTGCGGCTACCGGACCAGTGGTTTTCATGGCGTTAGCAATTTTCTCTGCTACGAAGCCAACGATAATCTGCACGCTGGTTTTGTTCAGGCGGATAACGCCGGAAGCACCCAGACGTTTAGCCAGCGCTTCGTTCACCAGGGAAGAGTCTTTGACGTTCAGACGCAGACGAGTGATACAGGCGTCGATACCGGTCAGGTTATCAGAACCGCCGACTGCGGCGATGTACTGACGCGCCAGGCCTGAAACGTCCTGATCCTGAGCACCGCTCACGTTCACATCCTGACCATCCGCTTCGCTACCGGCCACGGCCAGTTCACGACCCGGGGTCATCAGGTTGAATTTGGTGATAGTGAAACGGAACACCATGTAGTAGATCGCGAAGAACACCAGACCTTGCGGGATCAGCATCCACCAGTGGGTCGCCAGCGGGTTACGGGACGACAGCACCATATCCACCAGACCGGCGCTGAAACCGAAACCGGCAATCCAGTGCATGCTGGCAGCGATGAACACGGAGATACCGGTCAGCACGGCGTGGATCACATATAGAACCGGCGCCACGAACATGAAGGAGAACTCCAGCGGCTCGGTGATACCGGTGAAGAAGGCCGCGAACGCACCCGCCATCATGATACCCAGCACTTTTGCTTTGTTCTCTGGACGCGCGCAGTGGTAGATAGCCAGTGCAGCTCCCGGCAGACCAAACATCATGATCGGGAAGAAGCCCGCCTGGTAACGACCGGTGATACCGACAACCGCTTTACCTGCTTCGATGGACTGTGCGCCACCCAGGAAGTTAGGGATATCGTTAATACCGGCAACGTCGAACCAGAATACGGAGTTCAGCGCGTGGTGCAGACCGACCGGGATCAGCAGACGGTTGAAGAACGCATACACGCCCGCACCGACAGAACCCAGTTTCTGGATGTGCTCACCGAAGTTCACCAGACCGTCGAAGATCATCGGCCAGACGTACATCATGATGAACGCAACAACGATCATCACAAACGAGGTCAGGATAGGAACCAGGCGGCGACCGCTAAAGAAGGAGAGCGCTTTTGGCAGCTCTACGCTGCTGAAGCGGTTATACAGTTCGGCGGAGATGATACCCACAAGGATACCGACAAACTGGTTGCTGATCTTACCGAACGCCGCCGGAACCTGGTCCGCCGGAATTTTTTGGATCATGGCCACCGCTGCAGGCGAGCAGAGGGTGGTTAACACGAGGAAACCGACAAAACCGGTCAGCGCAGCGGCACCGTCTTTGTCTTTGGACATACCGTAAGCCACACCAATCGCGAACAACACGGACATGTTGTCGATAATGGCGGAACCTGACTTGATAAAGAACGCCGCCAGCGCGCTGGTATTACCCCAGCCGTTGGGGTCAATCCAGTAGCCGACACCCATCAGGATGGCTGCGGCAGGCAGCGTGGCGACCGGCACCATAAGCGCGCGGCCAACCTTTTGTAAATAACCTAGAATACTCACTTTCTTCCCCCTATGAGACCCCGTTTAAGGCATGTTCTCAGCTCTGTTTTTTATTGTGTCACGAACTATAGATACAGTTGATGCTTCACTGGCATTGTGAGTGTGTGAAAAATTAATTCGTATCGCAAATTAAACGCATACTTTTTGTGATTTTTGTCACCAAATATCGTTATTCACCCTCCCTTATACTGGCTAACAGCGAAAACTTATTTTATCATTCAAAAAATCAAGACGGATTGATCCGGCCTGAAAGTTTCCAGGTTACGCTTAAGTATCAGGTTCCGATAGCCATCCGCCCACTCTTCTACTTTAACTCTTGAGGTGAACAATGAGACTGATTCCCCTGGCAACTGCTGAACAAGTCGGTAAATGGGCCGCTCGCCATATCGTTAACCGTATTAACGCCTTTAAACCGACCGCCGATCGTCCTTTCGTTCTTGGACTTCCGACAGGCGGCACGCCGCTGACCGCCTATAAGGCACTGGTTGAGATGCATAAAGCAGGCCAGGTTAGCTTCAAACATGTTGTGACCTTCAATATGGATGAATACGTTGGCTTACCGAAAGACCACCCGGAAAGCTACCATAGCTTTATGCACCGCAATTTCTTTGATCACGTTGATATTCCATCTGAAAATATTAACCTGCTGAATGGAAACGCGCCTGATATTGACGCAGAATGCCGTCAGTATGAAGAAAAAATCCGTTCTTACGGTAAGATCCACCTGTTCATGGGTGGCGTAGGCAATGATGGTCATATTGCGTTTAACGAACCGGCGTCATCTCTGGCTTCCCGCACACGTATTAAAACGCTGACCCATGACACGCGCGTGGCAAACTCCCGCTTCTTTGACGGTGATGTTAACCAGGTTCCAAAATACGCCCTGACCGTAGGCGTAGGCACCCTGCTGGATGCCGAAGAAGTGATGATTCTGGTGCTGGGCGGTGTGAAAGCGCAAGCGCTCCAGGCTGCCGTTGAAGGCAACGTAAACCATATGTGGACCATCAGCTGCCTGCAGCTGCATCCGAAATCAGTCATCGTCTGCGACGAACCGTCCACGATGGAGCTGAAGGTTAAAACGCTGAAATACTTCAACGAGTTAGAAGCTGAGAACATCAAAGGTCTGTAATTGAATAACCGCCTCTTCATCAAGAGGCGGCCGCTTTTTTTAACCGGGGGTCGTTATGTACGCTTTAACCCACGGTCGGATTTATACCGGCCATGAAATTCTGGATGACCATGCGATTGTTATCGCTGATGGCCTGATTGAACGTGTTTGTCCGCTGGCAGAACTGCCGCCGGAGATTGAACAGCGCTCACTCAATGGAGCAGTAATCTCCCCCGGTTTCATCGACGTACAGCTCAACGGCTGCGGCGGTGTGCAATTCAATGACACCGCGGATGCGGTGACGGTCGAAACGCTGGAGATCATGCAGAAAGCCAACGAGAAATCGGGCTGCACCAGCTATCTGCCAACGCTCATCACCAGCAGTGATGACCTCATGAAGCAGGGTATCCGCGTGATGCGCGAATACCTGGCCAAACATCCTAATCAGGCGCTGGGTCTGCACCTTGAAGGGCCATGGCTGAATATGGTCAAGAAAGGAACGCATAACCCGAATTACGTGCGTAAACCTGATGCGGAGCTGGTTGACTACATGTGTGCGAACGCCGATGTGATCGTCAAAGTGACGCTGGCGCCTGAAATGACGGGTACGGATGTCATCAGCAAACTGGCTGGTGCCGGGATTATCGTTTCAGCAGGTCACTCAAACGCGACGCTGAAAGAAGCGAAAGCCGGTTTCCGCGCGGGCATTACCTTCGCAACGCACCTTTACAACGCCATGCCGTATATCACAGGCCGTGAACCGGGTCTGGTCGGGGCGATTCTGGATGAGCCAGACGTCTACTGCGGCATTATTGCTGACGGCTTACACGTCGATTACACCAACATCCGCAACGCTAAGCGGCTGAAAGGTGACAAGCTTTGTCTGGTGACGGATGCCACCGCACCGGCAGGTGCAAATATTGAGCAGTTCATTTTTGCTGGTAAAACAATATACTACCGCAATGGACTGTGTGTGGATGAAAACGGTACGCTGAGCGGTTCCTCTTTGACCATGATTGAAGGGGTGCGTAACCTGGTTGAACATTGCGGGATTGCGCTTGATGAAGTCCTGCGTATGGCAACCCTTTATCCGGCTCGCGCAATGGGCGTGGATAAACAGCTTGGCGGAATTGCACCAGGTATGGTTGCAAACCTGACGGCATTCACACACGATTATAAAATTATTAAGACCATCGTTAATGGTAACGAGGTCGTCACTGAGTAAGTAAAAGTATGACACCTGGCGGACAAGCTCAAATCGGTAATGTCGATCTCGTTAAACAACTTAACAGTGCGGCGGTATACCGCCTGATTGACCAGCACGGACCAATCTCGCGAATTCAGATAGCCGAACAAAGCCAGCTTGCTCCCGCCAGCGTGACAAAAATTACCCGCCAGCTCATTGAGCGCGGTCTGATCAAAGAAGTCGATCAGCAGGCCTCCACCGGGGGCCGCCGCGCCATCTCCATTATTACCGAAACCCGCAATTTTCAGGCCATTGGCGTCCGTCTGGGCCGTCATGACACCACACTCACACTGTACGATCTGAGCAGTAAAGCCATTGCGGAAGAGCACTACCCTCTTCCGGAGCGCACCCAGGAGACGCTGGAGCATGCGCTGCTGAATACCATCGCGCAGTTTATTGAAAGCTGTCAGCGCAAGATCCGCGAACTCATCGCCATCTCCGTGATTCTGCCCGGCCTGGTCGACCCGGAAAGCGGCGTGATCCGCTATATGCCGCACATTCAGGTTGAAAACTGGGGGCTGGTCGACGCGCTGGAAAAGCGTTTTAAAGTGACCTGCTTTGTGGGCCACGACATTCGCTCGCTGGCGCTGGCAGAGCACTACTTTGGTGCGAGCCAGGACTGCGAAGACTCTATTCTGGTGCGCGTTCACCGCGGAACGGGCGCCGGTATTATCTCTAACGGCCGTATTTTTATTGGTCGCAACGGTAACGTCGGCGAGATTGGCCACATTCAGGTTGAGCCCCTCGGGGAGCGCTGCCACTGCGGCAACTTCGGCTGTCTTGAGACCATTGCCGCCAACACGGCCATCGAGCAGCGCGTTCGCCATCTCCTTGAACAGGGTTACCAAAGTCGCGTCACGCTGGACGATTGCAAAATTGGCAACATCTGCAAAGCCGCCAATAAGGGTGACGCGCTGGCCTGCGAAGTGATTGAGCAGGTAGGACGCCACCTGGGGAAAACCATCGCCATCGCCATTAACCTGTTTAACCCACAAAAAGTGGTGATCGCCGGTGAAATTGTGGAAGCGGAAAAGGTGCTGCTCCCCGCCATTGAAGGCTGTATTAACACCCAGGCGCTGAAAGCATTCCGCCAGAACCTCCCGGTGGTTCGTTCAAAGCTTGACCATCGCTCGGCGATCGGCGCGTTCGCGCTGGTCAAACGCGCCATGCTCAACGGAATTCTGCTGCAGCATTTGCTGGAAAGTTGATCGGACCTTATAGTAACGCCTTCTTTTTTTGATGTCGGACTGTCCATGACCATTAAGAATGTAATTTGTGATATCGACGGCGTGCTGATGCACGACAACGTTGCCGTGCCGGGTGCTGCGGAGTTTCTACACCGCATCATCGACAAAGGAATGCCTCTGGTTCTGCTCACGAACTACCCTTCCCAAACCGGTCAGGATCTGGCTAACCGCTTTGCCACGGCGGGCGTCAATGTTCCGGACAGCGTGTTTTATACCTCGGCAATGGCCACGGCGGATTTTCTTAAGCGTCAGGAAGGGAAAAAAGCCTACGTGGTGGGTGAAGGTGCGCTGATACACGAGCTGTACAAAGCTGGCTTTACCATCACTGACGTGAACCCGGACTTTGTGATTGTCGGCGAAACGCGCTCTTTTAACTGGGAGATGATGCATAAGGCTGCATACTTTGTCGCCAGCGGCGCGCGCTTTATCGCTACCAACCCGGATACGCACGGCCGTGGTTTTTATCCGGCCTGCGGCGCGCTGTGCGCAGGTATCGAAAAAATCTCAGGTCGTCAGCCCTTTGTGGTCGGTAAACCGAGCCCGTGGATCATTCGTGCCGCGCTCAACAAGATGCAGGCCCACTCTGAAGAGACCGTTATTGTCGGCGACAACCTGCGCACCGATATTCTGGCCGGATTCCAGGCGGGTCTGGAGACGATTCTGGTCCTCTCCGGCGTCTCTCAACTTGATGACATTGATTCGATGCCGTTCCGGCCAAGCTGGATTTACCCCTCCGTCGATGAAATCGACATCATCTGATACCGAACCACGCCACAGGGCGTGGTTTTTCATTTATAGCCTACATAAATAGAACGCCATCTAACAAAAAACACGTTTCATTGCATAATCATCAATAAAAGCATTCATGACGTACTCTTTTTTCACTATTCCGCAATCACTATTGCACTATTTCCGTTTTCACCCGTAAAACGCTTGCGCGCCCTGCCCCTTTGCGGCATTTTCATAAGCAAGCAACATTACAAAGCAACAGGGTTAACGGAGAAGGTTATGTGTTCAATTTTTGGCGTACTGGATATTAAAACTGACGCGGGCGAACTGCGTAAAAAGGCACTCGAACTGTCCCGCCTGATGCGCCATCGCGGCCCGGACTGGTCAGGCGTTTACGCCAGTGACAAAGCGATTCTGGCTCACGAACGTCTGTCTATTGTTGACGTCAACGCCGGTGCACAGCCGCTGTATAACGAGAAAAAAACGCACGCGCTGGCTGTCAACGGTGAAATCTACAACCACCAGGCGCTGCGCGCCGAATACGGCGACCGCTACGCGTTCCAGACCGGTTCTGACTGTGAAGTGATCCTGGCGCTGTATCAGGAGAAAGGGCCCGAGTTCCTGGACGACCTGCAGGGCATGTTTGCCTTCGCCCTGTACGACAGCGAAAAAGACGCTTACCTGATTGGCCGTGACCACATCGGCATTATCCCGCTGTACATGGGTCACGATGAGCACGGCAACTTCTACGTTGCCTCTGAAATGAAAGCCCTGGTGCCTGTCTGCCGCACCATTAAAGAGTTCCCGGCAGGCAGCTATCTGTGGAGCAAAGACGGCGAGATCCGCTCCTATTACCAGCGCGACTGGTTCGACTATGATGCGGTGAAAGACAACGTCACGGACAAAGCCGAGCTGCGTCAGGCCCTGGAAGATTCCGTGAAAAGCCACCTGATGTCCGACGTGCCGTACGGCGTGCTGCTCTCCGGCGGTCTGGACTCCTCCGTGATCTCCGCGATCACCAAGAAATTCGCGGCCCGTCGCGTGGAAGATCAGGAGCGCTCAGAAGCCTGGTGGCCACAGCTGCACTCTTTTGCCGTTGGCCTGGAAGGCGCACCTGACCTGAAAGCCGCGCAGGAAGTGGCGAACCACCTCGGCACCGTGCACCATGAGATTCACTTCACCGTGCAGGAAGGTCTGGATGCGATCCGCGATGTGATCTATCACATTGAAACCTATGACGTGACCACCATCCGCGCCTCAACGCCGATGTACCTGATGTCGCGTAAGATCAAAGCGATGGGCATCAAGATGGTGCTCTCCGGTGAAGGGTCTGACGAAGTGTTTGGCGGCTACCTGTACTTCCACAAAGCGCCGAACGCCAAAGAGCTGCACGAAGAGACCGTGCGCAAGCTGCAGGCGCTGCATATGTTCGACTGTGCGCGTGCCAACAAAGCGATGTCGGCCTGGGGCGTGGAAGCGCGCGTGCCGTTCCTCGATAAGAAATTCCTCGACGTGGCGATGCGCATCAACCCGCAGGACAAGATGTGCGGCAACGGCAAAATGGAAAAACATATCCTGCGTGAATGTTTTGAATCCTACCTGCCGGCGAGCGTGGCATGGCGTCAGAAAGAGCAGTTCTCTGATGGCGTAGGCTATAGCTGGATCGACACCCTGAAAGAGGTCGCGGCGAAACAGGTTTCTGACCAACAGCTGGAAACCGCGAGCTTCCGCTTCCCGTACAACACGCCGGGCTCGAAAGAAGCCTATCTGTACCGTGAAATTTTTGAAGAGCTGTTCCCGGTACCGAGCGCCGCGGAGTGCGTACCGGGTGGCCCGTCCGTCGCCTGCTCTTCTGCCAAAGCGATTGAATGGGATGAATCTTTCAAATCCATGAACGATCCATCAGGACGCGCGGTAGGCGTTCACCAGTCAGCCTACAAGTAATCACTCAGATCGCAATCAGGCCCCTCAGGGGCCTGATTTTTTTCCTCACATTTCACCGCCTAAATCTGATTAATAACCAATAATTGCCGAATATTCGGTCACGCTGTTCGCAACCTAACCAAACAGTCACATTCCGGCTATTTTCGTTGAAAAAGGTGTTGACGCTGCAAGGGTCTATACGCATAATGCGCCCCGCAACGCCGATAAGGTAACGCGAAAAAAGATGGCTACGTAGCTCAGTTGG
>NZ_JADCKW010000019.1:202496-317929 GCF_014982155.1 Enterobacter cloacae complex sp. P16RS2 | reverse complement strand
GATGGAGGCGCATTATAGGGGGCCGCCGAGGAATGACAAGCGGAAAAATGCATTTTTATTTCAACCGCTCACCTTTTCACCAAAAAGGCTATTTTTGGTGCTTTTTAATCTCTTTTGGCAGGTCGGCCAGGCTATTAATCACCAAATCCGCTGCATTTTCTGCTTCTGGCGTCACTGGCTTACCGGTGCGAACTAATATTTTGGTTCCTACACCTGCTGCCGCTGCTGCCTGCATATCTTCCAGTTTATCGCCCACCATATAAGAAGCAGACATATCAATGTGCAGGAACTCCTGTGCAGAGATGAACATCCCCGGATGCGGCTTACGGCAGTCACAGGTCTGGCGATACGCTTCTACCGTTCCCTGCGGGTGGTGCGGACAATAGTAGATGCCGTCGAGATCCACACCTCGGTCGGCCAACGACCAGTCCATCCATTCCGTCAGCGTCTCGAACTGCGCTTCGGTGAATTTACCGCGTGCAATACCGGACTGGTTCGTCACAACCACCAGCGCATAACCCATCTCTTTCAGCTGGCGCATGGCATCTATTACGCCCTCGATAAACTCGAACTCATCAATCTCATGGACATAACCGTGATCCACATTAATAGTGCCGTCACGATCGAGAAAAATTGCGGGTACTGATTTTGCCACCGGTTTGCTCCTGAAAAAGGCATGTTCGACTAGTATCTCATGAATCGCAGCGCAATAAAGTGCTCATCGTACAGAGTTGGATTGATTTAGACGTCTGGATGCCTTAACATCCGTTTTGTTTACGGTCATCACCCGTATCTGGCAGAAGAAAATGCCACGGCTAACTTACATACGATAAAAATAATCTAATGATTAAACTTTCCAATATCACCAAAGTGTTCCAGCAGGGGAACCGAACCATTCAGGCGCTGAACAACGTCAGCCTGCATGTTCCTGCTGGTCAAATTTATGGCGTCATTGGCGCATCGGGTGCAGGTAAAAGCACGCTGATTCGTTGTGTTAACCTGCTTGAGCGCCCAACCCAGGGCAGCGTAGAAGTTGGCGGCCAGGAACTTACCGCCCTCTCAGAGAAAGAACTCACCAAAGCGCGTCGTCAGATTGGCATGATCTTCCAGCACTTTAACCTGCTGGCTTCCCGCACCGTGTTCGGCAACGTTGCCCTGCCGCTTGAGCTGGATAACACGCCGAAAGAAGAAGTGAAGCGTCGCGTTACCGAGCTGCTCGACCTCGTGGGTCTGGGCGACAAGCATGATAGCTACCCGGCAAATCTGTCCGGTGGGCAAAAACAGCGTGTGGCCATTGCCCGCGCGCTGGCAAGCAACCCTAAGGTACTTCTGTGTGATGAAGCCACCAGCGCACTGGATCCGGCAACCACGCGTTCAATTCTGGAACTGCTGAAAGACATTAACCGTCGCCTGGGCCTGACGATCCTCCTTATTACGCATGAGATGGACGTGGTGAAACGCATCTGCGACTGCGTGGCGGTCATCAGCAACGGTGAACTGATCGAGCAGGACACGGTAAGTGAAGTGTTCTCGCATCCGAAGACGCCGCTGGCACAGCAGTTCATCCAGTCCACGCTGCATCTGGATATTCCGGAAGATTATCTGGAGCGTTTGAAAACCGAACCCGCAGCAGACAGCGTCCCGATGCTGCGTATGGAGTTCACCGGTCAGTCCGTTGACGCTCCCCTGCTTTCCGAAACCGCGCGTCGCTTTAACGTGAACAACAACATCATCAGCGCGCAGATGGATTACGCAGGTGGCGTGAAGTTCGGCATCATGCTGACAGAAATGCACGGCACACAAGAAGAAACCCAGGCCGCGATTGCCTGGCTGCAAGAACACCACGTAAAAGTAGAGGTACTGGGTTATGTCTGAGCCGATGATGTGGCTGCTGGTTCGCGGCGTTTGGGAAACGCTGGCAATGACCTTTGTCTCTGGCTTCTTTGGTTTTGTGATTGGCCTGCCGGTTGGCGTATTGCTGTACGTGACGCGTCCAGGTCAAATCATTGAGAACGCGAAACTGTACCGTACGCTCTCTGCGCTGGTGAACATCTTCCGTTCTATTCCCTTCATTATTCTGCTGGTGTGGATGATTCCGTTTACCCGCGTGATCGTCGGAACGTCTATCGGACTGCAGGCGGCCATTGTTCCGCTGACCGTGGGGGCTGCGCCGTTTATCGCTCGTATGGTGGAAAACGCCCTTCTGGAAATTCCAACCGGTTTGATCGAAGCCTCACGCGCGATGGGCGCAACACCGATGCAGATCGTCCGCAAAGTTCTGCTCCCGGAAGCACTGCCGGGCCTGGTGAACGCGGCAACCATCACGCTCATCACGCTGGTCGGTTATTCCGCAATGGGTGGCGCAGTTGGCGCCGGCGGTTTAGGCCAGATTGGTTACCAGTACGGCTATATTGGATATAACGCTACCGTGATGAATACCGTTCTGGTATTGCTGGTTGTTCTGGTTTATTTAATCCAGTTCTCTGGCGATCGCATCGTCCGGACCGTTACTCACAAATAACGTTACACACAACACAAACTCTACGAGTTAAGGATAAAACATGGCGTTTAAATTAAAGACCTTTGCAGCAGTAGGCGCGCTGATCGGCTCTCTGGCACTGGTGGGTTGCGGTCAGGACGAAAAAGATCCAAACCACATTAAAGTGGGCGTTATCGTGGGTGCAGAACAACAGGTTGCTGAAGTTGCTCAGAAAGTGGCGAAAGAGAAGTATGGCCTGGACGTTGAGCTGGTGACCTTCAACGATTACGTTCTGCCGAACGAAGCGCTGAGCAAAGGCGATATCGACGCTAACGCCTTCCAGCATAAGCCATACCTTGATCAGCAGATCAAAGATCGTGGCTATAAACTGGTGGGCGTCGGTAACACCTTTGTTTATCCAATTGCCGGTTACTCTAAGAAAATTAAATCGCTGGACGAGCTGCAGCCGGGCTCTCAGGTTGCCGTGCCTAACGACCCAACCAACCTTGGCCGTTCCCTGCTGCTGCTGCAGAAAGTGGGCCTGATCAAACTGAAAGACGGTGTTGGCCTGCTGCCAACCGTTCTGGATGTTACCGAGAACCCGAAAAATCTGAAAATTGTTGAACTGGAAGCACCGCAGCTGCCGCGTTCTCTGGACGATGCGCAGATTGCCCTGGCCGTTATCAACACCACTTACGCCAGCCAGATTGGCCTGACGCCAGCCAAAGACGGTATCTTCGTAGAAGATAAAGACTCACCGTACGTTAACCTGATCGTGACTCGCGAAGACAACAAGGACGCGGAAAACGTGAAGAAATTCGTTCAGGCTTATCAGTCTGATGAAGTTTACCAGGAAGCCAACAAAGTGTTTAACGGCGGCGCTGTTAAAGGCTGGTAATCTCACCTCAGTGTAATATCATCAGGACGGGCTTATGCCCGTCTTGTCATTTGTGCAGTCAACTGATTCAATATCTGACGTTTTGATCATCCATTGAGGAACTATTATGCGTGCTTTACCGATCTGTCTTTTAGCACTCATGCTGAGCGGCTGTTCTATGCTAAGCAGATCTCCCGTTGAACCTGTTCAAAGCACGGCAACCCCGCCAAAAACAGAGCCTACGAAACCGAAAGTGGTTCGCCCTGCACCGGTTCGCATTATCACGAAAGCAGACGAACTCGTCGGTAAACCGTTCCGTGAACTGGGCGAAGTAAGCGGCGAATCCTGTCAGGCGACCAATCAGGACTCACCACCGAATATTCCGACAGCGCGTAAACGTATGCAGATTAATGCCGCAAAAATGAAAGCCAACGCGGTTCTGTTGCACAGCTGCGAAGTCACCAGCGGCACGCCGGGCTGCTATCGTCAGGCGGTTTGCATCGGTTCTGCGCTGAACATCACGGCTAAATGAGTGCATTTCAGTTCGAGCAGATAGGCGTTATCCACTCTCCTTATAAAGAGAAGTTCGCCGTCCCCCGCCAGCCCGGTCTGGTCACCAGCGGAAGCGGTGAGCTTCACCTGATTGCGCCTTACAATCAGGCCGATGCTGTACGCGGGCTCGAGGCTTTCAGCCATTTATGGGTGGTGTTCGTGTTTCACCAGACGATGGAAGGCGGCTGGCGGCCTACCGTGCGGCCTCCTCGTCTTGGCGGAAATGCGAGAATGGGCGTGTTTGCGACTCGCTCGACCTTTCGCCCAAACCCGGTTGGAATGTCGCTGGTTGAACTGAAAGGCATACGCTGCCAGAAAGATCGGGTGATACTGGAGTTAGGTAGTCTGGACCTGGTAGACGGCACGCCGGTAATCGACATCAAACCCTATTTGCCCTTCGCCGAAGCGCTCCCGGACGCGCGTGCAAGTTATGCTCAGGACGCACCGCAGGCGGACATGCCTGTTTATTTTACGCCAGAGATAACCGCGCAGCTCGGTCAGCTGGAGAAACGCTATCCTCGCTTACGGGATTTCATCACTGAAGTTCTGGCACAGGACCCTCGTCCGGCCTACCGTAAAGAAGAGGAAGAAGGAAAAACGTACGCCGTCTGGCTGCTTGATTTCAACGTTCGCTGGCGCGTCACCGGGGCAGGTTTTGAAGTGTTTGCCCTTGAACCCAGGTAATTTTGTTCTCCTCTCTTTTGGCATCTTTGCCACACTGGTAAACTAAACCACTTTTTTTGTGTCAGGCTGGTGTTTCAGCCTGTTCCAATCGTCGAAATGGAACCGTAACAACATGCGTACTAGCCAATATCTGCTCTCCACTCTGAAGGAGACGCCTGCCGACGCCGAAGTGATCAGCCATCAGCTGATGCTGCGCGCCGGGATGATCCGCAAGCTGGCCTCCGGGTTATACACCTGGCTGCCGACCGGCGTGCGCGTCCTGAAAAAAGTCGAAAACATCGTGCGTGAAGAGATGAACAACGCCGGTGCTATCGAGGTGTCCATGCCTGTGGTTCAGCCCGCTGACCTGTGGCAGGAGAGCGGCCGTTGGGAGCAATATGGTCCTGAACTGCTGCGCTTTGTCGATCGCGGCGAGCGTCCTTTCGTTCTCGGCCCAACGCATGAAGAAGTCATTACCGACCTGATTCGTAACGAGCTGAGCTCTTACAAACAGCTGCCGCTGAACTTCTTCCAGATCCAGACCAAGTTCCGTGACGAAGTTCGCCCACGTTTCGGCGTCATGCGCTCTCGCGAATTCCTGATGAAAGATGCTTACTCTTTCCATACCTCTCAGGAATCACTGCAAGAGACTTACGACGCAATGTACGCGGCATACAGCAAGATCTTCTCCCGCATGGGTCTGGATTTCCGCGCTGTGCAGGCTGATACCGGCTCCATCGGCGGTAGCGCATCCCATGAGTTCCAGGTACTGGCGCAGAGCGGTGAAGACGATGTGATCTTCTCTGACTCTTCAGACTACGCGGCGAATATCGAATTTGCAGAAGCGCTGGCGCCAAAAGAACCGCGCGGCGCGGCAACGCAAGAGATGACGCTGGTTGATACGCCAAATGCGAAAACCATTGCCGAGCTGGTTGAACAGTTCAATCTGCCTGTCGAAAAAACCGTGAAAACCCTGCTGGTGAAATCCACTGAAGGTAGCGCTTATCCGCTGGTTGCCCTGCTGGTGCGTGGCGATCATGAGCTGAACGAAGTGAAAGCCGAGAAGCTGCCGCAGGTAGCCAGTCCGCTGACCTTCGCAACGGAAGCGGAAATCCGCGCCGTGGTGAATGCGGGTCCAGGTTCACTGGGTCCAGTCAATCTGCCGGTGCCGGTTGTTATTGACCGCACGGTTGCTGCAATGAGCGACTTCTCTGCAGGTGCGAACATCGACGGTAAACACTACTTCGGCATCAACTGGGATCGCGACGTGGCGACGCCGGAAGTGGCTGACATCCGTAACGTGGTTGCAGGCGATCCAAGCCCGGACGGTCAGGGTACCCTGATGATTAAGCGCGGCATCGAAGTGGGTCACATCTTCCAGCTGGGCGATAAATACTCTCGGGCGCTGAACGCCGCTGTTCAGGGTGAAGATGGCCGTAACCAGATCCTGACCATGGGTTGCTACGGTATCGGGGTGACGCGCGTGGTGGCTGCGGCGATTGAGCAGAACTACGACGAACGCGGCATCGTCTGGCCGGACAATATTGCGCCGTTCCAGGTGGCCATTCTGCCAATGAACATGCACAAGTCTTACCGCGTGCAGGAGCTGGCCGAGAAGCTGTATGCCGAGCTGCGCGCTCAGGGTATCGAAGTGCTGATGGATGACCGTAAAGAGCGTCCAGGCGTAATGTTCGCCGATATGGAACTGATCGGTATCCCGCACACCGTCGTCATCGGCGACCGCAACCTCGACAGCGATGAGATTGAATACAAATACCGTCGCAGCGGCGAAAAACAGATGATCAAGACCGGCGACATTCTTGATTACCTGGTGAAAGCCATCAAAGGCTAAACAAAAAACCCCGCTCAGGCGGGGTTTTTTAATGGCTCAGCGTCAGCTTATTTACTGTTACAGTCTTTACCCGCAACAAACTTCGCGTCTTTATCTGCCACCAGCGTTTTCACCATCTCCCCGCTATCCGGGTTTGGCTCCAGCGTAAAGTGACCGTCAACCGTCAGCAATACCGGCTTGCTGTCATTACCGCGTGCCACTGCGTAATCACGTTCAAGCTGCGCATTGTTTGCCACGCTGACCTTCCTGCCGGTTGCGCAGTCGGTAAAGATCGCCGCATCCGCCATATAGAAGTACATTCCCCGCATTGCCATCGGCGTGGCAGGCAGAGCCGCTTTTACCGGCGCAAGCGTGTAGTTGAACTGGGATTCAATCGGGTTGCCTTCGCGGTCAAGCATCTCCATCCCCTCACCTTTGGCGCGGAAAAAGGTTTTCTCACCGGTGGTGTCCGTCAGGACCAGCTTCTCGGCCGTACGCGCCCATGTTCCATAAGTTGCAAAAGAAGAAGGCTCTTTTGCGCCCTGATAGCGCTGGTTCATCACCCAGGTGCCGTCTTTTTGCAGGAACAGAGACGTTTCAATGCCTTCGCAGTCCGCGCAAGGCAATACGCCGCGCCAGCTCTGCTGCATCGGTTTTAATTCTTCCGTTTGCGTGGGTTGTAAAACCTGCGTTTCGGAGCGGTTATTACACCCAAAAAGCGCAAACAGCGTACTCGCTGCCAGTGCTGACCATAATACTTTTTTCACAATGAATTCCTTATGAAAAGTGTGTTCCCTTTCGTCACTCTGTCGGGCGACGAACTTTACCGCGTAGTGCTTTCACTGTGGATTTTTGGGCCTTCGAGGACAACCGACGCTCTTTCGATGCTCGGGTTGGCCGCGTTGCCCGGCGGCTTTTTTGTACTGTCGTTAACTCTTTGATGACCGCCACCAGCCTGGCTAGCGCCGCTTCCCGGTTGAGCTCCTGGCTGCGGTACTCCTGGGCTTTGATCACAATCACGCCATCGCTGGTGATCAGGTGATGGCTGGCGGCAAGCAGGCTTTCTTTATAATACTCTGGCAGGCTTGAGGCCCGAATGTCAAAACGCAAATGGATAGCCGTCGACGCCTTGTTGACGTGCTGCCCGCCAGCCCCCTGCGAACGGATGGCGGTGATCTCCAGCTCGTTGTCAGGGATGCTGACGTTTCGGGACAAGACGATCATGACGCGGGTTGCCACGCCGTCAAATGAATTTCCAGATTATTCTGAGAATCAGAGAGCCAGATGGCGCCATCCTGAATCGTCGCCTGCAACACCATGGTCCGGCTGGCAAAGTCGCTCAGCTGCGCCAGCTGCTCATCATCCAGATACCAGACCGTGAGATTTTTAAACTGTCCGCACTTGCTCTTGTTTTGCTGCCACCAAATCTCCGCAGCGCGCTGATTATACGTGAATAAGGCCACTTCAGCGGACTGGGTGCAGGCCTTTTTAATTCTGCGCTCGTCCGGCAGGCCGAGTTCTATCCACAAATCGATACCCAGATGATCGTTGCGCAGCCAGGCTTCAGGCTCGTCTTCTGCGCTTAACCCACGGGTAAACTGCAGACGCTCGTCAGCGTACTTAATCCACGCCAGCAGGCGCAGCATCATGCGCTCCTGGGTTTCGGAGGGGTGGCGTGCCAGCGTAAGCGACGCGTCGAGGAACTGGTTGCGATCCAGATCGGCCACATTGACCACTGCTTTATAAATTGTCGCTTTCAGCGCCATGAGAGAACTCCATTCGAATCAGGCGCACATTGTAGCGAAAACCGCGGCAAAAGGCTGTTACAGGGTGTTAAATACACCGCTATCAAGGCCCTGATATTGCTTAAATGAGTATGGTATAGTCACCTTGCTAAACCGAGTTTATCTTCGTAGGCTTAATGATATCTCACAGTAAGTCAGTGCGCTGGCGGGAGGGGATGTGAATAATTATTGTGAGTTAATTCGCAAACGGTATGCGGAAATCGCCAGCGGAGATCTGGGGTATGTCCCGGACGCGTTGGGCTGTGTATTGAAAGTGCTTAATGAAGTGGCCTCTGATGAGAGCCTTTCAGAGTCGGTCAGGGAAAAAGCAGCGTATGCTGCGGCGAATTTACTGGTGAGCGATTATGTCGATGAATGATACTTATCAACCCATCAATTGTGATGACTATGACAACCTCGAACTCGCCTGCCAGCATCATTTATTACTGACGCTGGAGCTAAAAGATGGCGAAGTGTTGAAGGCGAAGGCCAGCGATCTGGTTTCACGTAAGAATGTGGAATACCTGATAGTGGAAGATGCCGGTGCGACGCGTGAGCTGCGTCTGGACAAAATAGCCAGCTTCAGCCACCCGCAAATCGGCACCGTCGTGGTGAGCGAATCCTGATGACACTAACGGGCAGCCTGGCTGCCCGTTACGCTTTTTGCCACTCAAAACGGACACCCTCTTCTGACCACCCCGCTTCCGTGATGAAAACCCCTGCCGCAGCGATAAGCGTTTCACCGTAGAACAGTAGCGGCGTGGTGTCACGCAGCCACGGCGGCACGTTACACTCCTGCCATATTTTCTTCAGCTTCCGTCCCCCGTTGCGCCCGACGATATGGAGCATGCCACCAGCCTTAAAGCGCACGGTGACCGGTTCACCGGGCTTCGGCAGCCGCACATGACCAGACGACAGGAGAGAAACGCGTCCTGCCTCACAGGGCAATATCAGCGGTGCGTCAGGAGAAAGCCAGTCGAGCACCACATCGGTCAGCGAGGGCATGGATTTTATCCACCAGAGCTCCCCCTTATAGCGTCTAACCTCAAAACCGTTCAGGTGGACACACGGGGAGGCATCATCCCGCGCCAGAGCGACTTCTTCCCAGATACGGCTCAGCATTGTCCTCGACGGCATCGCGGCGCGATGAAAGGCCAGCCAGCGTCGTAGCAGCGCGGCGCGACGTACCGGACTCATCGCTTTCATCGGTGCGATTGCCAACGCCCCGTCGGCAGAAATCAGCCCAGCCAGTTCGTCGCTCAACAGTTCATCCAGCAACGACTCTTGTTCGGCGCACAGCATGGCGCTTCTTGCCGTCGCGTCGGCGAAATGCGGCCAGCGCTCGCCCAAAAGCGGGAGGACGCGCAGGCGCAGGAAGTTACGGTCATAGCCGTCATCCTGGTTACTCTCATCTTCGATCCAGTTCAGCTGATGTTCTCGCGCCCAGGCTTCCAGCGAGGCTCGCGTCTCGCCAAGCAGCGGACGCAGTAATGTTGTGCCGGCAAATTCAGAACGCGCCGGCATGGCAGAAAGTCCCGCCGGCCCGCTGCCCCGCTTAAGCGCCAGCAGAAAAGTTTCACACTGGTCATCAAGATGCTGAGCCGTGACCAGCGCTTCTCCAGCAAGTAATGCCCCGGCAAACGCGGCATAGCGGACTTTCCGCGCCTGAGCCTCGATGCCCAGCCCTTCCTCCGCAAGCGTCACTCGCTCCACGATGAGCGGGATCGCCCAGGCCGCACATAAGGCTTCGCAGTGCGCCACCCACGCCTCTGCGTGAGGACTTAATCCGTGGTGAATATGCATCGCCCGAAGCTGGACGTCAGGTTCCCGATCGCGCCAAATCTTAAGGCGATGCAGCAACACGGTAGAATCGAGGCCACCGCTAAACCCCACCAGCAGCTGGCGGTACGGTGAAACGGCTTGTGCGATAGCGGGTAAGATCATAGGAGATTACACATAAAAAATGCCCGAACTGAGCGGGCATTATCACACAGGACAACCATTACTGCTGATAAAGCTCCAGGGGCAGGCCGTCCGGGTCGTTGAAAAAGGTAAAACGCTTGTCGGTGAACGGATCGACGCGTATCGCTTCGCACGTCACGCCGTGCGCTTCCAGATGTTTTACCGCGCTATCCAGGTCATCGACGCTGAAGGCAAGATGACGCAGGCCACAGGCTTCCGGGCGGGACGGACGCGCAGGCGGAAAAGGAAAAGAGAACAGCTCAATCACATATTGCCCGTTTAACGCCAGGTCGCCCTTCCAGGAGTCACGCTCCTCGCGGTAGGCCTCGCTCATGAGCGTAAAGCCGAGGATGTCGCAGTAGAAGGCCTTACTTTTCGCGTAGTCGGTCACAATGATCGCAATATGATGAACAGCTTTTAAACCCAGCATAGCTTCTCCTTTTTATGATGCCTGAACGTTACAACCGAAAACCCGCACCTGGCAAGCGGTCACCCTTATTTTAGGACTCGCACCCAGTAAACGCCGTTCTCGTCGCGCTTCGCACCGTGGATATCCGTCTCAAAACCGGGATAGTGCCGCCCAACCGAACAGAGCATCAGCAGGAAATCGAGCACGGCCCGACTCTCTTCGGTAATCATCTCTCCCGGCATCAGGAGCGGAACGCCCGGCGGGTAAGGCAGGATCATGTTAGCCGATACGCGCCCGACCAGGTTTTCCAGCTCGACGGTTTCGACCTCCCCTTTCACCTGGCGCTGCCATGCTTTGTGCGGGGTAAACTTCATCTCCGGTAAGACATCGAACGCCTGAAGCATCAGACGCGGCAGATCGTGCTGACGGATCAGCCTGTGGATCCCCTGAGCCAGATCCTGAATGCGCATATTTCGATAGAAGTCAGGATCCTCCGCGTAGAGATCCGGCAGCATGTTCTTCACCCGCAGGTTGAGATCGTAGGCGCGCTTAAACTCCATCAGGCCGCGCAACAGCCCCATCGCCCGGGTTTTATCAATACCAATACTGAACAGGAAAAGCAGGTTATAGGGACCGGTTTTCTCCACCACCACGCCACGTTCATCAAGGAATTTCGCGACCAGCGCGGCCGGAATACCTTCATCGCTCATCTTGCCCTGCTCATCCATGCCCGGCGTCAGGATCGTCACTTTTACCGGGTCGAGGAACATATGGTCGCTATCGGCATCCCGGAAGCCATGCCAGTCTTCTCCGGGCGAGACGGGCCAGCATTCTGCTTCATCAATCTCTTCCGGCTGCCAGATATCAAAGAACCAGCCGTCGGCTTCATCTTTCAGTCGCTGAACCTCTTTGCGGAAATGCAGCGCGCGTTCTACCGAACGGTTGATGAGTCGTTTGCCCGGATTGCCGCGCAGCATCGCCGCGGCCGTTTCGATGGAGGCCACCAGCGGATAGCTCGGTGAGGTGGTGGTGTGCATCATAAAGGCTTCGTTAAAGGTCTCTTCGTCATACTCGCCTTTGATGTGAATAAGCGAAGCCTGGGAAAACGCCGCTAGCATTTTGTGCGTCGACTGCGTTTCGAAGAACACTTTACCCGGCACGCGTTCACCGCTCATGCCGCTTTTGCCGGCGTAAATCGGGTGGAAATTAGTGTACGGCACCCACGCGGAATCGAAGTGGATCGACGGCACGTCCAGCGTCTTTTTGATCCAGTTAGTGTTGTACAGCAGACCGTCGTAGGTGGAGTTGGTGATCACCGCATGGACAGGCCAGCTTGCGCCAGGAATTGCCGCAACCTTACGTTCAATGGCGTCATGGGTGAACTCCCGGCGCGGAATACCGCCAAGAATACCGAGCGCGTTACGCGTGGGCGACAGCCAGAGCGGTACGACGTCGCTCATCATCAGCAGATGTGCCAGCGATTTATGGCAGTTACGGTCAATCAGCAAGGTGCTGCCAGCAGGCGCAGCGTACATCCCGACGATTTTGTTCGAGGTCGACGTGCCGTTGGTCACCATATAGCTCTGTTCGGCGCCAAAGGTGCGGGCGATATACTCTTCGGCTTCCAGATGCGGGCCGGTGTGATCCAGCAGAGAGCCTAGTTCGGTGACTGAAATCGACACGTCCGCTTTCAGCGTGTTGCCACCGAAGAAATCATAGAACAGGCAGCCCACCGGGCTTTTTTGATAGGCCGTTCCCGCCATATGACCTGGCGTACAAAAGGTATATTTGCCCTCCTTCACGTAGGTGAAGAGCGCGCGGGTAAACGGCGGAGTGATGTTATCGAGATATTCATTCGTATATTGCTGAATTCGGGTCGCAATATCTTCCGCCACGCCGAGGGAATATTCAAAGAACCACAGCGCCATACGCATATCGTTGGCGCTGACGTCCATGGTTGAGTGGGTATTAATAAACGCGTACAGCGGGAGATATTCGTTCAGCCTGTTGATATCGCTGCACAGTTCGAGATCGTATTCGTCCCAGTCGAAGATCACGCCGCAAATACGCGGGTTATGCTCGATGAACTTCAGCAGGTCGGCGCTGTTGTGCGGCCAGATTAGCTGATACCCGCGCGACTGCAGGGCTTGCTCAAGCTCCTTGATGGGCTCGTCTTTATAGAAGACGCCGTGCGGCCCCATAATGGCAATGATGTTCACGGTTTACCTCCTTGAAAAACATTAGCTAAGCATAGTTAAGGTAAACGGCAGCTATAAAAAAAGCCGCAACATTGTGCGGCTTTTCAGATAATTGTGAGGCTTACGCGTAACCGTAGGTCATCAGACGCTGGTAACGGCGGTTGAGCAGATCTTCTTTGCTCAGCACGTCCAGATCTGCCAGGTCAGCCAGCAGCTGCGCTTTCAGAGAAGCCGCCATCACTTCCGGCTTACGATGCGCACCACCCAGCGGTTCCGGGATGATGGAGTCGATCAGCTTAAGCTCTTTCAGGCGCGGCGCAATGATGCCCATGGCTTCTGCAGCCAGCGGCGCTTTGTCGGCGCTTTTCCACAGAATGGACGCGCAGCCTTCCGGAGAGATAACGGAATAGGTGCTGTACTGCAGCATATTCACTTTATCGCCCACGCCAATTGCCAGCGCACCGCCGGAACCACCCTCACCGATAACGGTACAGATGACCGGCACCTTCAGGCGAGACATCTCGCGCAGGTTGCGCGCGATAGCTTCAGACTGACCGCGCTCTTCCGCGCCCACGCCAGGGTATGCACCCGGGGTGTCGATGAAGGTGATGATTGGCATGTTGAAACGCTCAGCCATCTCCATCAGGCGCAGGGCTTTACGGTAGCCTTCTGGTGCTGGCATACCGAAGTTACGACGGATTTTCTCTTTGGTTTCACGACCTTTCTGATGACCAATGATCATCACCGGGCGTCCGTCCAGACGCGCGATACCGCCAACGATAGCTTTATCGTCAGCGTATGCGCGATCGCCTGCCAGTTCGTCAAATTCGTCAAACGCCAGGCGGACATAATCCAGGGTGTACGGACGCTGTGGATGGCGAGCCAGCTGGGCCACCTGCCATGCGCCGAGATCGGCAAAGATTTTGCGCGTCAGCTCTACGCTTTTCTCGCGCAGACGATGCACTTCTTCGTCGATGTTAATATCCAGTTTTTCATCCTGACGGCTTACCGCTGTCAGAGAATCGATTTTCGCTTCCAGCTCAGCAATCGGCTGTTCGAAATCAAGGAAATTCAGACTCATAGTATTCCTGTATTAGTCAAACTCCAGTTCCACCTGCTCCGAACCAATGAGGCCACGGAGATCGTTCAGTAAACGATCGCTCGGAGAGACACGCCACGTTGCACCAAAGCGCAACCGCGCGCGTGCATCCGCCCTCTGATAGTAGAGATGTACTGGAATTGTCCCCGAGCGGTGGGGTTCCAGAGACTGACGGAGTCGGTTTAAAAGCTGGTCATCAATTTGCCTGTCCGTCAGCGAGATAGCAAGCCCGCGAGCATATTTTTCCCGGGCTTCGTCAATGTCCATCACTTCGCGGGCGGTCATTTTAAGCCCCCCACTGAAGTCATCAAAGCTGACCTGTCCGCTGACGATAAGTATGCGGTCTTTTTCCAGCAATTGCTGGTATTTATCCAGCGCGTCGGTGAACAACATCACCTCCAGACGCCCGGAACGGTCATCCAGCGTACAGATGCCGATACGATTGCCACGCTTGGTGACCATAACCCTTGCGGCAATCACGAGCCCCGCAGCCGTGGTAATTTTACCACGTTCTGTCGGATGCATGTCTTTAAGCCTGTGGCCGCCGACATAGCGCTCAATTTCTTTGATGTACTGGTTGATCGGGTGCCCAGTCAGGTACAAGCCTAACGTCTCACGCTCCCCATCCAGTACCACCTGTTCTGGCCACGGCTGGCAGTTGGAATAAGATTGCTCGATCTGCTCTGGCTCTTCCGCCAGCACCCCGAACATATCCGCCTGACCAATGGCTTCCGCTTTTGCATGCTGATCCGCCGCTTTCAGCGCGTCGCCGAGGGAATTCATCAGCGCGGCGCGATGCGGCCCCAGCCTGTCAAACGCGCCGGACATGATCAGTTTTTCCAGCACGCGACGGTTCAGTTTTTTGGTGTCGGTACGAGCGCAAAGATCGAACAGTTCGCGGAAATACCCGCCGTTGTTACGCGCTTCGATGATCGCCTCGATCGGACCTTCGCCCACGCCTTTGATCGCGCCGATCCCGTAAACGATCTCTCCGTCGTCGTTGACGTGGAAGTGGTAAAGCCCTGAGTTAATATCCGGCGGCAGGATCTTAAGGCCCATGCGCCAGCACTCGTCCACCAGGCCAACCACCTTCTCGGTGTTGTCCATATCGGCCGTCATTACCGCCGCCATAAATTCAGCAGGATAGTGCGCTTTCAGCCACAGCGTTTGATATGACACCAAAGCATAGGCGGCGGAGTGGGATTTGTTAAATCCGTACCCGGCGAATTTCTCCACCAGGTCGAAGATTTTCATCGCCAGCTCGCCGTCAACGCCGTTTTTCTTCGCCCCGTCTTCAAAGATGGAACGCTGCTTGGCCATCTCTTCCGGCTTTTTCTTACCCATAGCACGACGCAGCATGTCCGCGCCGCCGAGCGTATAGCCGGAAAGCACCTGAGCAATCTGCATGACCTGTTCCTGATACAGGATAATGCCGTAGGTTGGTTCCAGTACCGGCTTGAGGCTTTCATGCTGCCACTGAACGTCCGGGTAAGAAATCTCTTCGCGACCGTGCTTACGGTCGATAAAGTTATCTACCATCCCTGACTGCAGTGGGCCCGGACGGAACAGGGCGACCAGAGCGATCATATCTTCGAAGCAGTCGGGCTGCAGACGTTTAATCAGGTCTTTCATGCCGCGGGATTCAAGCTGGAAGACGGCGGTGGTCTCCGAGCGCTGCAGCATATCGAAACTTTTCTTGTCATCCAGCGGGATGGCCGCGATATCCAGCGGCGGTTCGCCGTTCTTCTCGCGGCGGGCGTTAATCATCTCCAGCGCCCAGTTGATGATGGTCAACGTACGCAGACCCAGGAAGTCGAACTTCACCAGCCCGGCGTATTCTACGTCGTTCTTGTCAAACTGGGTTACCGGGTGTTGGCCCGCTTCATCGCAGTAGAGCGGCGCGAAGTCGGTAATTTTGGTCGGCGCGATAACCACGCCCCCCGCATGCTTGCCGGCGTTACGCGTGACGCCTTCCAGCTTGCGCGCCATGTCTATCAGCGCTTTGACCTCTTCGTCAGCTTCGTAGATTTCCGGCAGCTGAGGTTCGGCTTCAAACGCTTTTGCCAGCGTCATGCCCGGATCGGGCGGCACCAGCTTAGAAATACGATCGACAAACCCGTACGGGTGGCCCAGCACGCGTCCCACGTCGCGGATAACCGCCTTCGCCGCCATCGTACCGAACGTAATAATCTGCGAAACCGCATCACGGCCGTACATATCGGCCACGTGCTCAATGACCTGATCGCGTTTCTCCATGCAGAAGTCGACGTCGAAGTCGGGCATCGAGACACGTTCCGGGTTAAGGAAACGTTCGAACAGCAGGTCGAATTCCAGCGGATCGAGGTCGGTAATTTTCAGCGCGTACGCCACCAGCGAGCCCGCACCGGAGCCACGGCCCGGTCCAACCGGCACGCCGTTATCCTTCGACCACTGGATGAACTCCATAACGATCAGGAAGTAGCCCGGGAAGCCCATCTGGTTGATCACCTGGAGTTCAATGTCCAGGCGTTCGTCATACTCCGGACGACGCTTTTTACGCTCTTCTTCATCCGGGAACAGGAATTCCAGACGCTCTTCCAGACCTTCTTTTGATTTCGCGACCAGGAAATCTTCCGTGGTCATGTCACCCGTCGGGAACTGCGGCAGGAAGTATTCGCCAAGGCGGACGGTGACGTTGCAGCGCTTAGCAATCTCTACGCTGTTTTCCAGCGCTTCGGGGATATCGGAGAAGAGCTCACACATCTCCTCCTCGCTGCGCATGTACTGTTGTGCGGAGTAATTGCGCGGCCGCTTCGGATCGTCGAGGGTGAAGCCATCGTGGATCGCCACGCGAATTTCGTGAGCGTCAAAATCGCCCGCCTCAAGGAACCGCACGTCGTTGGTGGCCACTACGGGCAACCCGCGCTCCTCTGCGAGCGCCACCGCGGCATGAAGATAGCTCTCTTCATCCTGACGGCCGGTACGGATCAACTCCAGGTAATAACGATTCGGGAAATATTCTTCATAGAACGAGACGCATTGATCCACCAGCGCGCTATTGCCTCGCAGCAGACATTTGCCGACGTCACCCATACGGCCACCCGAGATCAGCAGCAGCCCTTCGTTCAGTTCAGCCAGCCAGTCACGGTCGATCCACGGCCCCAGCGCGCCATATCCGCGCTGATAGGCTTTTGAGATAAGCAGAGTGAGGTTTTGATAGCCCGTGTTGTTCATCGCCAGCACGGAGATTTGCGTCATTTCATCGCCGATAAGATCGCTCTGCACATGAAAATCCGCCCCGACGATGGGCTTTATCCCCGCGCCGTGCGCCGTTCCGTAGAACTTCACCAGGCCACACAGGTTGGTAAAATCGGTGATCGCCAGCGCGGGCATGCCAAGGGAGGCCGCCTTTTTTACCAGCGGCCCGGTCTTCGCCAGCCCATCGATCATGGAGTAGTCGCTATGCACCCGCAGGTGTACGAAACGTGGTTCAGCCATCTTCAGATTCCGCGTTACTTAATTGCTTGCGTATTGATTCAGGACACCCGTCCCAGCGCGCGCTTCACCGGGCCAAAACTGCGCCGGTGATGTTCGGTTGCGCCATGTTCAGCCAGCCTTTCCAGATGGAAAGGTGTGGGATACCCCTTATGCTGGGCGAAACCATACTGAGGATAAGTGAGGTCCAGCGCGGCCATTTCGGCGTCGCGCGTCACTTTGGCAATAATAGAAGCTGCGCTAATTTCTGCGACCCGGCTATCGCCTTTAACGACCGCCATTGATGGCATGGGCAATGCCGGACAGCGGTTGCCGTCAATCAGGACATATTCCGGGGAAATTTTCAGACCTGCTACCGCACGCTGCATCGCCAGCATCGTGGCATGCAAAATATTCAGTTCGTCTATTTCATGCGGTTCAGCGCGCCCCAGGCTCCAGGCCAGCGCCTTCTTCTGGATCTCACTAAACAGCGCCAGACGGCGCTTTTCTGACAATTTTTTAGAGTCGTTCAGCCCGATAATCGGGCGATCCGGATCGAGGATCACCGCGGCGGTCACCACTGCCCCGACCAACGGGCCGCGACCCACTTCGTCCACGCCCGCCACAAGGCGAGTGTGAGGATAAACAAATTCCATCATTTTGCTAGCTCCAGCACCGCATCAGCCGCTTGCTCATCAGCATTACAGCGGATCAGTTGATGCAGTTCGCGGAAGGTATCGTGCATCTGGTGGCTGGTCTTGCCGTTGGCGAGCAGCGGCAGCAGCGCATCGGCAAGCGCCTGCGGCTGGCACTCGTCCTGCAACAGCTCTTTCACCAGCTCGCGCCCGGCAAGCAGGTTTGGCAGGGAGACATAATCCGTTTTCACCAGACGTTTTGCCAGCCAGAAGGTGAACGGCTTCATGCGATAGCCGACCACCATAGGGCATTTCGCCAGCATACATTCCAGCGCCGCCGTACCGGAGGCCAGCAGCGCGGCATCGCTCGCATACATCGCTTCCCGCCCTTTCCCGTCCAGAAGACGGACGTGAAGATCCGGGGCGACTTCCGCTTTGATGCGCTCAAACTGCTCGCGGCGCTTGGCATTTACCAGCGGAACAACCACTTCAAGATCCGGATAGGTCTGGCGAATAATTTGCGCTGTTTTGAGGAAATCGGCGCTCAGCATCTCAACTTCTGCACCACGGCTGCCTGGCAGCAGTGCCAGACAGTGCACATCATGCGGGATGCCCAGCGCGTCGCGCGCCGCGTTTTTATCCGGATCCAATGGCATCGCATCCGCCATGGTATGGCCGATAAAACGGCACGGAACATTAAATCTGTCGTAAAACGCTTTTTCGAAAGGCAGGAAAGCCAGCACCAGATTGGTGGACCGTCCGATTTTGAAAACGCGTTTCTGTCGCCACGCCCAGACGGACGGACTGACGTAGTGAATCGTTTTGATACCCTGCTTTTTCAGATTCCCTTCGAGGGTAATGTTGAAATCAGGCGCATCGATACCGACAAACACATCGGGTTTGAGTTCGGTAAAACGACGGGTGAGATCGGCGCGGATGTGCAGCAAACGGCGTAGCCGTCCCAGCACCTCAACGATGCCCATCACGGCGAGCTCTTCCATTTCATACCAGGCTTCACAGCCTTCGGCCTGCATCAGCGGGCCAGGAACGCCGACAAAGCGAGCATTGGGTACACGCGCCTTAAGCGCGCGGATGAGACCGGCACCAAGAATATCGCCGGAGGTTTCTCCGGCGACCAGGGCTATCGTAAGCGGACGACTGTCGACCATTAACGAATCAGACCCCTTGTTGAACGGTCAAAGAATTCCATGAACGCGTTCACTTCCGGGTGCTTATTCGCCAGCTCGGCAATTTCCGGCTTCGCCTCTTCCAGCGTTTTACCGCTACGGTACAGCAGTTTGTACGCGTTGCGGATGGCAGTAATCGCTTCGCGACTAAAACCACGACGCTTGAGGCCTTCGATGTTCACGCCAAACGGCGTGGCATGGTTGCCCTGCGCAATCACATACGGTGGAACGTCCTGCGCCACACCGGAGCATCCGCCTACCATCACGTGCGCACCAATGATGCAGAACTGATGGACTGCGGTCATGCCGCCAATAATTGCGAAGTCATCAACCGATACGTGTCCTGCCAGCGTTGCGTTGTTGGCAAGAATACAGCGGTCACCCACGGTACAGTCGTGCGCGATATGCGCATTAACCATAAACAGGTTATCGCTGCCCACCTTCGTCAACCCACCACCCTGTACTGTTCCACGATGAATAGTGACGCTTTCGCGAATACGGTTACGATCGCCAATTTCCAGACGGGTCGACTCACCAGCATATTTCAGATCCTGGTTAACTTCGCCGATGGAAGCGAACTGATAGATCTCGTTATTGCAGCCAATGGTCGTGTGACCATTCACGACAACGTGAGATTTCAGTACTGTACCCTCACCAATTTCGACATGGGGTCCAACAATACAAAACGGGCCAATGTGGACGTTAGCGCCAATGATGGCACCGGTTTCCACAATAGCGGTAGGATGAATAAAGGCGGATTTATCAATCACGTATCAGGACTCCCGGCTACGAGCACACATCATCGTCGCTTCGCAAACAACTTTGCCGTCAACCAGCGCTACGCCTTTGAAGCGAGTCAGGCCACGACGCGTTTTTTCAAAAGTGACTTCCATGATCATCTGATCACCAGGCACGACAGGGCGCTTAAAGCGCGCTTCATCAATACCCGCGAAGTAATACAGCTCACCTGGCTCCAGTTTGCCGACGCTTTTAAACGCCAGAATACCGGTAGCCTGAGCCATCGCTTCCAGAATCAACACACCCGGGAAGATAGGCTTACCAGGGAAGTGCCCCTGGAAGAACGGCTCGTTCACGGAAACATTTTTCACTGCGCGCAGAAAACGACCTTCTTCAAAATCCAGCACACGGTCTACCAGCAGAAACGGGTAGCGGTGCGGCAGAAGTTCTAAAATCTCTTCAATATGCAGAGTATGAGTGTCAGTAGTCAAAATACTCTTCCTGTCAAAATGTACTGATAACAATAATAACACGGCCTGCCGGTTTATTAGAAAGCCGACAGGCCGGGAAAAATAGCGTTCAACGGATGACGCTTAATCTTGTTGATCGATCTTACGCTCAAGAGACTTGAGGCGCTTGCTCATATCATCAATGTTCATCACCAGAGCTGCTGTTTTACGCCATACCTTGTTGGGTTGTAGCGGAATACCTGAGGAATAGACGCCAGGTTCAGTGATAGGACGCATTACCATGCCCATTCCCGTCACAGTGACCTTGTCGCATATTTCCATATGGCCATTAATCACGCTCGCACCGCCAATCATGCAATAACGGCCAATTTTCAGGCTGCCTGCCATGATGACGCCACCCGCAACCGCGGTATTGTCGCCAATCACAACGTTATGCGCAATCTGGCACTGGTTATCGATGATAACACCATTGCCAATGATCGTGTCGTCAAGCGCGCCACGATCAATGGTGGTACAGGCGCCGATCTCTACGCGATCGCCAATAATAACGCGACCAAGCTGCGGAATCTTAACCCAGTTACCGCGATCGTTAGCGTAACCAAAGCCATCAGAACCAATTACGGTGCTGGACTGGACAAGGCAATTTTCGCCAATTTCAACATCATGATAAACGGACACATTGGCCCATAAACGGGTCCCGGCGCCGATTTTCGTATTTTTCCCAACGAAGCAGCCCGGGCCAATGACGACGTTATCGCCCAGCACAACGCCGGATTCGATAACCGCATTTGCGCCAACGGCGACGTTGCTACCAAGCCTGGCCGTCGCGTCAATCGCTGCACTGGCAGCAATGTCCTGGGCCGGCTGCGGCGTAGTATCAAGAATTTGAGCCATGCGTGCATACGTCAGGTAGGGGTTTTTCACTACCAGCGCGCTTACAGTGGCAAATGGAAGATCGTCCTGCGTCAGAACAACAGCTGACGCCTGGCATTGAGCCAGTTGCTCACGGTACTTAGGGCTTACCATGAAGGTAATCGTGCCAGCTTTAGCAGATTGCATGGACGCAACAGCGGTGATGACGATATCGCCATCACCGTGTAATTCTGCATCCAACTGCTGAGCTAAATCAGCCAGTCGAATTGAAGGCATTACTTATTTAACCTGTTTCAGAACATCAGCGGTGATGTCTTTAACATCGCTGCCGTTGAAAGCTACAGCGTTCGCATCAACAACCAGATCGATGTTCTGATCGGCAGCCACTGATTTAACAGCGGTCTGAATGCGAGTCACCAGCTTGCCGCGTTCTTCGTTAGAACGACGCTGACGATCCTGCTCGAAAGCCTGCGCTTTCTGAGAGAACGCCTGGCGCTGAGCCATTACGTCTTTTTCCAGCTTGCTGCGGTCGCTTGCTTTCATGGTAGAACCATCACGCTGCAGACGCTGCATTTTGGACTGAAGATCGTTTTCCATACCCTGCAGTTCGCTTGCACGGCCTTTGAATTCGTTTTCCAGAGTCGCAGAAACACCCGTTTTCTGTGCAACCTGCTGGAACAAATTACCCATGTTGACGATTGCAATTTTGTCTGCTGCCTGAGCAGAAGTTGCCATCGCTAAACCGAGACCTGCAGCTAATAACCACTTTTTCACAATTAACTCCTTACCATCCCATTGGCACCAGAAGGTACCGTTCTTTGCGTGGCAAGGCGACCGAGTTACCGATCGCCAGTTGTCAGCGCTACACTGCCAACGCATTCCTTTGCAGCGGATTATTACCAGGTTTTACCAATGTTAAACTGGAATTGCTCCGACTTATCTCCATCATATTTCTTAAACGGCTGGGCGTAAGAGAAGACCAACGGCCCCAGCGGTGACATCCATTGTAATGCGATACCGGCAGACATGCGAATATTGCTCGGATCGCTATAATCTGGAACGCCTGCCGCACGCATCTGGGCTGTATTCTGCCAGTTGGTATCCCATACCGTACCGGCATCCCAGAAGAAGGACGTACGGACAGAGTTCGCGTATTTATCACTGATAAACGGCGTTGGTGTGATGAACTCCAGGCTGGCCACCGCCATGGCGTTACCGCCCACCGCATCATCAGAGCTACAGACTTCGGAGGAGGAAGACTTATAACAGTTGTCTTTGTCGTTCCCGCCGTAGTAGACCGCTTTCGGACCAATGTTATTGGACTGGAAGCCACGAACGGTGCTGGAACCACCCGCATAGAAGTTTTCGTAGAATGGCATTTCTTTGCCACCCAGACCATCTCCATAGCCCCAACGGGTACGACCCAGGACTACCCACTTATGATCGTCATCAATCGGGAAGTAGGATGCGGTATCCAGCGTGACCTTGTAGAACTCGTTATCGGAACCCGGCACGGTAACTTTACCGTTCAGGTTGACGCGAGAACCTTCCGTTGGGAAGTAACCACGGTCAAGGCGGTTATAGGTCCAGCCGTAGTTAAAGGTGAAGTCATCCGCAGCGAAACCGTTATTATCACTGGACTTACTTGCCGACTGACCAATAGAGTCCAGGTAACGCCACATTGCCACCTGCGGTTGCATGTTGGACAGGTCGTTATGCACGTAGCCCAAGCCTGCACGCAGGGTGTTGTATTCGTTAACCGGGAAGCCAAGCGTACCGTCTACACCGTAACTCTTGTTGGTGTATGAAGACAGGTCCGCGTCATCTGCTTTAAAGTCGTTATAGAAGATACGACCGCCCAGGCTCACACCGTCTACGGTGAAGTATGGGTTAGTCACAGAGAACTCAGAGTAGGTCTGGTAGTCGTTTTTGGTGCCGTTAATACCGACAGAGTAACCCGTACCCAGCCAGTTATCCTGCTGCACGCCGACCTGGAAGCTGACGCCGCTTTCAGTACCGTAACCCACACCGAAGTTGAAGCTACCGGTGTTGCGCTCTTTCACTTTATATACGACATCAACCTGATCCGGGCTGCCCGGTACGCGCTGGGTATCGGTATCCACCGTTTCAAAATAGCCCAGACGGTTCAGACGCTCTTTACCCTGATCAACGAGGTCGCTTCCCAACCATGCGCCTTCCATCTGACGCATTTCGCGACGCAGAACGGAATCTTTGGAGGTGTCGTTACCGACGAAGCGGATCTTACGCACGTAGAAACGGTTGCCCGCATCCACATTCACGTGCAGCTTAACGGTTTTATCCGCGTCATTGATTTCCGGCTGAGTCTGTACGCGCGGATAGGCATAACCATAGCGGCCGAGCAGCTTCTTAATGCTGTCTTCCATTTTGGTTACTTTGGAACCGCTGTACAGATCGCCCGGCTGAATTTTGGTCAGCGATTCGATTTCAGCAGAATGCCCCGCAAGGTTACCACTCACTTCAACACCAGAAAGCTTGTACTGCTCGCCTTCGGTGATGTTAACCGTAATGTAGATGCCTTTCTTGTCCGGAGTCAGACTGACCTGAGTCGAGTCGATGTTGAAACGCGCATAGCCACGATCGAGATAGTAGCTGCGCAGGGTTTCAAGGTCGCCCGCCAGTTTTTGTTTCTGGTATTTGCGATCGCCTACCACGTTCCACCATGGCACTTCATCGCGCAGCTGGAAGGTGGAGATCAGTTCGTCGGTGCTGAACGCGTGGTTGCCGACAATGTTGATCTGCTGGATCTTCGCAGAAACACCTTCCTGGAAGACCAGCTTCAGGTCAACACGGTTACGCGGCAGCGGAGTGACAACCGCTTTCACGCTGGCACTGTATTTACCGACGCTGTAATAGAAGTCTTCCAGACCTTTTTCAATGTCTGAAAGGGTTGTGCGGTCCAGGGATTCACCCACACGAACACCGGATGCTTCAAGGTTCTGCTTGAGCATGTCATCTTTCACCGACTTGTTACCGGAGAAAGTGATACTGGCGATCGTCGGACGTTCTTTTACCTGTACCAGCAGCGTATCACCATCGCGCAGGACGCGGACGTCCTCAAAGTTGCCGGTGGCAAACAGAGCACGGATGGTGTTACTGATATCATCATCATTAACCGTATCGCCGGGGCGTACAGGCATACTGAGGAGGGCCGCACCAACGGCGACACGCTGGAGGCCTTCGAAATGAATGTCTTTCACTACGAACCCGTCAGCACCGTATACGGTGGCGCTGCTAAACAGCAGCGACGCTATGAGCAACTTTTTCATCGCCATCGTTATTATGCGTTCTTCCTAACACTCTCTTACAACCGAGAGAAATCATTGAAAAGTGCAAGCCCCATTAACAGCACCAGCAAAATCGAGCCAATGCGATAACTAAAGTCTTGAACTCGCTCGGATACCGGTCCGCCTTTTAGCTTTTCAATCGCCAAAAACAGCAGATGACCCCCGTCTAAAACGGGAAGCGGGAACAGGTTGATTATCCCAAGGTTCACGCTAATGAGCGCGAGGAACATGAGATAGTAAATCACCCCGAATTCCGCTGACATCCCAGCCCCCTGAGCAATCGAAATTGGCCCACTGAGGTTGTTCAGTTTCACATCACCGGTTATCAATTTCCCCAACATGTTGACCGTCAGCTTCATCAGTTGCCATGTTTTATCCGTGGCTTCAAGGATGGCGCTGAACGGCCCATACTGGCGTATTGTCTTGTACTCATCTGGCAGCGGGATCACTTTTGGCACAACGCCTGCGAACCCTTCTGCCTTTTTGCCGACCGACTTCGTATCCGGGATCAGCGTCAGCGAAAGCGGACTACCCTGCCTTTCAACTTCCAGCGCGAGAGACGTTCCCGGATTATCGCGCACCAGAGTAACAAAGGTCATCCACTCTGTTAATGGTTGACCATCGACTTTAACGATCCTGTCGCCCGCTTGCAAACCCGCTTTGCTCGCCGCCGAATTTGCCTGTACTTCGGCTAATACCGGCTCGATCTGCGCGCCGCGTGGACGAATGCCCAGCGCAGCGACGGGATCTTCTTTGTCTGGCTCGAAACGCCAGTGACGTAAATCGAGTACTTTGTCCTGACGCGTATCTGAACCAAACGGCGACACGCTGATGGTGGTCTGCGGATCGCCAATTTTAGCTACCAGCTGCAGTCGCACGGCATCCCAATCAGGGGTTTCGATGCCATCAATCGCTTTAAGTTCCATCCCGGATGTAATTTGCGCATTCGCCGCGATGGAATTGGGGGCAATTTCACCCACCACCGGACGTACGCCAGGGACGCCGATGATAAACACCAGCCAGTAAGCGAAAATAGCAAAGATGAAGTTGGCTACCGGTCCGGCAGCAATGATGGCGGCGCGTTGTCCAACGGTTTTATTGTTGAATGCGCTGTGTCGCAGCTCAGGAGCGACAGGCTCGACGCGTTCGTCGAGCATTTTGACGTAGCCGCCCAGCGGGATAAGGGCGATGACAAATTCCGTGCCGTGGCGGTCGGTGCGCGTCCAGAGTGATTTCCCAAAGCCGATGGAAAACCGCTCTACGCGCACGCCACAGCGGCGAGCAACCCAGAAATGGCCAAATTCATGCACGGTAATCAGTACACCCAGTGCAACAATGAACGCCGCCAGATTCCAGAGAATGCTCAGCATAAAACCTTCCGTTAAATCGTCCCGAATACCAGTAAAAGCAAACACGCAAACACTGGAACAGCCGCTGTCAGGCTATCAATGCGATCCAGTATACCGCCATGCCCTGGAATCAGGTGTCCGCTGTCCTTAATCCCTGCTTCACGCTTAAACATACTTTCGGTTAAATCACCGAGCACGGAGGCAAGCGCAGCAAAAACCGAGCACACCAGCAGTATTGACGGTGCTACTTCAAGATTCGCCCAGACGCCGTAGCCCCAGGAGATGATCGCTGCCGTAAACAGGCCGCCGATGAATCCTTGCCAGGTTTTGCCCGGGGAAACCTTCGGTGCCAGCTTATGTTTGCCAAACAGTTTACCAAACATATAGGCCCCGGAGTCAGCCCCCCAGACCAGAATCATCACATAAAGCAGCCAGATCGCACCGCTGTAGTGGTTTTCGTCGTAGTGCCAGGCTCGCAGCGCAACCATACCCCAGAAAAAAGGAATAATTGTGAGCAAGCCAAAAATCAGTCGCAGCACTTTTGAATTACGCCATAATGCCGCTGAACCCGGATAAAAAAGAACCAGCAACAGCGCGGCAACCCACCAGGCCAGCGATATCCACAAGGAACCGGCAACCAGGGGCTGGTGAATATCATGGTGATACTCAGGCAACGTAAACAGCATTATGGCCAGGATAAAGCCACAAAGTACCGCAAGCCATACTCGCTGAGTGCGCGAGGTAAAGCCGCTAAACTGTCCCCATTCCCACGCGGCGAGCATGCACACCACCAGCGTGACAATAGCGAATCCCACCGGGGGCAGTAAAAACAGCGCCGCAATGACAATAGGTATTAATACAAAAGCGGAAATCAGGCGATACTTCAGCAAAAGCTACCCCCATCAGGCTTTGTCGCCACCAGGCTCGGTGCCGCCGAAACGACGCTCTCGATTGGCAAAGGCATGCAGCGCACCTTCAAAGTCTTGTTCATCAAAATCGGGCCAAAGAACATCTGTAAAGTAAAGTTCGGCATAGGCAATTTGCCATATCAAAAAGTTACTTATGCGATGTTCTCCCCCTGTCCTAATTACCAAATCCACAGGTGCCTGTTCATTCATGCAGATTTGCTTGCTCAGCGCCTCTTCATCAATTTGGTCGGGTCTCAACAGCCCTTCCTGAACCTGTTCGGCCAGATGCCGAACGCCCTGGATAATATCCCAGCGTCCACCGTAATTCGCCGCAATATTCAGCGTAAGACCGGTATTATTTTCCGTCAGCGCTTCTGCTTTACGAATCCGTTCCTGCAAACGTGAGTTGAAACGACTGGTATCGCCAATGATACGCAGGCGGACGTTGTGGCGGTGCAGGCTTTTTACTTCGCTGTCTAGCGCCCACACAAACAATTCCATCAACGCAGTCACTTCCTGCAGAGGTCGATTCCAGTTTTCACTGCTAAAAGCATAGAGCGTTAACGCATCAATGCCGTTGTTGGCGGCAAAAGAAACGGCGCGGCGAACGGATTTCGCCCCCGCTTTATGCCCAAAGGCTCGTATCTTCCCTTGTCTTTTCGCCCAGCGGCCATTGCCATCCATAATGATTGCTACATGACGGCAGCCATGAGCTGGCAAATTTTCGCTTATTGGTTGATTCGCAGACAACATAACGCGTTTTTTGTCCCTGAAAAGGATTTAACGGTACTCAGGAATACTGAAGCCTATACATAAAAAAGCCGTGTCAAACCACGGCTCACCTGACCACATTAAGTCAAATACCTGCGATCAGGTGGCGCAGACTATATCACTGAAGCCCAACGCTAACAAATAGCACGACGACTAGTGCTTGCTTTATCACCAGCTTGCGAGACGTGTCACCTGTTGACGCGCAATATTACGCGCAGCTGCATCCACTGCCAGCACCTCTTCCACGCTTTGTGGTTCGCGCAAATCCATCATCTCCAGTACCGATAAATTTAACGACGCGATATCGGTAAAACGAATTTGCTGATTCAGAAATGCCTCAACGGTAATTTCATTGGCTGCATTAAGTGCCGTCGTCGCCGCCTGCCCCTGGTCAAAGGCATTCATCGCAAGCTTCAGACAAGGATAGCGGTCGTAGTCTGGTTCACTAAACGTCAGGGAACTTAGCTTGCAGAAATCAAGCGGCTTCACGCCAGATTTCACTCGTTTTGGCCACGCCATTGAATGGGCAATCGGCGTACGCATATCCGGCTCGCCCAGCTGTGCCAGCACGCTGCCATCCTGATAACGCACCATCGAGTGAATCACCGATTGCGGGTGAATCAGTACTTCCATCTGTTTCGCTGACGCATTAAATAGCCAGCGCGCTTCAATGTATTCCAGACCTTTGTTCATCATGGTGGCAGAATCAACGGAGATTTTACGCCCCATCGACCAGTTCGGATGACGGCACGCCTGATCCGGTGTCATCGCACGCAGTTCAGACAGTGGCGTTTCGCGGAACGGGCCACCAGACCCGGTAAGCAGAATAGACACCACGCCATTCTGCTCCAGGTCAGCGTACCCCAGGTTCTGTTGAAAAGGTTGCGGTAAACTCTGAAAAATCGCGTTGTGCTCGCTGTCGACCGGCAAAAGACGCGCGCCGCGCTGCTTCACCGCATCCATAAACAGGCGTCCGCAGGTGACCAACGACTCTTTATTGGCCAGCAAAACATCCTTACCGGCATCAATCGCGGCAAGCGTCGGCAGCAGCCCTGCCGCGCCGACAATGGCCGCCATCACCTGATCCACCTCGTCCAGCGCCGCCATCTCGCAGGCCGACTGATGGCCGCTCAGCACTTCGGTTCGGCAGCCCTTTTCACGCAGCTGTGCTTTCAGCAGACGCGCGCTCTCTTCGTCATCCATCACCGCATAGCGGGGCGCAAACTCCAGGCACTGCTCGGCCATTCGCTGCACATTCTTACCGGCCACCAGCGCTGTCACGGTGTAAAGTTCAGGATTATGGCGAACGACGTCGAGAGTGCTGCAACCGATAGAGCCGGTTGAGCCGAGGAGTGTTAAATGCTTCATGAGATGCCCGAAAAAAGTTAGACCAGATAAAAGCAAAACGCCGCCAGCAAGACCCGAAGTCCCTCTGAACGGCGTTTATCAGTGTACGACAGAAATCAGAACTGCATCAGTTCCGCTTCTTTTTCTGCCAGCGCCGCATCAATTTTCTTGATGGCCGCGTCGGTCATTTTCTGAATGTCGTCCTGAGAACGACGATCGTCATCTTCGCTGATCTCTTTTTCTTTCAGCAGTGCTTTCACTTTATCGTTCGCGTCGCGACGGACGTTACGCACGGATACACGACCCTGCTCAGCTTCGCCACGAACCACTTTGATAAGATCTTTACGACGCTCTTCCGTCAGCGGAGGCAGTGGAACACGGATGTCTGCGCCCGCAGAGCTTGGGTTCAGTCCGAGGTCAGAGGCCATAATCGCTTTCTCAACGGCCGGGCTCATAGAGCGGTCGAAGACGTTGATTTTCAGCGTACGGGTATCTTCAACCGTCACGCTCGCCAGCTGGCGCAGAGGCGTTGGCGTACCGTAGTATTCTACGATGATGCCATCAAGCAGGCTTGGGGAAGCACGGCCAGTACGGATTTTGCTGATTTGGTTTTTGAACGCTTCTACGCATTTGTCCATGCGTACTTCAGCATCTTTTCTGATGTCGTTAATCACGTTACGAATCCTTGAAAACTTGTCTCAGGCAGACTATCCGCCAGCACAGCGCTACAGGTGTGCTAAGTATAGTCGCGTTTAATTCATGACAACGCCAAAGGCGCGCCCGGGTAAGATACCACTACAAAATAAAGCAGAATCTTACCTGTATTTATCGTCAACGGAAATTATTCCGTGATCAAAGTGCCTTCTTTTTCGCCCATGACCACGCGACGCAGTGCGCCAGGCTTGTTCATGTTGAAGACACGGATCGGCAGTTTGTGGTCGCGAGCCAGCGTGAAGGCGGCAAGATCCATCACTTTCAGCTCTTTATCCAGCACTTCGCTGTAGCTCAGCTGATCGTACATGGTGGCAGAAGGATCTTTTGCCGGGTCGGCAGTAAACACGCCGTCTACTTTGGTCGCTTTCAGTACCACATCGGCTTCGATCTCGATACCGCGCAGGCAGGCGGCGGAATCGGTTGTAAAGAACGGGTTACCCGTACCGGCGGAGAGGATCACCACGCGGTTATTGCGCAACAGGCTGATGGCTTCTGCCCAGCTGTAATTATCGCAAACGCCATTCAGCGGAATCGCGGACATCAGGCGGGCATTCACATAGGCGCGATGCAGTGCATCACGCATTGCCAGGCCATTCATGACGGTTGCCAGCATGCCCATGTGGTCGCCCACTACGCGGTTCATCCCCGCTTTCGCCAGACCAGCACCACGGAAAAGGTTGCCACCGCCAATGACCACGCCAACCTGGATACCCAGTTCGACCAGTTCTTTGATTTCCTGTGCCATGCGATCAAGGATGCTTGCGTCAATACCGAAGCCTTCCGATCCCTGCAGCGCTTCGCCACTCAGCTTAAGCAGAATGCGTTTGTACACGGGTTTTGCATTGGTAGCCATGTTTCTTTCCTGAGACTGTCAACGATTAAGATGGGGGTTAATTCTGGCGACATGATATGCCGCAAATCAGCACAGCGATACTGGAGCCTGTCTGATTTCCTGTGACGGGTGACAAAAAGAAGCCGCCCTCAGGCGGCTCCTTTTCAATCATTAAGACTGCTTGGACATTGCAGCAACTTCTGCTGCGAAGTCAGTCTCAACTTTCTCGATGCCTTCGCCCACTTCGAAGCGGATGAAGCCAGTTACGTCAGCGTTGTGCTCTTTCAGAAGCTGAGCAACAGACTTGCTTGGGTCCATTACGAATGGCTGGCCAGTCAGAGAAACTTCGCCGGTGAATTTCTTCATGCGGCCTTCAACCATTTTCTCTGCGATTTCTTTTGGCTTACCAGACTGCATCGCGATGTCCAGCTGAACCTGGTACTCTTTCTCTACCACTTCAGCAGACACGTCTTCTGGCTTAACGAATTCTGGTTTGCTTGCAGCGATGTGCATTGCCAGCTGTTTAACCAGTTCTTCGTCAGCGCCTTTAGCCGCAACCAGAACACCGATACGTGCACCGTGCTGGTAAGAGCCCAGAACGTCGCCTTCCAGAGAAGATACGCGACGAATGTTGATGTTCTCACCGATTTTAGCAACCAGCGCAACACGTTCTTCTTCGAACTGTGCTTTCAGAACTTCAACGTCAGTGATTTTACCCGCAACAGCTGCGTCCAGAACTTTGTTAGCAAATGCCTGGAAACCGCCATCTTTAGCAACGAAGTCAGTCTGGCAGTTAACTTCCAGAATGATGCCGTAGTTGCCGTCGATCTTAGTGATGATCACGCCGTCAGCAGCAACGTTGCCTGCTTTTTTAGCTGCTTTGATCGCACCGGATTTACGCATGTTTTCGATTGCCAGCTCGATGTCGCCGTTCGCTTCAGTCAGCGCTTTTTTGCAATCCATCATGCCTGCGCCAGTACGCTCGCGCAGCTCTTTTACCAGGGATGCGGTAATTTCAGCCATTCTTAAATCCTCGGGAGATGTGAACTGCCCGGCCGGGGGCCAAACAGTGTAAATTGAAAAAAGGGGCCGGTAATGGGCCCCTATTCATACACGGTACTAATAAGGGGTAAAACCTTATTATTCAGCTTCTACGAAGCTTTCTTCCGCCTGAGAAGCCAGATCCTGGGAACGGCCTTCACGAACGGTAGCAGCTACAGCGCTCAGGTACAGGCTAACAGCACGGATTGCGTCGTCGTTACCCGGGATAACGAAGTCAACACCGTCCGGATCGGAGTTGGTATCAACGATAGCGAATACCGGGATACCCAGGTTGTTAGCTTCTTTGATTGCGATGTGCTCGTGGTCTGCATCGATTACGAACAGCGCGTCTGGCAGGCCGCCCATATCTTTGATACCGCCCAGGCTGTTTTCCAGCTTGTCCAGTTCACGAGTGCGCATCAGCGCTTCTTTCTTAGTCAGCTTGTCGAAAGTACCGTCCTGAGACTGGGTTTCCAGATCTTTCAGGCGTTTGATGGACTGACGAACAGTTTTCCAGTTGGTCAGCATGCCGCCCAACCAGCGATGGTTCACGAAGAACTGGTCGCAGCTGTTAGCAGCATCTTTCACAGCTTCGCTTGCAGCGCGCTTAGTACCAACGAACAGAATCTTACCTTTACGGGAAGAGATCTTGTTCAGTTCAGCCAGGGCTTCGTTGAACATTGGTACAGTTTTCTCAAGGTTGATGATGTGAACTTTGTTACGCGCGCCGAAGATGAAAGGCTTCATTTTCGGGTTCCAGTAACGGGTCTGGTGACCAAAGTGAACACCAGCCTTGAGCATGTCGCGCATGGAAACAGTTGCCATGTTTAAAACCTCTATATTGAAAGTTGGGGTTATGCCTCCACGTATCCCATATTACCGACCCCGAAGGGCACCCCGGAATATGTGCCGATACGTGTGTGTTGTTACACAAAGTGAGATTTGTCGCTTCCGTCCAGCCTGTGTATCTGAGATGGATCGGAAGTCCGGCGCGCTTTATACCACAAAACACGATCAGAAACCAACTGTTGTTGGCGGAGTGTGCTGTTAATGATTCTCAATTTGGCACGGAGCGTGCCTGACTGATACCATTGACGACACTTAGACTAGTATTGTCGAAAAAATCGACACCGATGGACAGATTACATGGCTATCTCTATTAAGACACCTGAAGAAATTGAAAAGATGCGCGTCGCCGGTCGTCTGGCCGCGGAAGTGCTGGAAATGATCGAGCCGTTTGTGAAGCCGGGCGTCAGCACCGGTGAGCTGGACCGTATCTGTAACGACTATATCGTAAACGAGCAGCACGCGGTTTCCGCCTGCCTCGGCTACCACGGTTTTCCGAAATCCGTCTGCATCTCTATTAATGAAGTGGTGTGTCACGGTATTCCGGACGATGAAAAACTGCTGAAAGACGGCGACATCGTTAACATCGACGTGACCGTCATTAAAGACGAATACCACGGTGACACCTCAAAAATGTTCATCGTTGGCAAGCCGACTATTCTTGGCGAGCGTCTGTGCAAAGTGACGCAAGAGAGCCTCTATCTGGCGCTGAAAATGGTTAAACCGGGTATTCGCCTGCGTACCATCGGTGCGGCAATCCAGAAGTTTGTGGAAGCAGAAGGTTTCTCCGTGGTGCGCGAGTACTGCGGTCACGGCATTGGTCGCGTCTTCCATGAAGAACCGCAGGTCCTGCACTATGACGCAGATGACGGCGGCGTGGTGCTGCAAAAAGGCATGACCTTTACCATTGAGCCGATGGTCAACGCGGGTGACTACCGCATCCGTACCATGAAAGACGGCTGGACGGTGAAAACCAAAGACAGAAGCTTGTCTGCGCAGTACGAGCATACTATTGTGGTAACAGACAACGGCTGCGAAATTATGACGTTGCGCAAGGATGACACCATCCCGGCGATACTGACGCACGATGAATGATAAAAAAGCCGGCAAATGCCGGCTTTTTTAATGGCTATAGCTTTTTCTTATGGGTGGCGCACGATGAGTAATCTTTTACCCGAACAGTATGCTAACACAGCACTTCCCACCCTCCCCGACCAGCCCGATAACCCGGGCGTCTGGCCGTCGCACGAGCTGACCTGCGCGCATATTAAAGCCCATATGGATGTTTTCCATCGCTGGCTGGGCAGCGCGTTCGACGCAGGCGTGTCGGCCGAGCAGCTCATTGAAGCGCGCACCGAATTTATCGACCAGCTGCTGCAGCGCCTGTGGATCGATTACGGGTTTGGGCAAATCAGCGACGTTGCGCTGGTTGCCGTCGGAGGCTATGGCCGCGGTGAGCTGCATCCGCTTTCCGATATCGATCTCTTGATCCTAAGCCGCAAAAAGCTGCCGGACGAACAGGCGCAAAAAATTGGCGAACTGCTGACGCTGCTCTGGGACGTAAAGCTGGAAGTCGGCCACAGCGTGCGCACCCTGGAAGAGTGTCTGCTGGAAGGGTTATCGGACCTGACCGTCGCCACCAACCTGATTGAAACCCGCCTGCTGATCGGTGACGTCGCTCTGTTCCTGGAGCTGCAAAAACACATCTTCAGCGACGGCTTCTGGCCGTCAGAAAAGTTCTTCGCCGCGAAGGTCGAGGAGCAAAATCAGCGCCACCAGCGCTACCACGGCACCAGCTATAATCTTGAACCCGATATAAAAAGCAGCCCCGGCGGCCTGCGCGACATCCACACTTTACAGTGGGTCGCCCGCCGCCATTTTGGCGCCACCTCGATGGACGAGATGGTCGGCTTCGGCTTTTTAACCGAGGCCGAGCGTAACGAGCTGAACGAGTGCCTGCACCTGCTCTGGCGTATCCGGTTTGCTCTGCATCTGGAAGTCACCCGCTACGATAACCGCCTGCTGTTTGACCGCCAGCTCAGCGTGGCTCAGCGTCTGAATTATCAGGGCGAAGGCAACGAGCCGGTTGAGCACATGATGAAGGATTTCTTCCGCGTCACCCGCCGGGTGACCGAGCTGAACCAGATGCTGTTGCAGCTGTTCGACGAGGCCATTCTGGCTCTGACGGCGGACGAAAAACCGCGCCCGATTGATGACGAATTCCAGCTGCGCGGCACGCTTATCGATCTGCGCGACGAAACGCTGTTTATTCGCGAGCCGGAAGCGATCCTGCGGATGTTCTATACCATGGTGCGCAACAGCACCATCACCGGGATCTATTCCACCACCCTGCGCCATCTGCGCCATGCGCGCCGTCATCTGACGCAGCCGCTGTGCTATATCCCGGAAGCCCGTTCGCTGTTCCTGAGCATGCTCCGCCACCCGGGTGCCGTAAGCCGCGGCCTGCTGCCGATGCACCGTCACAGCGTGCTGTGGGCCTATATGCCGCAGTGGTCGCACATCGTCGGGCAGATGCAGTTCGATCTGTTCCACGCCTACACGGTGGATGAACACACCATCCGCGTGATGCTCAAGCTGGAGAGCTTTGCGAAAGAAGAGACGCGCTCCCGCCACCCGCTGTGCGTGGAGCTGTGGCCGCGCCTGACCCATCCGGAACTGATCCTGATTGCCGCCCTGTTCCACGATATCGCCAAAGGTCGCGGCGGTGACCATTCGGTGCTGGGCGCGCAGGACGTACTGAAATTTGCCGAACTGCACGGCCTGAACTCACGTGAAACGCAGCTGGTGGCCTGGCTGGTGCGCCATCACCTGCTGATGTCGGTCACCGCGCAGCGTCGGGATATTCAGGACCCGGAGGTCATTAAGCAGTTCGCGGAAGAGGTTCAGACTGAAAACCGTCTGCGCTATCTGGTCTGCCTGACGGTGGCGGATATTTGCGCCACCAACGAAACCCTGTGGAACAGCTGGAAGCAGAGCCTGCTGCGCGAGCTGTATTTCGCCACAGAAAAACAGCTGCGTCGCGGGATGCAGAACACGCCGGACATGCGCGAGCGCGTACGTCACCACCAGCTTCAGGCGCTGGCACTGCTGCGGATGGATAATATTGATGAAGAGGCGCTACATCAGATTTGGGCCCGTTGCCGCGCCAACTATTTTGTCCGCCATAGCCCAAACCAGCTGGCGTGGCATGCGCGGCACCTGCTCAAGCACGATCTGTCCCAGCCGATGATCCTGCTAAGCCCGCAGGCCACGCGCGGCGGAACGGAGATTTTCATCTGGAGCCCGGACCGGCCTTATTTGTTTGCTGCGGTCTGCGCCGAGCTGGACAGGCGTAATCTGAGCGTTCACGACGCGCAGATTTTCACCACCCGCGACGGCATGGCGATGGACACCTTTATCGTGCTTGAGCCGGACGGCAGCCCGCTCTCGGCGGACAGGCATGAAGGGATACGTTTTGGTCTGGAGCAGGCGATTACCCAGCGCAGCTGGCAGCCTCCGCAGCCGCGTCGCCAGCCTGCGAAATTGCGCCACTTTACCGTCGATACCGAGGTCAATTTCCTGCCGACCCACACCGACCGAAAATCGTTCCTGGAGCTGATCGCGCTCGACCAGCCGGGGCTGCTTGCTCGCGTCGGCCAGGTTTTTGCCGATCTGGGAATTTCGCTCCATGGGGCCCGAATTACAACGATTGGCGAGCGAGTAGAAGATTTATTTATAATCGCGACAGCGGACCGGCGTGCCCTTAATAATGACCTGCAGCTTGAAGTGCAACAACGGTTGACAGCAGCCCTCAATCCAAACGATAAAGGGTGATATGTTTTTTAGTGAAATGGAAAGAGTAAACAATGCAGCAGTTACAGAACGTTATTGAGTCCGCTTTTGAGCGTCGCGCCGAGATTACCCCGGCAAATGTGGATACCGTGACCCGTGAAGCGGTAAACCAGGTGATTTCCCTTCTGGATTCCGGCGCGCTGCGCGTGGCAGAAAAAATCGACGGTCAGTGGGTCACTCATCAATGGCTGAAGAAAGCCGTACTGCTCTCTTTCCGCATCAACGATAACCAGGTTATCGACGGAGCAGAAAGCCGCTACTTCGATAAAGTGCCAATGAAATTCGCTGACTACGACGAAGCGCGTTTCCAGAAAGAAGGCTTCCGCGTGGTACCGCCTGCGGCGGTTCGCCAGGGTGCGTTCATCGCACGTAACACCGTGCTGATGCCATCCTACGTGAATATCGGTGCCTACGTTGACGAAGGCACCATGGTCGACACCTGGGCGACCGTAGGTTCCTGCGCGCAGATCGGTAAAAACGTTCACCTGTCCGGCGGCGTGGGCATCGGTGGTGTTCTGGAGCCACTGCAGGCTAACCCGACCATTATCGAAGACAACTGCTTCATCGGCGCGCGCTCTGAAGTGGTTGAAGGCGTGATCGTTGAGGAAGGCTCCGTGATCTCCATGGGCGTTTACATCGGTCAGAGCACCCGTATTTATGACCGTGAAACCGGCGAAGTTCACTACGGTCGCGTTCCGGCGGGCTCCGTGGTGGTTTCCGGCAACCTGCCGTCAAAAGATGGCAAATACAGCCTGTACTGTGCGGTTATCGTGAAGAAAGTGGATGCGAAAACGCGCGGTAAAGTGGGCATCAACGAATTGCTGCGCACCATCGATTAATCGGGTATAACAAAAAGCGGGGGCAACCCCGCTTTTTTTATATCTGAGGGTGGCGAAAATAGATTTTTTCGTTAATTATTCAAAGGTTATGTTGAGATCAAGGGTACCGCTATGTACGATAATCTGAAAAGTCTGGGCATTACCAATCCTGATGAAATTGATCGTTACAGCCTCCGTCAGGAAGCCAATAACGATATTCTGAAAATCTATTTTCACAAGGACAAAGGAGAGTTTTTCGCCAAAAGCGTGAAGTTTAAATATCCACGCCAGCGTAAGACCGTTGTGGCTGACGGTGTAGGACAGGGCTACAAAGAAGTACAGGAAATCAGCCCTAACCTGCGCTATGTGATCGATGAACTCGATCAGATCTGCCAGCGCGACCGCACCGAAGTCGATCTTAAGCGTAAGATCCTTGACGATCTGCGTCACCTTGAAAGCGTTGTGACGAATAAGATCAGCGAGATTGAAGCAGATCTTGAGAAATTAACTCGCAACAAATAAGTTGGGTGCGGCCTGATGCCCTCACCCCGGCCCTCTCCCACAGGGAGAGGGAGAAAACCATCATGTAGGCCGGGTAAGGCGAAGCCGCCACCCGGCAAACAACATCATCGCTGCTCATCCAGCTGCAGCGCCACATACAGCAGCAGCCTGTCGTCAAAATTCCCCAGATCCAGCCCCGTCAGCTCCGAAATCCGGTTTAACCGATACTCCAGGGTATTGCGGTGAATAAACAGCGCCTTTGAGGTCGCCAGCGGCTGCACGTTGTGACGGAACCAGGCCTGCAATGTGCGGCGCAGCAGGCCGTTGTTGTCCATGGCTTTCAGGCGCACTAATGGCCGCGCCAGCTCATTGGCCTGCCAGCCGCCGCGCAGGCTGTCGAGCAGCACCGGCAACATCAAATCCTGATAGAAGTAACTGCGGCTTTCCGGCATACGCTGTTTACCCACCATCATGGTGGTGCGTGCGGTCCGCCAGGAGCGGGCGATACTGCCCGGCCCGGTAAAGTAGTTGCCCAGCGCAACGCGAAAACGCAGCTGACCATTCTCCTCCATCCGGGAGATCAGCTGCTCCACGCGACGACGATGATCGTCGGCATCCCAGCGGCCAAACGCATTGAGCGCCGGTTTGAGGACCACCATTTCCGTCAGAGAAACGATCGCTACAAGGTTGTCGCGCTCCGGCGTCGCCAGCGCATTTTGCAGTTGCTGCAGCTCGGCCATCGCGCTGTCCACGCCAAGCTGGCCGCTATCGACCTCAATGACCGCTACCACGCGCGGCTGGTTGAGATCGATCCCCAGACGCTGCGCCCATTCGCTGAGCGCAGGCGTATGCTCTTCCGCCTGAATAAGGTTCATCACCAGCTCTTCACGCAGGCGGCTGTCCTGGGCAAGCAGGTGCATCAGGCGCGACTGCTCCAGCATCATCTCAGCCGTCATACAGACCAGCTCACCGTATTTTCGCAGTGACTCGGGCTCGCCGGTGAGGCCGATTACCCCCACAATTTCGCCTTCAAGGCGCAGCGGTAAATTAATGCCCTGGCGTACGCCGTGCAGGTGTTTCGCTACCGCATCGTCGATATCCACGACCCGCCCCTGAGAAAGCACCAGCAGCGCGCCTTCGTGCAATTCCCCAATACGCTCGCGATCGCCGCTGCCAATAATGCGCCCGCGGGCATCCATCACGTTGATATTGGTATCAATGATGCGCATGGTGCGCGCCACGATATCCTGCGCCATTTTGGTATCAAGATGCCAGCCAGCCATGTAACCCTCCTGTGAGCAGAGCTCAAGCATAGGGAAGTTCAGCGACGGCTGCATTGTGCGAATGCACAAAGAGAGAGGGAGAAGTATGGAGTTGTGGCAAGAATCACAGAAACGAGAAAGCCCCTGCGAACAGGGGCTTAAGAGAATTACTGCATCAGCAGATAAAGAGAGGTATCACCACGCTGAATATTCAGCGCCAGTACGGAAGGCTTGCTCTCGAGAATTTTGCGCAGTTCAGCGATGTTTTTCACCGGCTGCTGGTTAGCGCCCATGATCACATCGCCTTTTTTCAGGCCGATACGGGCTGCCGGTGAATTCGCTTTCACGTTGTTCACCACCACGCCTTTGTCTGCGCCTTTGTTGCTCATCTCGGCACCTTCAATCCCGCTGAAGATGGTGCTGGAATCCACCTGATTCTGGCTGCTCTGCTGCAGCTCCAGGCTCACGTTAACCGGCTTACCGTCTCGCAGCAGGCCGAGGGTCACTTTACTGCCAATCGGCATTGAGCCTACTTCGGCACGCAGGGCGGCAAAGCTGCTGATCGGTTTACCGTTCAGGGAGGTGATTACATCCCCCGCTTTAATGCCCGCTTTCGCCGCAGAGGAATTTGGCATCACCTGGCTGACGAATGCCCCGCGCTGAGCGTCAACTTTCATCGCCTTAGCCAGTTCGGAGTTCAGCTCCGTACCGAGGATACCCAGTTCGCCACGTTTCACCTGGCCATACTGCACCATCTGCGAGGTCAGGTTTTTCACCATGTTACTCGGGATAGCAAAACCGATACCGATGTTGCCGCCGTCCGGTGCCAGGATAGCGGTGTTGATACCGATCAGCTCACCGTTCAGGTTCACCAGCGCACCGCCGGAGTTGCCGCGGTTGATCGCCGCATCCGTCTGGATGAAGTTTTCATAGTTCTCAGCGTTGAGGCCGCTACGGCCCAGCGCAGAGACGATACCCGAGGTCACGGTTTCACCCAGACCGAACGGGTTACCGATCGCCACGGTATAGTCGCCCACGCGCAGCGCATCGGAGTCGGCAATTTTAATCGCCGTCAGGTTTTTCGGATCCTGAATCTGGATCAGCGCGATGTCGGAACGCGGGTCTTTACCCACTACTTTGGCGTCGAACTTACGGCCATCGCTCAGCTGAACCTTAATGCTGTTCGCGTTATCGACAACGTGGTTGTTAGTGACGACGTAGCCTTTCGCCGCATCAATAATTACCCCTGAGCCAAGCGCCATGAATTTCTGCTGCTGGCCGCCGCCCTGGCTGTCATCCCCGGCACCGCCGCCCTGACAGAACGGTGAACTCTGGAATGGCGAACCATCCTGGCAGAACGGCGAGTTATCGCCGAAGAACTGCTGGAAGTTACGCGGCATACGCGGCGTATTGACGGTCGTGCTGCCCTCAACGTTAATACTCACCACCGATGGCATCACTTTTTCGAGCATCGGTGCCAGGCTTGGCATCTGCTGCGCGGTTGCTGCCGACGACGCGGTCTCGGCTGCAGTAGCAGTCAGAGGAGACAGCGCTAAACCTAAACTCAGAGCCAGTGCACTCATTGCTAATGTGGTTTTTTTCATGTTTCTCAATCTCGATTTACAGGTAACGCAAAATTGCTGTGTAACTCAGATTCGTTTTATACCGCTTAGTTCCGGCGATAAGTTTATGGAAAAGGTAAAAATTTATTGGCCGTCTTTACAAAACTCAGGGATTATTCCACCGCCATGAGCTTGCGGTATTCATCCCAGGCATACAAATCAGTCATGCCGCTGATATAGTCCTGGATAAGACGGCAGCGATAATAATATTCCATCACCGGCCATTGGGGAGAGTTGCGTTCCAGCTTGCCAATCGCTTCGACATACGCCAGACGATGCCGGGTAGAAAGTTTCTGATAAAGCCGCGATTCGATGGGTATTCTGCGCACGCGCTCGTGTTCCACCAGTTCGCTGAATTCATCGACCGACAGCTGAAGCAACGGGAAATAAATTTCCAGTAACCCACTGATTACCCGATAGCCCTGCAGCTCCAGCTGCTCGACATCCGGATGGCTGAATACATGCCGCATCGCCACATGTTTATAAAGCTCAAGGAGTTGACTGAAACTGCTGTCATCTTCCAGCAGCGCGTGGTTGAATTCCCCGCTGAAAATGAGCGGCAAATTATCAATAAAACGCGACGCCGCATACGGCACCAGTTTATTTAATGTATTGACCCGCAAATACATAAAGAACTGGTCTTCCGTACTGCGGCTTAATGTATTTGAGCGCGATTTTTCCCAGGCATTTTCGACCACCTGCGCAAACAGCGAACCTTTTTCATGGGTACCCCAGGCCGCATAAAGATGCTGATAAAGCTCCTCGACGCTGAAGATTCTTTTCTCCACGGCATCTTCCAGATCGGCCACGCAATAGGAAATATCATCGGCGGCTTCCATAATCCAGGTCAATGGAAAGCGGCCGTTTGGCGTCAATGAAAGTTCTTTACGTAACCGTTCAATATAGGCCTCTTCGGAAAGGTAATAGCCTGGTTTTTTCATTAAATAGCTGTGGGACGCGGGCGTATCCCCCATCCACCACGCGGGGCGCGTATATTTCAGAATGCAGCCGACCTGTGCCCAGGTCAGGTTCATGCGCATCAGGGAATGGACCAGCCGGATCCCCTGCGCGTTGCCCTCGAAGTGACACAAATCCTGGCGCACTTTGCGGCGCAGATCGTTCAGCCGCTCTTCACCTTCACGCAGGCGTAAATCGCGTACGGTGCAGCGGTCATCGCTGAGGGGCTGGCTTACCGCATCCGAAGGATAAAGCCGCTGCTTAAACCAGTCATTGATCGCCGCCTCACCAAAGTGGCCGAAAGGCGGATTGCCGATGTCATGCATCAGGCAGGCCATCTCAACGATGCTCTCGAAGGGCCCCGTCAGCTCGTCCAGACCATAGGCTTCCAGTAAACGCTGCTCTTTGAGACGGCTCAAAATCTCTTTGGCAATGTAGCGCCCGACCTGCTGCACTTCCATCGAGTGGGTTAAGCGCGTGCGCACCGCGGCGTTACGCTCCAGCGGGAACACCTGAGTTTTTTGCTGCAGACGGCGGATGGCAGGCGAGTTAACGATCCGCCCGCGATCGCTCTCGAAGATACGCAGGATCTCATGTTCGCTCTTGTCGCCCTGCGGCGAACGGAAACGTCGGTGCCAGTTAATTTTGGTACGGAAATCGATTGGTGACATGTGCTCCCCCGCGTGAGAATGCGTTTCCCCTTAACCGCATGATAGACTATGCATCTTAACAAGGCACATCGCGAGTAAATCTATGAAAATCGGCATTATTGGTGCAATGGAAGAAGAAGTTACGCTGCTGCGTGACAAAATTGAGAACCGTCAGACCCTCTCTCTGGGAGGTTGTGAGATCTACACCGGCCAGCTGAACGGTGTTGACGTGGCTCTGCTGAAATCAGGCATCGGTAAAGTGGCTGCTGCGCTGGGTGCAACCCTGCTGCTTGAGCGCTGCAAGCCGGACGTGATCGTGAATACCGGCTCTGCGGGCGGCCTGGCGCCGACGCTGAAAGTGGGCGATATCGTTGTCTCCGACGAAGCGCGTTACCACGATGCCGACGTCACCGCGTTCGGTTACGAGTACGGACAGCTCCCGGGCTGCCCTGCTGGTTTTAAAGCTGACGACAAGCTGATTGCGGCGGCAGAGACCTGCATCGCAGAACTCAACCTCAACGCGGTACGCGGTCTGATTGTCAGCGGTGATGCCTTCATCAACGGCTCCGTTGGGCTGGCGAAAATTCGTCATAACTTCCCTCAGGCGGTTGCCGTTGAGATGGAAGCGACCGCGATCGCTCATGTCTGCCATAACTTCAGCGTACCCTTCGTGGTGGTTCGCGCCATCTCTGACGTGGCAGACCAGCAGTCCCACATCAGCTTCGACGAGTTCCTGACCGTTGCGGCAAAACAGTCCACCGTGATGGTGGAGCGCCTGGTGCAGAATCTGGCACGTGGCTAAACATACCGTCAGGGCGCTGGCCGCCCTGCTTCTTCTCGCACCGCTGTGGCTCTATGCGTTGCCGCGCGTGATTACTCTCTCTCCCGCAAATACTGAACTGGCGTTTGCCGCCGGGATCACGCCCGTTGGCGTGAGTAGCTTTTCGGATTACCCACCGCAGGCCGCGGGTATTGAACAGGTGGCAACCTGGCAGGGGATGAACCTTGAGCGCATCGTGGCGCTTAAACCGGATCTCGTGCTGGCCTGGCGCGGCGGCAACGCCGAGCGGCAGGTCAACCAGCTCACCTCGCTTGGCATAAAGGTCATGTGGATTGATGCCGTCAGCATTGAGCAGGTCGCTCAGGCGCTACGCGCCCTGGCCCCCTATAGCCCTACGCCCAAAAAAGCCGAGGCTGCGGCGAAACAGATGCTGAGCGATTATGCCGCGCTGAAATCCCGATACGATACCCCTGTTAAAAAGCGCATCTTCCTGCAGTTTGGCAGCCAGCCGCTGTTTACCACCGGAAAAGGGTCGATTCAGAACCAGGTGCTGGAAGTCTGCGGCGGTGAAAACATCTTTGCTGCCAGCCGGGTACCCTGGCCGCAGGTGAGCCGCGAGCAGGTCCTGGCGCGCCAGCCGCAGGCCATCGTCGTGGTCGGAAATGCGAGCGAGATTCCTAAAATTGAACAATTCTGGCAAAGGCAGCTAAAAATTCCGGTAATCCCGCTCAACAGCGACTGGTTTGAACGCGCCAGCCCGCGTATTATCCTCGCCGCAAAACAGCTCTGTGCCGCGCTGGCAGAGAGTCACTAACATAAGACCCTTTTCGAGGATTTAACGATGCTCGTTTATTGGCTGGATATTCTTGGCACAGCCGTTTTTGCTATCTCCGGCGTTCTGCTCGCCGGAAAACTACGCATGGATCCGTTTGGCGTGCTGGTGCTGGGCGTCGTGACCGCCGTCGGCGGCGGGACTATCCGCGATATGGCGCTGGCAAATGGCCCGGTGTTTTGGGTGAAAGATCCTACCGATCTGGTGGTCGCGATGGTCACCTGCCTGTTAACCATTGTGCTGGTTCGCCAGCCCCGCCGCTTACCCAAGTGGATACTGCCGGTACTGGATGCCGTGGGTCTGGCCGTGTTTGTCGGTATTGGCGTCAATAAGGCGTTTAATGCCGGTACCGGTCCGATGGTGGCGATCTGCATGGGCGTATTAACCGGCGTGGGCGGTGGGATCATTCGCGACATTCTGGCGCGTGAAGTGCCGATGATCCTGCGTACTGAAATTTACGCAACGGCCTGCATTGTGGGCGGGATTGTTCACGCTACCGCGTACTACACCTTTGCCTTACCGCTGGAAAATGCCGCGATGCTGGGGATGGTCGTGACGCTGGTGATACGCTTAGCGGCGATACGCTGGCACCTGAAGCTGCCGACGTTTGCACTGGATGATAATGGCAGGTAAAAGCAAAACGGTAACCGCAAGGTTACCGTTTTTAGTCTTTTCTCCCTCTCCCTGTGGGAGAGGGACGGAGTAACGGCATCAGCCCGTACTCTATTAGATGCTGAACGAAGATCCACACCCGCAGGTGCTTGTCGCATTCGGGTTCGTGACCACAAAGCGCGAACCTTCCAGACCCTCGGTGTAATCCACCGAACCCCCCACCAGATATTGCAGGCTCATCGGGTCAACCACCAGCGCGACGCCCTGTTTCTCGATAGTCATATCGCCATCGTTAACCTGATCGTCAAAGGTAAAACCATACTGGAAGCCGCTGCAGCCGCCACCGGTAATATAGACACGCAGTTTAAGATCCGGATTGTCTTCGTCGGCAATCAGGACTTTCACTTTGTTGGCTGCTGCTTCGGTAAATTCGAGCGGTACAGCTACTACGTCATCACTCATCTTATGCTCCCATGAATACTGCTATTGGGTAAAATTCACCCAATTCTTTATGTCATTATCTAATACCCTGGTAATTCATTCAAGTATTCTGCGCGGCGGCCCGCTCCGCCTCTTGTTTTGCCAGGGTACGCGCAAGGATGGTGGAGTATAGCGGTTTTCCACCCAGGAACTGGGCTAATAGTGTCGCGCCGAGACAGGTAATGATCATTGGCAAAATGAGCTGGTAATTGTCCGTCATCTCCAGCACCAGCACGATGCCAGTCAACGGCGCACGCAGGGACGCGGCCAGCAGCGCGCCCATTCCGGCCACCGCAAACGTCCCGGCTTCAAGGTGATAGGCGGGAAAGCCCACTTCAGCCGCCATCCCAAATGCGGTCCCCAGCAGCGTGCCCAGCGCCAGCATCGGGGCAAAAATCCCCCCGGGCGCGCCGGAAGAGAAGCACAGTACCGTCGTGATAACCCGGGAGATAAACATAAACAGCAGCAGACCCACGCTGAAATTCCCTGCCGCCGCAATGGGAATCAGCCCGAACCCGCCGCCTGCGGCATTCGGCTCGATAAACCCGAGTACGCCGCACATGCCGCCCAGCAGACCGCCCATCAGCACCCATTTCGTGGTGTTCCCGTCGTGAATGCGCTGGAACATATCCTGGGCGCGCAGGATAAAGGTGTTAAACAGCGGCCCCACCACGCCAAAAATCATGCCGAGGATCAGGTAAAGCCACAGGGTGTTAACCGGCGCGTTGGTCAGTTTACCCACCTCAATGACCGCCCCTTCGCCATTAAAGAGGCGAAACACGATGCTCGACATAATGACGCCGGTAAACACCGCTTTAATCGAGATCAGGTTGTAGCGAAACTGCGCGCGCATCTCTTCGATGATAAACAAAATGCCCGCCAGCGGCGCGTTAAAGGCCGCCGACAGCCCCGCCGCCGCACCGGTTGCCAGCAGCGTATGGCGCGCTTCGGCGCTGCGCATCCGGAACAGATCGCCCACCATGCGGCCAACGTTCCCGCCCAGTTGAACCGTAGGCCCTTCCCGGCCAAGAACCATCCCCGCGCCCAGAGTCCCCATGCCGCCGATGAACTTAACCGGAATCACCCGCCACCAGCGCACCGGACGCAGCTCCTCCAGCGCGCCTTCAATTTCCGGAATGCCCGATCCGCCCGCCTCCGGCGCAAATTTACGCACCAGAAAATACCCCACCATGGCAAACAGCGCGGACAGCCCGAATGCCCACACCCAGACCAGCCATTCGCTGTCGGCGAAACCGGCCACGGTGCCCACTCGCCAGTTGAGTACGGCATTAACCGCTTTTTCAAACGCTACGCCAACCAGGCCCGCGAGAGTGCCCACCACGGCAGCGGCCAGCAGGATCGCCAGCGGCGTTTTATCGCGATTGAGCAGCCGCCGAATGCTGATTCGGTGCCGGGCGCGCGTAAACTGTTGTTCTTCAAAAGACGGAGAATCTGATTTCATGTCCTGTTCTTATTTGTCACACAAAAAGCCGCGAGGATTTTACCAGAGACGGCCCCACCGTCTCCTGAAAATTACTTAACAAATCTTAAAGCATTGCCCGGCTAAAAATTTCATAACCTTCCCCGAATCACATAGAATAGTGGGCTTAACCATTTTATTCGAACCAGGAACGACGCCATGAGCAAGTCTGAAAACCTCTACAGTGCAGCCCGCGAGCTTATTCCGGGTGGCGTGAACTCACCTGTGCGCGCCTTTACCGGCGTGGGCGGTACGCCGCTGTTTATCGAACGTGCTGACGGCGCGTATCTGTATGATGTCGATGGCAAAGCCTATATCGATTATGTAGGTTCCTGGGGACCGATGGTGCTGGGGCACAACCACCCTGCCATTCGTAACGCGGTGATTGAAGCAGCCCAGCGTGGCCTGAGCTTCGGTGCGCCAACCGAAATGGAAGTGAAAATGGCGGAGCTGGTGACCGAGCTGGTGCCTACCATGGACATGGTGCGTATGGTGAACTCCGGTACCGAAGCCACCATGAGCGCTATCCGCCTGGCGCGCGGTTTTACCGGTCGCGATAAAATCATCAAGTTTGAAGGCTGCTACCACGGTCATGCGGACTGCCTGCTGGTGAAAGCCGGTTCCGGCGCGCTGACGCTCGGCCAGCCGAACTCGCCTGGCGTACCGGCAGATTTCGCGAAGCATACCCTGACCTGCACCTACAACGATATTGCTACCGTTCGCGCGGCGTTCGAGCAGTATCCGCAGGAGATCGCCTGCATCATCGTTGAGCCGGTCGCCGGCAACATGAACTGCATCCCACCGCAGCCTGACTTCCTGCCGGGCCTGCGCGCCCTGTGCGATGAGTTCGGCGCGCTGTTGATCATCGATGAAGTCATGACCGGCTTCCGCGTCGCGCTGGCGGGTGCCCAGTCTTACTACGACGTCGTGCCGGACCTGACCTGCCTCGGCAAAATCATCGGCGGCGGCATGCCGGTCGGCGCATTCGGTGGTCGTAAGGACGTGATGGAAGCCCTGGCGCCAACCGGTCCGGTTTACCAGGCGGGCACGCTCTCCGGTAACCCCATCGCCATGGCGGCGGGCTTTGCCTGCCTGACCGAGGTGGCACAGCCGGGCATTCACGAAACCCTGACCGACCGTACCACGCAGCTGGCAAACGGTCTGCTGGAAGCCGCAGAAGAGGCCGGTATCCCTCTGGTGGTCAACCACGTGGGCGGCATGTTCGGGATTTTCTTCACCGATGCGAAAACCGTGACCTGCTATCAGGACGTGGTGAAGTGCGACGTTGAACGCTTCAAGCGCTTCTTCCACCTGATGCTGGACGAAGGCGTGTACCTCGCGCCGTCCGCGTTCGAAGCGGGCTTTATGTCCGTGGCGCACAGCGAAGAAGATATCAACAACACCATCGACGCGGCGCGCAAGGTGTTTGCGAAGCTGTAAGATGTGCGGCTTGATGCCCTCACCCCAACCCTCTCCCACGGGGAGAGGGCGCAAACACTAAAACGGCAATCTAAGGATTGCCGTTTACTTTTATTACCGGCTCTGCTTTCTCAACAGATAAATAAAGTACGGCGCACCGATAAAGGTCGACAGCAGACCCGCCGGGATCTGATACGGGAACAGCACCATTCTTCCGCACCAGTCCGCAAACACCAGCATCATCCCGCCCGTCAGTGCTGACATCACAATATGCGGCATCGTCCGGCGGAACCCCATCATTCTGGCAATGTGCGGCGCCATTAATCCGACAAAACTCAGCGGTCCAATCGTCAGGGTTGCCACAGCCGTCAGGCACGCCGCCAGCAGCAGCAGGGCCACGCGCGCTGGCGTCAGCGCCATTCCCACCGCGCGCGCGGTTTCGCCGCCGAGCGGCAGAATGGTCATCCAGCGGCGGCACAGCGGCACCATCGCCAGCAGCACGAGCATCGCGATCCCGGACCAGACCACCTGGCTGCCGGTGGCGTTGTAGGTCGAGCCGGAAATCCAGGTCAGGATCTTCGCCATACGCGGATCGCCGCTGGCCTGCAGCATCATCAGCAGCATGGTAAATGCGGTACTGAGCGCCATCCCGGCCAGCAGCATGCGGTGCGGTGAAAATCCGCCGCGACCGGCGGCAATAAGGATAATCATCAGCGTGACTGCCGCACCGATACTGCCGGCAGGCATCAGCCAGCCAAACGCATTCCCCGGCACAAAGAACAGCATCAGCACCACGCCAAAGGCGGCGCCAGAGCTGATCCCGAGCACTTCCGGGCTTGCCATCGGGTTGCCGGTCAGACGCTGAATAATGCACCCCGCCACCGCCAGCATTACCCCTGCGATCAGCGCAGCGAAGATACGCGGCCAGCGCCACTGCACCAGTTCATTGAGTAAATCACCCGTCGCCCAGAGCCAGCCCGACGCATCGCGTCCGAATGAGAGCGCCGCAAACGAAGCGATAATCAGCACCGCCAGACCGGCAAGGCTAAACCACAGCACCGACCGACGTTCAGCGTAAACTTTATCGCCGGCGTCCATCGCCGGTGCGCTCATGCTGCGCAGGCGCGGGAGCAGCCACAGCAGCAGCGGCGCCCCGATAAGCGCGGTCACCGAGCCGGTGGACACTTCCCTCCAGACCTGCGCCAGCCAGAGAACAAGCTGATCGGAAAGCCAGAGGATCAGGGCCCCAATCAGTGGCGCCAGCATCAGACGCGCCAGCAGGCGACGCGCCCCGAGCATTTTCGCCAGCAGCGGCGCAAACAGGCCGATAAACCCGATGATGCCGACCGCGTTGACCAGCAGGGCACTCAATACAATCGCCAGCGTCAGCGCCGCCAGACGCGCCAGCGACAGCGCCAGCCCCAGGTTACGCGCCACGCCATCATCCAGCCCCATGAGCGTCAGGGGGCGCAGGAGCAGCAGCGTCAGCACGACGCCGCCAGCCAGCTGCGGCCACAGGTGCTCTACAACGCTCCAGTCGGTCTGGGTGAGCGTGCCGGTACTCCACAGGAACATGCTTTGCAGCCGATCGTGATGGAACAGCACGAGCAGCTGGTTAATCGCCCCACAGTACAGGCTCACCACCAGCCCGGCCAGAATAAGCGTTACAGGAGAAAGGCGCTTGCCCCAGGCCACGCCAAAGACCAGCGCGCCCACCACGCACGCTCCCGCGAGTGCCGCAAACTGCGAGGTTAACGCTCCCGGCAGCGCCCACAGCGTGGTGATGGTGATCCCAAGCTGCGCGCCGGTCGCGACGCCGAGCGTGGTTGGCTCTGCCAGCGGGTTACGCAACACCTGCTGGAACAATACGCCCACCAGCCCTAAGCCGGCCCCGACCAAAAGGGAGATCGCCAGACGCGGCAGCAGGCTGTAGTGGAACAGCATCTGCTGAATATTGTCGATATCCGGCGAGGCCAGAGCGGCCCCCCACTGCGCGCGCGGTAAGGCCGTGGAGAGGTTGAACCTGGTTAATACCAGCGCAACCAGAAAAAGCAGGGATAACAGCAGCGCCGGGAAGCGGGCGATACGCGTACTCATGCTTTACCTCCCAGGGCGTTATCCAGCACGCGGGCAAAATGCATGGCCGACAGCGTCGCGCCGTAGAACCAGACCGCCGGGGCGCGCTGGAAGCGCTTCTCGCGCACAAACGGCATCGCCTGCCAGAGCGGGGTCGCCATCAGGGTTTGCATGTCGCGTTCGTTACCGTGGTCGAAACAGAGCACGTCCACATCGCGAAACGCCGCCAGGCGGTCGATACCCACGGCGGTACTGCCCCAGAAGGTCATCTCCCCTTCCCAGGCGTTGCGAATACCGAAGCTGTCCAGCACCTCCTGGAACAGACAGTTTTTACCAAAGACCAGCATATGGCGGGCATCCAGCAGCGTCACCATCAGCAGCGGACGATCGCCCCGGTGAGCAAAGCGCGGCTTCAGGGAGTCGATCAGGGCATCAAATTCGTCGAGATGTCTTTTGGCCTCCGCTTCGCGGTTGAGGAAATGCGCCATCTCGTTAATCGAGTTTTTCGCCACGGCCAGCGGTTTTTTACCGTCGCTGAAAGCAAATCCACGTCCTGGCGCAATGCGCGCCATGATCTCCTCTGACGGACCGTAGCCCGCTGACCAGAACAGGAACGAGGGTTTCATCTGGGTGAGCAATTCGAGGTTTGGCTCCGTACGCAGGCCTACGTCGATCACCGAGTCCGGCAGCTTCGGCTCGTTCACCCAGAGGTTATAGTTAGGAATGTCCGCCACGCCATAGGGCGTGACGCCGAGCGCCATCATCAGTTCGACCGGCAGCCATTCCAGGGCCACAATACGGTGCGGATCGACGGCAGTGGCACGCGCCGTATTCATTTTTAACAGCAGCGGCGAGAGCGCCATCGCCGTCAGCAGGCGACGGCGGCTAATGCGTGTGTTATTCAGCATCAGTAGACAAAGCTCACCGGTGCAGCCCCGGCAGGGTGAGGCAGAATACCCATCGGAATACCGTAAATATGTTCCAGCGTTTCGCTGCGCATCAGCTCTGCCGGTGTGCCCTGGGCAATCATCTCGCCCCCGCGCAGCGCGACGAGGTAGTCACAATAGCGCGCGGCCATGTTGATGTCGTGCAGGACCGCAATGACCGTCAGGCCACGCTGCTGGCTCAGGCGATGCACCAGCGCCAGGACGTCGACCTGATGCGCGATATCCAGCGCAGAGGTCGGTTCATCCAGCAGCAGACAGCGGCTGTCCTGCGCCACCAGCATCGCGATCCACGCGCGCTGGCGTTCGCCGCCGGACAGGCTATCCACCAGACGGTGCGCCAGCGGTTTTAGCCCGACCAGCGCAATCGCCTCTTCCACCTTCTCTCGGTCGGCGACGCCGAAGCGCCCAAGCGCTCCGTGCCACGGATAACGCCCAATCGCCACCAGCTCACGCACCGTCATCCCTTCCGCCTGCGGCAGCTGCTGCGGCAGATAGGCCACTTTGCGGGCAAAGGCTTTACTGCTCCAGCTCTCCAGCGGTTGGTCATCCAGCAGAATATCGCCTTCTGAAGGCGGCTGATGGCGCCCCAGCATCTTGAGCAGGGTGGATTTACCGGAACCGTTATGACCAATCAGGCCCGTCACTTTACCGGCCGGAAACGTCAGAGAGAGCGGATGCAGCAGCGTGCGCCCGGGTACGCGAAAGGAGAGATGGTTGAGCGTAAAGGTGGTGTCGGGTTGCGTTTGAATATCCTGCATATCAGCCAACTTAAATAAAAAGGGCACGGCGAACCGTGCCCGAAGAGAGATTAGAAGCGGAAGGTCGCGGTGGCAACAACCTGACGTTCAGCACCCCAGAAGCAGCCGTAGGTATTGAAGCAGCTGGCAACGTACTCACGATCGAACAGGTTGTTCACGTGCAGCGCCACGTTTGAGCCAGCCATGCCAACGCGTGCCAGATCGTATCTGACCAGCGCATCGACTACGGTGTAGCTGCCCACCTTGAAGGAGTTCGCCGGATCGCCATAGCTTGAGCCCGTGTAACGCACGCCGGTACCCAGCGTCAGACCAGACAGCGCACCGTCAAACAGGGTGTAATCGCCCCACAACGATGCCATGTGTTTTGGCACCTGAGCTGGCGTGTTGCCTTTGTAGGTGGTGTCCGTGGTGTATTCCGCATCGGTATAGGTATAAGAACCCACCAGGTTGACGCTTGCAGACAGGGCCGCTTTCGCTTCCAGCTCTACGCCACGCGCGCGGATTTCACCGCCCTGAACCGAGAAGAAGGAGCCCGCCGGGTCCGCCATCAGGTTGTTGGTTTTGGTCAGCTGATACAACGCACCGGTGACGACGATCGGACGATCGTTCGGCACGTATTTCACGCCCGCTTCGTACTGTTTGCCTTTAGACGGCGAGAACAGTTTGCCCTGGGCATCGGTCTGCGAAGCCGGTTCAAACGATTCGCTGTAGCTAAAGTACGGGGTTACGCCGTTATCAAACAGATAGTTAACGCCACCGCGCCAGGTGAACTGGGTATCATCACGTTTGGAGGTGGTGTTCGTCACGCGGTTGTAGGATTCCTGATCGGCCCAGTCATAACGGCCGCCCAGAGTTACCAGCACTTTATCCCACTGCGCCTGATCCTGAACGTAGAGCCCCGTCTGCTTCTGACGGTTGAGGATCTGATATGGGCCGGAGGTCGCGGGATCTTTTGAGCCGAAATCAAAATCGCTGTTCACCGGATTGTAGAGATCCAGCAGCGGAACAGAGTCGTCGTAACCGAACCAGGAGTTGATGTCATTTCGCATGCGCATAAAGTCAACGCCGGTCAGCAGGACGTGGTCCACCTCGCCGGTTGAGAATTTGCTCTGCAGCTGGGTATCAACGGTAAAGTTCTGCAGCTTTTCGTTATCGACAACGTATTTACGCGCCAGATAATGGCCTTTGTCCGATGGCGCTAGCGCGGCACACTGTTTGTTGCCGCTGTTTGCCGGGTCGGTACAGACGCCATAACCGTATACGCTGTTTTGCGAGGTTTTGTTCTCGGCAAAGCGCAGGTTCTGACGCACGGTAAAGGTATCGTTGAACTCGTGGTCGAAGCTGTATCCCACCATTTTCTGGTTACGGGAATAGGTATTGTTCTTCGCGCCTTCGTTGAAGTTCGTCGGCAGACGATCGCCGTTCGGCAGCGGCTCAACCGTTCCCTCTTTTGGCAGCCAGCCGTAGTAGCCCGTTTCAGGCTCGTTCTGGAAGTAGGAGAGGAACGTGAAGGTGGTTTTATCATCCGGACGCCAGGAGAACGAGGGCGCGATGGCGTAACGCTGCTCTTCCGCACGCTCCTGCTGGGCGTTATTAGAACGCGCAACGCCCGTTAAGCGATAAGAGTAAACGCCGTCGTCGTCGATCGCATCGCTAAAGTCAAACCCGGTCTGGAACAGGCTATCCGTGCCGACTTTGAACTGGATCTCTTTCAGCGGCTCGGTTGTTGGGCGCTTACTGACCATGTTCAGCAAGCCGCCCGGGCTGCTTTTGCCGTACAGAACGGAAACCGGACCGCGCATGATCTCGGCGCGCTCCAGCATATAAGGATCAATCACCGCGTCGTTATAGAAGTTCCCCTGCATTTTCATGCCGTCGAGGTAGTTATTCTGCGTCTGACCATCGGCCGCGAAGCCGCGAATGATCAAATAGTCATAGGTGTTAGACGCGCCGCGCGTGCCTACCGCAACGCCCGGCGTATAGCTCAGGGCTTCTTTCACCGAGCGCGGCTGATGCAGCGCCATCTCTTCGGCCGTGACCACAGAAATCGACTGCGGAACCTTTTGAATAGGGGTATCCGTTTTGGTTCCGGTCGCGGATTGCCGTGCGGCGATGGTCGCAGCAGGCCCCCAGGCACTTTCCTGTGCCGCAGGTGCTGCGGTTACCGTAATGGTTTCTTCTTTTTTCGGGGTTTCGGCCGCGTGAGCATAAGCAGACATGCCGGCAACCGCTGTGGCGACGACGACCGCGAGCTTACGCAGCGACGTATTCATTGGCTGAGCAGTATTGGAAAGCGCCATGTTGAATCTCTGATGTGAAAGTGAATGATAACGTAAACGAGAATTATTATTATGAGCGCCAGAATAATATGCGAAACGCTGGTTGCATAGCAAGCAGTAAGCGGCCCTATGAGAATTAAGGGTTTAAGAAATCATCAAGAGAAAACGAAGGGTTAATCAGAATTAAAGCGAGGGTTAACGAAATGAGGTTTACGGGTAAAAAAAGCCCCCTTCCAGGGAAGAGGGCTTTAAAAGCTTAGTTACCGCCGAACATGTCTTTAATCCAGCCCGCGACACCGTCGCTGTCTTTCTTCTCATTCTGCTGCTGCGGCTGTTGCTGCTGTGGCTGCTGTGGTTGAGAAGACTGGTCGAACGGGTTACCCGTTGGCTGTTCCGGCTGGCTTTGCTGGCACAGCGAGTCCGGGTTAGCGGTCCAGACAGGCAGCGTACGCATTCCGCCGCCGCAGACGAAGTTACCGGAGCTGTCCACGCCCATATCGACGATATCTTCCGGCGCGACCAGATTCAGCGGCACAGGAGACTGATTCGCCAAGTAGCGCTGGTAAATCGACATCGCCCCGCTCGCGCCGTACAGCTTGGTCGGCTGGTTGTTGTCGCGGCCTACCCAGGTGATCACCACTTCACGGCCATCAATACCGGCAAACCAGGTATCGACGTTGTTATTGGTGGTCCCGGTTTTACCCGCCAGATGGAGACCCGGATACTTCGCTCCCAGTTGGCGCCCTGTGCCGCGCTGCACGACCTGCTGCATGGTCCACAGCGTCATGTAGGCGGCCTGAGCAGGAACGGCACGCTCCGCCTGTGGGAAGCTCTGATACAGCACGGAGCCATCTTCGGCAATCACCGAACGCAGGGCAGACAGCGGCGCGCGGTTGCCCCCGCTGGCAATGGTCTGGAACGCCTGCGCCACTTCGATCGGCGTCAGGTTAAGCGCGCCGAGGATCATCGCCGGCACCGGGTGCAGCTGATCTTTCGACACGCCCAGTTTTTGCCAGGTGTCGACAATCGCCGGCAGTCCCAGCGACATGCCCAGGTTCACCGTTGGCACGTTCATGGAACGGGTCAACGCATCCACCAGCATGACCTGGCCGCTGAACTGTTTATCATCGTTCTGCGGTGACCAGACCTGGCCGTTAGGCTGGCGCAGGGAGATCGGCGCATCCGCAATCCAGGTATTCAGGCGATACTGATTTGGCTGGCTCAGGGCAGTGAGGTAGGTTGCCGGTTTTGCCAGAGAGCCGATTGAGCGACGCGCCTGCATGGCGCGGTTGTAGCCTGCAAACTGCGGCTCGGCACCGCCCACCATGGCGCGAACTTCACCGGAGTTACGGTCAACCACCACCATCGCGGTTTCCAGATCGCTCAGCTTACGCTGTTTCTTCAGCGCCGGAATACCTTCCACCGCCGCTTTTTCGGCCGCATCCTGCGCCACGGAGTCAAAGGTGGTGAAGATCTTCACGCCGGAGAGATCTTTGACCTTATCACCGAGCTTGCTTTGCAGCTCCTGACGCACCAGCTGCATAAATGCAGGCTGAGGCGAAATCACGCCACCGCGCGGCTGAACGCCGAGAGGACGCGCGCTCAGCATGTCGTACAGCTCCTGGTCAATCACCTGCTGCTGTTGCAGCAGACGCAGAACGAGGTTACGACGCTCCAGCGCCAGTTTCGGGTTACGCCACGGGTTATAGATGGACGCCCCTTTCACCATGCCCACCAGCAGCGCCTGCTGGTCCAGGCTCAGCTCTTCCACCGGACGGCCAAAGTAGTACAGGCTCGCCAGCGGGAAGCCGCGGATTTCGTTATCGCCGCTCTGACCGAGGTACACCTCGTTCATGTACAGCTCAAGGATACGATCCTTGCTGTAGCGCGCATCCATCAGCACGGCCATGTAGGCTTCGTTCGCTTTACGCCAGTAAGAGCGTTCGCTGGAGAGGAACAGGTTTTTCACCAGCTGCTGGGTCAGCGTACTCGCCCCCTGCACGGTGCGACCGGCAGTCAGGTTAGCCAGTACCGCACGACCAATCGAGTAGAGGCTGATGCCATCGTGCTCGTAGAAGTGACGGTCTTCGGTTGCCAGCAGGGTATCAACCAGCAGATCCGGGAAGCCGTTACGCGCCACGAACAGGCGCTGCTCGCCGTTTGCTGACGAAAGCATGGTGATCAGACGCGGATCGAGGCGGAAGAAACCGAACTGACGGTTGTTATCCATGTTCTCGATGGTGTCCAGACGATCGCCGTCAAAGGTCAGACGCGCGCGCACCTGCCCCTCTTTGCTGTCCGGGAAATCAAACGGACGACGGATCATCTCAATGCTGTTGGACTGCACGGTAAATTCGCCAGGCCTCGTCATTTTAGACACCTGACGATACTGGGTGGCTTCCAGCAGTTTGACCATCTCGTTCTTGGTGATGGACATATCTGGCTCAAGGTTCACCATACGGCCATACACTGCCGCAGGTAGCTGCCAGACTTTACCGTCGATACGGCTGCGGATCTTCTGATCCAGATACACGCCGTAAATCGCCATCAGCACGACAAAAACAATAAACAGCTTCAGCAGCAGCCAGAACCAGCCGCGTTTGCCCCGAGGCTTACGCCCTTTGCCTTTTCCATTACGCGGCATCGGTTCTTCATCCTCATAATCGTCTTCATAGTCATCGTCATAGTCCTCATCTCTGAGGCGACGACGGCTTACCTTTTCTTTCGCCGGACGCGTTGGTTTTCCCTTACGTCCTATTGGCTCGCGGTCATTCCCCGCCATGCTTTTTCTCCGCAACTTTCAGGCGCAAAGGCCAGATTTTCTTTTCTTTCACAGGCCTGTGAAAGAAGAAATCTCTCAAAATTTGTTTTCTCCCTCTCCCCATGGGAGAGGGCCGGGGTGAGGGCATCGGGCCGCACTCCCCTTTTACGAATATTTCTTCGTTCGCCGCGTCGGCGCCGTATTCGCCGGATCGTCCGGCCAGACATGTTTGGGATATCGCCCCTTCATCTCTTTCTGCACTTCACGGTAGCTTCCCGCCCAGAACGCCCCCAGATCTCGGGTGATTTGTAATGGACGATGCGCAGGCGACAGCAGCTCAAGCACTAACGGCACACGCCCTTCCGCAATGGACGGCGTGGTGGCTTCACCAAACATCTCCTGCATCCGAACCGCCAGCGCCGGCGGATTATCCTCATGATAACGGATGGCAATCCGGCTTCCGGTCGGCACAGTGTAATGCCCTGGCAGTTCACTATCCAGACGTTGACGTAATGACCAGTCCAGTAAATTCTGTAACGCGGTCTTAACATCAAGCGCCTTCAGGGCTCGCAGAGAGTGTACGCCGCTCATTTGCGGCAGTAGCCAGCGCTCAAGCGTAGCGAGCAGCGTCTCGTCATCCACCGCAGGCCAACCGTATTCCGGTAGCCACTTCGCGGCGCAGTGCAGACGAATGCGGTATTGCTCCGCTTCCGGCGTCCAGTTCAGGGCGCTCAGCCCTTTTTCCCGAATTCCGTTCAGCATCGCCTGGTGAAGCTCGTCTTCCGACGGCTTCGCCAGCGGCTTCGTTCCTAACGTCAACTTACCAATCTGGCTGCGACGAAAGGCCTTCAGCGTGCCCTGGGCGTCATCCCATTCCACGGTATCAGATTGCTGAAGCAGCTGCGGACAGGCACGCGTCAGGGCGTCAATCTCTACGGCAATCGCCTGCAGGATACGCGCATCCGGAGAATGGCTGCCCTGCAGCAGCAGCGGGGCGATCAACCATTCGTGGCGCGTCAGCGCATCATCGCTGTCCAGCATCGCCCCCATGCCGTTTGCCAGCTGGTAGCGACCGTCCAGCCCGCGCCGACGCGCAATCCTGTCCGGGAAGGCCTGTGCCAGCAGGAAGGCAATCTTATCGCTGTCAGGCGCACCTCCCCGGCTATTCAGGCGTTTACACAACTGCTGCGCCCGCTGCTGCCAGTTCCCCTGGCTGCGCGAAAACGCCTGCCCCAGATCGCTGCTGCCACCGCGAGGCGGCTCCTCAAGAATAGCCGCCAGTTTTGCCGCCGTGGCAATTTCATCATCCCCTTGCGAGGCCACCAGCATCGCGGCCAGACGCGGATCGTTGCCCAGCGCCGCCATTTTCTGGCCGCGCGCCGTCAGACGCTCGCCTTCCAGCGCGCCGAGCTGAGTCAGCAGGGTGCGCGCAGCGGTGAGGTTTACGACAGGAGGAGGATTAAGCCAGGTGAGCTGCTCAGGGTTCGGGCAGCCCCACTGGAGCAGATCCATCACCAGACCAGACAAATCGCTTTGTAAAATTTCCGGCGTGCTTTGCTGTGCGGCGCGTTCAGCCTGTTCCGCGCTGGTCAAATGCAGGCATATGCCCGGCTCAAGACGCCCCGCGCGGCCCGCGCGCTGCACCATCGACGCCTGGCTGATGCGCTGCGTCAGGAGTTTAGTCAGCCCGGTACGCGGATCAAAGCTTGCCACCCTCTCCTGCGCGCTATCCACCACCAGGCGAATCCCTTCAATGGTCAAACTGGTCTCAGCAATGTTGGTTGCCAGCACCACCTTGCGCTGCCCCGCCGGTGCCGGAAGGATGGCTTTACGCTGATCCTGTAGCGACAACGCGCCGTAGAGCGGGCAAAGCAGCACGTCGCCGCCTACGCGGGTAGAAAGCTGCTCCTGCACGCGCTGGATTTCGCCCACGCCGGGCAAAAACAGCAGCAGGGAACCGGGCTCCTGGCGCAGCAGCTCAGCGGTGGCAATGGCGACGGCCTCGTCTAAACGCTGATGGGAGGGAAGCGGCTGATAGCGGCGTTCAACCGGAAACGCCCGCCCTTCTGAGCTGATGACCGGCGCATCGGGTAATGCCTGTCGTAGCCGCTCGTTATCCAGCGTGGCCGACATAATAAGCAGCCGGAGATCGTCGCGCAGCCCCTGCTGCACGTCCAGCAACAGCGCAAGGGCCAGATCCGCCTGCAGGCTGCGCTCGTGGAATTCATCGAGGATCACCAGCCCGACGCCGGTCAGCTCAGGATCGTTTTGCAGCATGCGGGTGAGAATACCCTCGGTGACCACTTCAAGACGCGTGGTCGGGCCAACGCAGGTCTCGGCACGCATCCTGTAACCTACCGTTTCACCCGGTTTTTCATTCAGCAGTTCCGCCAGACGCTGCGCCACGTTGCGCGCGGCCAGCCTGCGCGGCTCCAGCAGGATAATTTTCCCGCTGATGTTTCCGTCTTTCAGAATCTGCAGCGGCAGCCAGGTGGACTTGCCCGCGCCCGTAGGAGCATTCAGCAAAACCTGCGGGGCATGGTGTAAGGCAGCGAGAAGCTCAGGAAGAATGACGGCGACCGGCAATGAGGACACTAACAGCTCCAGAGGGTTAACATTAGTCGGCGTACATTGTAGCATCGGCGCATATCATTACCGAGTCCTCCGTATGCCTGAGTCGAAACGGCTGTTTTTTGCCATTGAATTGCCCACCACCATACAGCGTCAAATTGTTCGATGGCGCGCCGATTGCTTTCCGCCGGAAGCGGGCCGCCCTGTCGCGGCGGCCAACCTGCACCTGACGCTGGCCTTTTTGGGCGACGTCAGCACCGAAAAACAGCGGGCGTTAGCCGCAATGGCCGGGCGTATTGCCCAGCCGGAATTTACGCTGCACCTCGACGACGCGGGCCAGTGGCCGCGTTCGCGCGTGGTGTGGCTGGGAACGCGCCAGCCGCCGCGCGGATTATTGCAGCTGGCGAATATGCTGCGCGCCCAGGCGGCGCGCAGCGGCTGTTATCAGAGCCCACAGCCGTTTCATCCACATATCACGCTGCTGCGCGATGCCGGTCAGGCCGTTGCCATCCCGCCGCCGGGTTTTCACTGGGCCTTTCCGGTCAACGCATTCGCGCTTTACGAATCCGTCTTTGCACAGGGACGCACCCGCTATACGCCGCTACAGCGCTGGACGCTGGGCAACACCGAAAGGAATTCCGATGAAGTTTAGTCCTCCCCTGCAGCACGCCACGCTTATCCAACGCTACAAACGCTTCCTCGCCGACGTGATTACCCCCGAAGGGGTTCAGCTCACCCTGCACTGCCCCAATACCGGCGCCATGACGGGGTGTGCGACGCCGGGTGACAGGGTCTGGTATTCCACATCAGAAAATAGTAAACGCAAATATGCCCATACCTGGGAAATGACCGAAACCCAAAACGGGGCTTTTATTTGCGTTAATACCCAGCGCGCCAATCAGCTGGTTAAGGAAGCGCTGACCCTTGGCACAATTCCCGAACTGGTGGGATATGGCACGCATAAAAGTGAAGTGAAATATGGCGATGAGGGCAGCAGAATTGACTTCATGTTACAGGCGGAAGACAGGCCGGAGTGCTATATTGAAGTAAAATCAGTGACGTTAGCGGAACAGGAAAATGGCTACTTCCCGGATGCGGTAACGCTGCGTGGCCAGAAGCATCTGCGAGAGCTAATGAGTGTTGCGGCGGCGGGCAAACGCGCCGTATTGCTGTTTGCGGTGTTGCATTCAGCCATTGAACGTTTCTCACCTGCCCGCCATATCGATCCTAAATACGCGCAATTGTTGAATGAGGCACAAAAGCAGGGGGTAGAGGTTTTCGCTTATAAAGCGGAACTTTCTGCCGATAATATGACTCTGAGATCGTCTCTTCCCATTGTCTTATAAGGGATTAGACATTGACGAATAAGTGTTCTGGCCGCGTGCGCAAATACGCTTTTCCTCACAGGCTTGTCAAGTGTTACGTTTAGATAATTGCCATACGGAAAAGCATCTGCTATTTATAGCGACCTGATTTTTCCCCCAACACGGGGATCGATAGTGCGTGTTAAGGAGAAGCAACATGCAAGAAGGGCAAAACCGTAAAACATCGTCCCTGAGTATTCTCGCCATCGCTGGGGTGGAGCCGTATCAAGAGAAGCCGGGCGAAGAGTATATGAACGAAGCCCAGCTGTCGCACTTCAAGCGTATTCTTGAAGCATGGCGTAATCAACTCAGGGATGAAGTCGATCGCACCGTTACTCATATGCAGGATGAAGCTGCTAACTTCCCGGATCCGGTAGACCGTGCCGCTCAGGAAGAAGAGTTCAGCCTCGAACTGCGTAACCGTGACCGCGAACGCAAACTGATCAAAAAGATCGAGAAAACGCTGAAAAAAGTCGAAGACGAAGATTTTGGCTACTGCGAATCCTGCGGTGTTGAAATCGGTATTCGTCGCCTGGAAGCGCGTCCAACCGCCGATCTGTGCATCGACTGTAAAACGCTGGCCGAAATCCGCGAAAAACAGATGGCCGGTTAATACCAGCGCTGTTTGCACATACCAAAGGCGGGAGTCTCTCCCGCCTTGTTACAGTTGATATGTCTGAATCACACTATATTGGGCGCTTCGCGCCATCTCCTTCCGGTGAATTACACTTCGGCTCATTAATTGCCGCGCTCGGCAGTTACCTGCAGGCTCGCGCCCGCCGGGGAAAATGGCTCGTCCGCATAGAAGATATTGACCCTCCGCGTGAAGTTCCCGGTGCAGCAGAGACGATTCTGCGTCAGCTGGAACATTACGGTCTTCACTGGGATGACGAGGTTCTGTGGCAGTCAAAACGTCACGAGGCCTATCGGGAACGTCTGGCCTGGCTTCGCGCTCAGGGACTTTCCTATAACTGCACCTGCACCCGCGCGCGTATCCAGAGCGTTGGTGGCGTCTATGACGGCCACTGCCGCACGCTTAATCTTCCCCCGGAAAATGCCGCCGTGCGTATAAAACAGCGCTCCCCGGTGACGCGCTTTACCGATTTACTCTCCGGTGAGATTCATGCCGATGAACGCCTGGCGCGTGAGGATTTTATTATTCACCGCCGTGACGGCCTGTTTGCCTATAACCTGGCGGTGGTCGTCGACGATCGTTTTCAGGGCGTGACGGAAATTGTGCGCGGGGCGGATCTGGTCGAACCAACCGTACGACAAATATCGCTGTATCACCAGTTTGGCTGGACGGCACCGGACTACATTCATCTGCCGCTGGCGGTCAATGCGCAGGGCTTTAAATTGTCAAAGCAGAACCACGCCCCGGCCCTGCCAGACGGCGATCCGCGTCCTGTTTTGATCGACGCGCTGCGATTTCTCAACCAGAATGTATCCAACGAATGGCAGGATCTGCGTATTGACGAACTGCTGAAAATGGCCATTGCCAACTGGACGCTCGCGGCAGTGCCAAAAATCCAGCATTCTCAAATGCGTTGCGCTGAGCTATGATTAGCCGCTTTTTTCATAACAAAACACACTACGAGGTGTACCATTTTTACCCGAGTCGCTAATTTTTGCCGTAAAGTGCTAAGCCGCGAAGAGAGCATGGCGAACGATGCTATTGCACAGCCACACATGTCGGTTATTCCGCGTGAGCAGCACACTATTTCCCGCAAAGATATCAGTGAAAATGCCCTCAAGGTGCTCTATCGTCTGAATAAAGCGGGCTACGAGGCCTATCTCGTGGGCGGTGGAGTACGTGATTTACTGCTGGGCAAAAAACCAAAAGATTTCGACGTGACGACCAGCGCCACGCCTGAGCAGGTGCGCAAATTATTCCGCAACTGCCGTCTCGTTGGCCGCCGTTTCCGTCTGGCTCACGTGATGTTTGGCCCGGAAATTATCGAAGTGGCGACCTTCCGCGGCCACCACGAAGCCGGCGCATCCGATCGCACCACGTCACAGCGCGGCCAGAACGGCATGCTGCTGCGTGACAATATCTTCGGCTCTATCGAAGAAGATGCCCAGCGTCGCGACTTCACCATCAACAGCCTTTATTACAGCGTGGCGGATTTCACCGTGCGCGATTACGTCGGCGGCATGCAGGACCTGAAAGAAGGTCTGATCCGTCTGATCGGCACGCCGGAAACGCGCTATCGCGAAGATCCCGTGCGTATGCTGCGCGCCGTGCGTTTCGCCGCCAAGCTTAATATGCGCATCAGCCAGGAAACGGCAGAGCCGATTCCGCGCCTGGCGACGTTGATTAACGACGTGCCGCCTGCCCGCCTGTTTGAAGAGGCGCTGAAGCTGCTGCAGGCAGGCCACGGCTTTGAAACCTACAATCTACTGCGCGAATACAACCTTTTCCAGCCCCTGTTCCCGACCATTACCCGCTACTTCACCGAAAGCGGTGACAGCCCAATGGAGCGGATGATTGCGCAGGTGCTGAAAAATACCGATACCCGTATTCGCAACGACATGCGCGTCAATCCGGCGTTCCTGTTTGCGGCGATGTTCTGGTATCCGCTGCTCGAAACGGCCCAGCGAATTACCCAGGAGAGCGGGCTTGCATACTATGATGCCTTCGCGCTGGCCGCAAACGACGTGCTGGACGAAGGGTGCCGTACGCTCGCTATTCCAAAACGCATTACCACGCTGGTGCGCGATATCTGGCAGCTTCAGCTGCGCATGTCCCGTCGTCAGGGCAAACGCGCCTGGAAGCTGATGGAGCATCCAAAATTCCGCGCCGCCTTCGATCTGCTGTCGCTGCGTGCTGAAATTGAACGCAACCAGGAGCTGCAGCGCCTGGCGCAGTGGTGGGCCGAATTCCAGGTCTCAGCACCGCCGGAGCAAAAAGACATGCTCACCGGGCTGGATGAAGAGCCAGAACCGCGTCGCCGCCATCGTCGTCCGCGCAAACGCGCGCCGCGTCGTGAAGGGACAGCATGACCCTCGCGTATATCGCCATCGGCAGCAATTTAGCCTCTCCGCTGGAGCAGGTGAACGCTGCCATACAGGCGCTGGGGGAGATCCCGCAAAGTAAGATCGTGGCGGTCTCCTCTTTCTACCGTACCCCGCCGCTGGGTCCGCAGGATCAGCCTGATTATCTCAATGCCGCCGTGGTGCTGGAAACCGCTCTGAATGCCGAAACGCTGCTGGATAACACCCAGCGCATCGAACTGCAGCAGGGCCGCGTACGCAAAGCCGAGCGCTGGGGACCGCGCACGCTGGACCTCGACATTATGCTGTTTGGTCACGAGACCATTAGCACTGAACGTCTCACCGTTCCGCATTACGACATGAAAAATCGCGGGTTTATGCTCTGGCCGCTGTTTGAAGTCGCCCCCGATCTCATCTTCCCGGATGGCATCCCACTGAGGACCATTCTGGACAACCTCAACGCGGAAAGACCCGCCCGCTGGTGATCCGGTTCCCCTGCCGATTAACCTCAAAATAATTGTGGCTAATCGGTTACCTAAAATCATTGTTCCCCCGAATGTTACTGTTAGAATGCGCAAAGATTCGCTTTTGGGCTATCAGGAAACAGTATGAAACCAACCACCATCTCCTTACTGCAGAAATGCAAACAGGAAAAAAAACGCTTCGCCACCATCACTGCGTATGACTACAGCTTCGCCAAACTCTTTGCCGAAGAGGGTATCAACGTCATGCTGGTCGGAGATTCGTTAGGGATGACGGTACAAGGACATGATTCCACCCTGCCGGTCACGGTTGAGGATATCGCTTACCACACCTGTGCGGTGCGCCGCGGGGCTCCAGCCTGCCTGCTGCTCTCCGATCTGCCGTTTATGGCCTATGCCACGCCGGAGCAGGCATTCGAAAACGCGGCAGCGGTCATGCGTGCTGGCGCTAACATGGTCAAAATTGAAGGCGGCGCCTGGCTGGTGGATACGGTGAAGATGCTCACCGAGCGCGCCGTGCCGGTGTGCGGCCATTTGGGCTTGACGCCGCAGTCCGTCAACATCTTTGGTGGATATAAAGTGCAGGGCCGCGGTGACGCCGCCCAGACGCTGCTGGATGATGCCCTGGCGCTGGAAGCCGCAGGCGCCCAGCTGCTGGTGCTGGAGTGCGTGCCGGTTGAGCTGGCGAAGCGTATTACTGAAGCCCTGTCGATTCCGGTGATTGGTATCGGTGCAGGCAACGTGACCGACGGTCAGATCCTGGTGATGCACGACGCCTTTGGCATCACCGGCGGGCATATTCCGAAGTTTGCCAAAAATTTCCTCACCGAAGCGGGCGACATGCGCGCTGCGGTCAGGCAGTATATTGCCGACGTTGAATCCGGTGTTTACCCGGGTGAAGAACACAGTTTCCATTAAGGAGTCTCGTTGTGCTAATCATTGAAACCCTGCCGCTGCTGCGCCAGCATATCCGTCGTGCGCGTCAGGAAGGTAAACGTATCGCACTGGTCCCGACTATGGGCAACCTGCATGACGGCCATATGAAGCTGGTTGACGAAGCAAGAGCCCGTGCAGATATCGTGGTGGTCAGTATCTTCGTTAACCCAATGCAGTTTGACCGCGCCGACGATCTGGCACGCTATCCGCGCACCCTGCAGGAAGATTGCGAGAAGCTCAAAAAACGTCATGCGGATATTGTCTTCTCTCCGGCACCGGGGGATGTCTATCCTCAGGGTACCGATGAGGCCACTTACGTTGACGTACCGGGCATTTCCACCATGCTGGAAGGTGCAAGCCGCCCGGGTCATTTCCGCGGCGTATCGACCATCGTCAGCAAGCTGTTCAACCTGGTGCAGCCGGACGTTGCCTGCTTCGGTGAGAAAGATTTCCAGCAGCTGGCGCTGATCCGCAAGATGGTTGCGGATATGGGCTACGATATCGAGATTGTCGGCGTACCGATTGTACGCGCGAAAGACGGTCTGGCGCTCAGCTCGCGAAATGGCTACCTGACCGCGGACCAGCGTAAAATCGCGCCGGGCTTAAGCAAGGTCATGAACACCATGGCAGAACAGCTGCTGGCGAAAGAGTTAACGGCCGAAGAGATTATTGCTCTGGCTGAACAGGCGCTGAACGATAAAGGCTTCCGCGCTGATGATATTCAAATTCGCGATGCCGACACGCTTCTGGAGCTTACACAGACCAGCAAACGTGCGGTCATTCTGGTGGCGGCATGGCTTGGTCAGGCCCGCCTAATCGACAACAAAGTGGTTGAACTGGCGTAGGTTTCTCTACCCGGAAGATGAAAGGTAAACGTAATGATTCGCAAAATGCTGCAAGGTAAGCTTCACCGTGTGAAAGTCACCCAGGCCGACCTGCACTATGAAGGCTCCTGCGCCATCGACCAGGATTTCCTTGATGCTGCGGGCATCCTTGAAAACGAAGCGATTGATATCTGGAACGTTAACAACGGCAAACGTTTCTCAACCTACGCCATCGCCGCCGAGCGCGGGTCTAAAATCATCTCCGTTAACGGCGCGGCAGCGCACTGCGCGGACGTGGGCGATATTGTGATTATCGCCAGCTTCGTGATGATGTCTGATGAAGAAGCGCGCCGCTGGCAGCCGAAAGTTGCCTACTTTGAAGGCGACAACGACATGAAACGTACCGCGAAGGCGATTCCGGTTCAGGTTGCTTAAGCACTATCCCTGCGGCTGATTGCTGATCAGCCGCGACATGGTCTCCAGCGAATCCGTTCTTAAGATGTACAGGCGTTTCAGCAAGAACGGATTATCCCCCGGCTTCACCTTCCCTTTTACCGTCGTCACCGCCAGATGAAAACCGGCGTCATTCGCCGCCTTTATCGCTTTATTGTCGTAGCCGCCAAACGGATAGGAAAGATAGAGCACGCGTGGATTAAACTGCGCCAGCGCGCGACGCGAGCGTTCAAAATCAAACAAAATCACGTGATAGCTGCGGCTCAGTAAAATCGGGTGCTTATACCCATCCACGCGGTGCAGGAAGTGGGTATGAGACTGAATATCGAACACATCCTGAATCCCCTTAATCTCCTGCACGCTCATAAACTGCAGCGATTTTGGATCCCACTTCTGCGGATGGCCTTTTATACGGGAAGAGATAATAAACGCGGTAGCCTTGAAGCCATACTCTTTCAGCACAGGATAGGCATAGCGGCTGACGGATTTCAGGCCGTCGTCAAAGGTAATCACCACCGATTTTGCAGGCAGGTTCATTTTGTTACGCACGTACCCTTCAAGCTGGTACATCGTCAGGGTGGTATAGCCCTGATCGCGTAGCCAGGCCATCTGGTTGTTGAACGCGCGTACGCTGGTGGTCGTGGACGTATGTCGAAAACGCGTGTTCTCTTCATCACGCAGAATATGATGGTAGGTCAGAACCGGAAGTCCGTTATCTTCCTGCGCGTCCAGGCTGCTGATCCACGCCAGACGATTGCCGATGCGGATCTGGAACCAGGTCTGATTCAGACGGTCCTTCAGTTTATTCAGTATCGGATAGCGCAGATTGGCGCTTAAGGTGCCGAACGGCGCGCTGCCGCTCGACGGCGCGTTATACACCGGCGTGTCTTTCCAGGTAATCAGGTTCTGATTGCTGAGGGGTTTATTGAGATCCCCGAGGCTGTCCTCGACGCGCTGTTTCCCCTGAACCGGCTCCAGGTGGCCCTTGTCGATAAACCCCGTGCCAAAACCAAAGCGAAATTCGTAGTAGTCCGCCGCCGCGGGCACAACGGCCAGGATCTGCCCGGCGCGGACGTTACCGACGTTGATCACGCTGTTCCCCACCTGCGCCCAGATCGCCGCGTCTTCGGTGGTTTGCATGTACTGGGCAGGCAGCGTGTGCTGACTGAGTAAACTGGCTGAGCTGACGCCGGAAATGAGCATCAATAGCAAGAAAAGAATGCGCGGTAGCATGGTGTCTTAATCGGTGCGGAAAACTGCCGCTATTGTAACAAATGAGACATCAATACCAACGTTTAATTCTTATACAAATCGTGGAGCAGGACGAAGGGAGGATTTTTTTGCTGCTGATGCCACAAGCTGCTGACGCCCGGAACGCCCTGCGCCACGATGGCCTGGCGAAACTCTGCGCTGCTTAAGGATCCACGCTGCGGATACATTAACGCCAGCAGGGAGAAGTTAATACCCGAGATCACTTCACAGCACGCGTGCTTATGGCTCAGCAACGCGGCTGCGCGGTAAGGCGCCGCGCCCGATTTATCGGTAAGAAAAATCACGCCATCGCCGGTGTCCGTTTCATGCAGGGCATCGCACATCATGCGGCTCAGCATGTTGGTGCTCAACCCGCGCCAGTAGTTTACCGCCCGGCACTGCACCAGCGGGCCAAATCTGGCTTCAAGCTTATCCAGCATTTCCTGCGCCTGTTCATCGTGGCAGGTGATAACCCATCCCAGCATAACTCCCTCCTTAGCAGGCAAGTAGTTTAGCGGAGTGAAGGTTAGCTTACGGTGATAACTGTCAAAGAAAGTGCCCGGCAAACAGAACGTCGCCGGGCAAAAGATTAGCTGCGCAGCCCGCGTCCGCGCTGGATCAGCGACCAGCAGAGCAGGTAGAAGGCGATGATAAACACCACCAGCACCGCCACCGTGGTAAACAGCGGCACATCGGTGATACCGAGGAAGCCAAAGCGGAACCCGCTGATCATGTAGACAATCGGGTTCAGGTGCGACAGCGCCTGCCAGAACGGTGGCAGCAGCGTCAGGGAGTAGAACACCCCACCGAGATAGGTCAGCGGCGTCAGCACGAAGGTCGGGATCAGGCTGATGTCGTCAAACGTTTTAGCGAACACGGCGTTCAGCAGACCGGCCAGCGAGAACAGGATCGCCGTCAGGAGCAGCGTCAGCGCGACAAACAGCCACGAGTGGACCTGAAACGGCACGAAGAACAGCGAAATCGCCGTGACCAGGATCCCCACGCACAGCCCGCGCGCCACGCCGCCGCCAACATAGCCCGCGATAATGACGTGCGTCGGCACCGGCGCGACCAGCAGCTCTTCAATATTGCGCTGGAACTTGGCGCTGAAGAATGACGACGCCACGTTGGCATAGGCGTTGGTGATCACCGCCATCATGATCAGGCCCGGCACGATAAACTGCATATAGGTAAAGCCGTGCATTTCACCAATCCGGGAACCAATCAGGTTACCGAAGATGATGAAATAGAGCGTCATCGTGATGACCGGCGGCACCAGGGTTTGCACCCAGATACGCATAAAGCGGTTGATCTCTTTCGCCCAGATACTTTTCAGCGCGACCCAGTAAAGATGCGTCATGCCTTGTCTCCTTGTTTGTCATGTACCAGAGAGACAAACAGCTCTTCCAGTCGGTTCGCTTTGTTACGCATACTTAAAACCTGAATCCCCTGCGCGCTCAGCTGTGAGAACACGCTGTTAATCCCCTGCTCGCGCAGCACTTCCACTTCCAGCGTCGAGGTATCCACCAGACGATAGTTGTAGCCTTCAAGTTTTGGCAGCGCGCTTTTCGCCGCCAGATCGAGAATGAAGGTTTCGGATTTCAGCTTGGAGAGCAGATTCTTCATCGAGGTGTTTTCCACCAGCTCGCCGTGCTGAATGATGCCGATGTTGCGGCACAGCATTTCAGCCTCTTCCAGGTAGTGGGTGGTCAGAATAATGGTGGTGCCTTTATCGTTGAGATCTTTCAGGAAGCCCCACATGGAACGACGAAGTTCGATATCGACACCCGCAGTCGGCTCATCGAGGATCAGCAGCTTTGGCTCGTGCATCAGCGCACGGGCGATCATCAGGCGGCGCTTCATCCCGCCGGACAACATGCGCGCGCGTTCGTTACGCTTTTCCCACAGATCGAGCTGCTTAAGGTATTTTTCGCTACGCTCGAGGGCCTCTTTACGCTCAACGCCGTAATAGCCCGCCTGGTTAACGACAATTTGCTGCACCGTCTCGAACGGGTTGAAGTTGAACTCCTGCGGAACCAGCCCCAGCTGGCGCTTGGCGTTCACCACATCTTTTTGCAGGTCGTACCCAAAGACGCTCACCCGGCCGGACGTTTTATTGACCAGTGAGCTGATAATCCCAATGGTGGTCGATTTCCCCGCCCCGTTCGGCCCCAGAAGCGCGTAAAAATCACCGGCCTCTACTTTCAGATCTATTCCGCGTAGCGCCTGAACGCCACCCGGATAGGTTTTTTTAAGCTGCTCAAGCTCCAGTGCAATTGCCATGAAATTAACTTACCTTCAGTTCTTACACACGTTGTGTGGTTTCATTAAAAGTCGGGTTACCCTATAGTAGCGCAACGCAATAACTCGGTTACAGGTCGCTAACCTCCATGAACAACATAGATACACTCATCAGCAACAATGCACTATGGTCAAAAATGCTGGTGGAGGAAGACCCCGGATTTTTTGGAAAACTCGCGCAGGCTCAGAACCCACGCTTTCTCTGGATTGGATGTTCCGACAGCCGCGTACCGGCGGAGCGCCTGACCGGCCTTGAACCCGGCGAACTGTTTGTTCACCGCAATGTCGCCAATCTCGTGATTCACACCGATCTCAACTGTCTTTCTGTCGTTCAGTATGCCGTGGACGTTCTGCAAGTCGAGCACATCATCATCTGCGGCCATTATGGCTGCGGCGGCGTGCAGGCGGCGGTTGAAAACACGGAACTGGGGCTCATTGATAACTGGCTACTGCACATCCGCGATATCTGGTTCAAACATAGCTCACTGCTGGGCGAAATGCCGCAGGAGCGTCGCATGGATACCCTTTGCGAACTCAACGTGATGGAGCAGGTATATAACCTGGGCCACTCAACGATCATGCAATCAGCGTGGAAACGCGGGCAGAAGGTCTCTATCCACGGCTGGGCGTACGGGATTCACGATGGCCTGCTGCGCAATCTGGAAGTAACCGCCACCAACCGCGAAACGCTGGAGCAGCGTTACCGTTCGGGGATTGCCAACCTTCAGCTTAAGCATGTGAACCATAAATAAAGCCGGGAATGTTCTCCCTCTCCCTGTGGGAGAGGGCCGGGGTGAGGACATCAGCCCTCGATTACTCGTCCAGCAGTACCACTTTCCCAACATACGGCAGATGACGATAGCGCTGCGCGTAGTCAATGCCGTAACCGACGACGAATTCGTCAGGAATCGAGAAGCCTACGAACTCTACCGGCACCTGCACTTCACGACGGTCAGGTTTATCCAGCAGCGTACAAATCGCCAGAGATTTTGGCTCGCGCAGGCTCAGGATCTCGCGCACTTTTGACAGCGTGTTGCCGGAGTCGATGATGTCCTCAACGATCAACACATCTTTGCCACGAATATCTTCATCCAGATCTTTCAGGATTTTCACATCACGGGTAGTGGACATGCCGCTGCCGTAGCTGGAGGCGGTCATAAAATCGACCTCATGAGGCACATGCACTTCACGGCACAGGTCTGCCATGAACATGAAAGAGCCGCGCAACAGACCGACCAGCACCATTTCGCTGCCGCTGTCCTTGTAATGTTCGGTGATTTGACGACCCAGTTCGGCGATACGCGCTTTGATCTCGGCTTCCGGGATCATCACTTCAACAGTATGTTTCATATTACTAACCAAATGATTTTAGTGAAAATCTCTCAATACGGATGAGTTAATATCCAGCACTGATACGCAAGCCAGCCATTATATCAGCAAATGGATAACCCTGGCGTATGAGTTATAAAAAGCAAATATTGTGATTCCGATCACACTTGTTAATACCTATAATTAGTTGCTAGCAAATTATTAACAAAAACTGACGAGTACACTTTCTATGGCTGAAACAAACTCTAAACAGCCGCGTCTACTGGTGACATTAACAGCCGCATTCGCAGCCTTCTGCGCGCTGTATCTGTTAATCGGTGGCGTCTGGCTGGTCGCTTTAGGCGGCTCCTGGTACTACCCGATTGCGGGTCTGGTTATGGTTGCCGTAACCGTCCTGCTGTTGCGCAGAAAACAATCTGCACTGTGGCTGTATGCCGCCCTCCTCCTTGCCACCATGATCTGGGGCGTCTGGGAAGTCGGGTTCGACTTCTGGGCACTGACGCCGCGCAGCGACATCCTGGTCTTCTTCGGTATCTGGCTGATCCTGCCGTTCGTCTGGCGTCGCCTGATTGTGCCTTCCAGCGGTGCGGTAGCGGGCCTGGTTGTTGCCCTGCTTATTACCGGCGGCATTCTGACCTGGGCCGGCTTTAATGACCCGCAGGAGATCAACGGTACGCTGAACGCAGAATCCACGCCTGCGGCAGCTATCTCCCAGGTCGCTGACGGCGACTGGCCTGCATATGGTCGTAATCAGGAAGGTCAACGCTACTCTCCGCTGAAGCAGATCAACGCGGACAACGTTAAAAACCTGAAGGAAGCCTGGGTATTCCGTACCGGCGATGTGAAGATGCCGAACGATCCGGGCGAGCTGACCAACGAAGTGACGCCGATTAAAGTCGGCAACATGCTTTATCTGTGTACGGCGCACCAGCGTCTGTTCGCGCTCGACGCGGCCACCGGTAAAGAGAAATGGCACTTCGATCCGCAGCTGAACTCCAACCCGTCCTTCCAGCACGTCACCTGCCGCGGCGTCTCTTACCACGAAGCGCGCGCCGATAATGCCAGCCCGGAGGTCATTGCCGACTGTCCTCGCCGCATTATGCTGCCGGTGAACGATGGCCGTCTGTTCGCCATCAATGCCGAAACGGGCAAGCTGTGCGAAACCTTTGCCAACAAAGGTATCCTGAACCTGCAGACCAACATGCCGGACACCACGCCGGGTCTGTATGAGCCAACCTCGCCGCCAATCATCACCGATAAAACCATCGTGATTGCCGGTTCGGTAACGGATAATTTCTCCACGCGTGAAACCTCCGGCGTTATCCGTGGTTTCGATGTGAACACCGGTAAACTGCTGTGGGCCTTCGACCCGGGCGCGAAAGATCCAAACGCGATCCCGTCGGACGAGCACACCTTTACCTTTAACTCGCCAAACTCCTGGGCACCGGCGGCGTATGACGCGAAGCTGGACCTGGTCTACCTGCCAATGGGCGTGACCACGCCGGATATCTGGGGCGGTAACCGCACGCCGGAGCAGGAGCGTTATGCAAGCGCTATCGTGGCGCTAAATGCGACCACCGGTAAGCTGGCGTGGAGCTACCAGACCGTTCACCACGATCTGTGGGATATGGATATGCCGTCCCAGCCGACGCTGGCGGATATTACCGTTGATGGCAAAACCGTTCCGGTGATTTACGCTCCGGCCAAGACGGGCAACATCTTCGTGCTGGATCGCAGCAACGGTAAGCTGGTTGTGCCAGCACCGGAAAAACCGGTTCCGCAGGGCGCGGCGAAAGGCGATTACGTCAGCAAAACCCAGCCGTTCTCTGACCTGAGCTTCCGTCCGAAGAAAGACCTCAGCGGTGCGGACATGTGGGGCGCCACCATGTTTGACCAGCTGGTGTGCCGCGTGATGTTCCACCAGCTGCGCTATGAAGGCATCTTCACGCCGCCGTCTGAGCAGGGCACGCTGGTCTTCCCGGGTAACCTGGGGATGTTCGAGTGGGGCGGTATTTCCGTTGACCCTAACCGTCAGGTGGCGATCGCCAACCCAATGGCGCTGCCGTTCGTTTCCCGTCTGATCCCACGCGGTCCGGGCAACCCAATGGAGCAGCCGAAAGACGCGAAAGGCAGCGGTACCGAAGCCGGCATTCAGCCGCAGTACGGCGTGCCGTTTGGCGTAACGCTGAACCCGTTCCTGTCTCCGTTTGGTCTGCCGTGTAAACAGCCTGCCTGGGGTTATATCTCCGGTCTGGATCTGAAAACTAACCAGATCGTGTGGAAAAAACGTATTGGTACGCCTCAGGACAGCATGCCGTTCCCGATGCCTGTTCCGGTGCCGTTCAATATGGGTATGCCAATGCTGGGTGGCCCAATTTCCACCGCCGGTAACGTGCTGTTCATCGCGGCAACCGCAGATAACTATCTGCGCGCGTACAACATGACCAACGGTGAAAAACTGTGGCAGGGCCGTCTGCCAGCGGGTGGACAGGCCACGCCGATGACCTATGAAGTGAATGGCAAGCAGTACGTTGTCATCTCTGCCGGCGGTCACGGTTCGTTTGGCACGAAGATGGGCGACTACATCGTCGCATATGCGTTGCCTGACGAAGGCAAATAAAAGCAAAACGGCAACTTCGGTTGCCGTTTTTGTGTTTGTTCCCTCTCCCTGTGGGAGAGGGGCAGGGTGAGGGCATCAGGCCGCACCTGCGAAATCCAGGCCGGGTAAGGTGAAGCCGCCACCCGGCTTTTTTTATACGGTAAAGCCGAGCATCATCCCCGTATCTTCATGCTCCAGCAGGTGGCAGTGCGCCATATAGGCAAACTCCTTCGGCGCCTCGTGGTCAAACTTCACCAGCACCTCGCTGACGCCGCCTTCTACTCTCACCGTATCTTTCCAGCCCGCGCGGTGCGCATCCGGCGCTTTGCCGTTCTCTGTGAGAATGCGGAACTGGGTGCCGTGGATATGGAACGGATGCAGCATCATGTCCCCTTCGCCTGAAATCACCCAGCGCTCAAGCTGACCCTTTGTCGCAGCAAACATCGGCGTATTCATGTCGAACGCTTTGCCGTTGATCATGTTGGCGTTGTGGAAATCAAAACCGTGGTCGCCGTGATTCATGTTCCCCATGCTGCCCATTTTGCCGTGGTCCATATTCATGTGGCCCATCATCTGCCCGTGGTGCATCCCCGCCATCGCCTGATCGCCATATTTCGCCATCAGTGCCTGCATGCCCATCATATCGAGCATCGGGTTCATAGAGAGCTGCAGCTTGCGCTGCGTAAGCCCCTCCAGCGACGGGAGGGCTGGCAGAGTGGTTAACGTATCAGGCAGCGTGCCGGATGCGGTCACCAGCAGCGGCTGAATACGAAGCACCGGATGCGGCTTATCAAACGGTGCGACCGCCATCCCCATCTGGCTCACCGGCAGCGTCACGAGGTCAAACGGCTTGCCGTCGCTGATATCCACCAGCACCTCAAAGCGTTCGCCCATGAGCATCGGCAGTTCGCTCACCTTAACCGGCTCCGGCAGCAGCCCGCCGTCGCTGGCTACCACATACAGCGGGCGTTTATCGCTGGTGGCGAAATTGAGCGAGCGTGCGTTACAGCCGTTGAGCAGGCGCAGGCGCAGCCAGCCTTTCGGCGCGGCGTGCTGAGGGTAAATGGCGCCGTTGGTCAGCAGCGTGTCGCCAAACCAGCCTACCGCCGCGCTCATCACGTCCAGCTGGTAGTCAATTTGCCCGTCAGCGTTGAATTTCTTGTCCTGCACAATCACCGGTACGTCGTCGATGCCCCACTGCTTCGGCAGGCGCAGCAGGCGGCTTTCGTCGTCTTCAATCAGCACCAGCCCCGCCAGCCCCATCGCCACCTGATGGCCCGTTTTGCCATGCTGATGCGGATGGAACCAGCAGGTCGCCGCGCGCTGATCGGGCGTAAAGGTGACGCTGCGCGTACCGCCCGCTTTGATGATGCCCTGCGGCCCGCCGTCCACCTCGCCCGGCACTTCCAGCCCGTGCCAGTGCAGCGTCGTCTCTTCGGCGAGCGTGTTGTGGATATCCACCGTCACCGTTTTCCCTTTACGTAGCTGAAGCGCCGGACCGAGCAAATTGCCGTTATAACCCCACGTCGTGGCGTGGTGCTCGCCGAACGTCGTTTTACCGGCCTGAACCACAAGCTGGATACGGCTGCGGGCATCAGCGGTCACTAAGTCAGGGATGGGTAAGGCAGGCCTGTCGGCCGCGAAAACCGCGCGGCTCCAGAGTGGTAATGCGCTGGCAGCCCCCAGCACAGCGGAATATTTTAAAAAATCACGACGTTGCATGTTCATTTCCTTATTTCCAGCAGGCGATCTTTTGAGCATAAACCCTCCCCTTACCGGAAGGTCAAGTAAAGCGGCAATAATAAAGATCGTCGCACCGGCATCAAGTATGCTAACGTTAATTTTCCGTGAAGAAGTGGTAGAAGCAATGAAGACGTTTTTCAGGACAATTTTGTTCGGAAGCCTGATGGCAATGTGTGCGAACAGCTATGCGCTAAGTGAAAATGAAGCGGAAGATATGGCCGATTTAACGGCGGTTTTTGTATTCCTGAAAAATGATTGTGGCTACCAGAATTTACCCAACGGGCAGATTCGCCGCGCGCTGGTCTTTTTTGCCCAGCAAAACCAGTGGGATCTCAGCAACTACGACAGCTTCGACATGAAGGCGCTCGGCGAAGACAGCTACCGTGACTTGAGCGGTATTGGTATTCCCACTGCCAAAAAATGTAAAGCGCTGGCTCGCGACTCACTCAGCCTGCTCGCCTACGTCAAATAACCTTCCCGACGCCCCCTGTTGAACCTATAGCCGTGCAACCACGGTTATAGTTAGCTATCATGTTTCGCTCATTTTTTGTGAGCGTAACGGATGTTAACAAAGGAGGAGTCCGCGTATGGCCGACCACACGTTGTGGCATGAAACACTGCATGACCAGTTTGGTCAGTACTTTGCCGTTGATAACGTGCTCTATCATGAGAAAACCGATCACCAGGATCTCATTATCTTCGAAAACGCCGCCTTTGGCCGCGTCATGGCGCTGGACGGCGTTGTGCAAACGACCGAGCGCGACGAGTTCATCTATCATGAGATGATGACCCACGTCCCGCTGCTGGCGCACGGTCACGCGAAGCATGTCCTGATTATCGGCGGCGGCGACGGCGCAATGCTGCGTGAAGTGTCCCGCCATCGTTCCATTGAAACCATCACCATGGTGGAAATCGATGCGGGCGTCGTCTCTTTCTGCCGCCAGTACCTGCCCAATCACAATGCCGGTAGCTATGACGATCCGCGCTTTAGCCTGGTGATTGACGACGGCGTTAACTTTGTTAACCAGACCTCGCAGACCTTTGACGTTATTATCTCCGACTGCACCGACCCTATCGGCCCCGGCGCGTCGCTGTTTACCTCCTCCTTCTACGAAGGCTGCAAGCGCTGCCTGAACCCGGGCGGGATCTTCGTCGCACAAAATGGCGTCTGCTTCCTGCAGCAGGATGAAGCGCTCGACAGCCATCGTAAGCTGAGCACCTATTTCGATGACGTCAGCTTCTATCAGGCGGCCATTCCGACGTACTACGGCGGGATCATGACCTTTGCCTGGGCGACCGATAACGACGTATTACGCCATCTCTCCACCGAAATTATTCAGGCCCGCTTCCATCAGGCCGGTCTTCAGTGCAGATACTACAATCCGGCTATCCATACCGCAGCGTTTGCTCTTCCGCAGTACCTGCAAGACGCATTATCCACTAAGGGGGTGAGCTAATTGAAAAAGCTTAAACTGCATGGCTTTAACAACCTGACGAAAAGCCTGAGTTTTTGTATTTACGATATCTGCTATGCCAAAACAGCGGAAGAACGCGATGGTTACATCGCCTATATCGACGAACTCTACAACGCCAACCGTCTGACCGAGATCCTGTCAGAAACCTGTTCCATTATCGGCGCAAACATCCTGAACATCGCCCGACAGGATTATGAACCTCAGGGCGCCAGCGTGACTATTCTGGTCAGCGAAGAGCCGGTCGACCCGAAGCTTATCGACAAAACTGAACATCCGGGCCCGCTGCCGGAAGTGGTCGTGGCCCACCTCGATAAAAGCCATATCTGCGTGCACACCTACCCGGAGAGTCACCCGGAAGGCGGGCTGTGCACGTTCCGCGCCGATATTGAAGTATCGACCTGCGGCGTGATTTCACCGCTTAACGCGCTGAACTATTTAATCCACCAGCTGGAATCGGACATCGTCACCATTGATTATCGCGTGCGTGGTTTTACCCGCGATATCAACGGCATGAAGCATTTCATCGACCACGAGATCAACTCCATCCAGAACTTTATGTCCGAGGACATGAAATCGCTGTACGACATGATGGACGTGAACGTGTATCAGGAAAACATCTTCCATACCAAGATTTTACTTAAGGAATTTGACCTTAAGCACTATATGTTCCACACGAAGCCGGAAGATTTGAGCGAAGAAGAGCGTAAGGCGATTACTGACCTGCTCTGGAAAGAGATGCGCGAGATTTACTACGGCCGCAATATTCCAGCCGTGTAAGAGCAAGCCGGAGCATGGATGCTCCGGTCTTTTATTTCTGTTTCATAAAGTCGCGGTAGGCATTTACCACCTGAAGGAAATCCTCTACGCCGCACATCGACAGGCTCTCTTCGTCGTAGTAGCTCATCCCCTCTTCCATCTCGTCACCTGAAAACTCGAGCTGGTTGGCACGCACCATGACCTCTTCACCGTCCATCCACAGCGTATATTCATGCCCGGCGCGCTGCCAGGATCGTTCACTGCCTTTCACCGTATTTGCCGCCTGTTCAACTTCATCAAGAAGTGCAAGATTTTCTTTCACCTCTTCGTTAAACCAGTGTCCAACGGCTTCGTGGCCCATCGACATACGCACTTTCACCACTCCGGTGATGTCGCGCAGAAATTCGTAATCCATAGTGTTTTCCTCTGCAAAGCCATTACCGTAATTATCGCAGCAGCGAGGAAGAAAAAAAGCGGGAGAGGTGGGAGGAATGAAAATAAAAAGGTGAGAGCAAGACCCTGCGGCCTGATGCCCTCACCCCGTCCCTCTCCCACGGGAGAGGGTGCAAACACTAAAAACCGTCTCGTAGAGACGGTTTTGCTGTTTATACCGCCGTCTGGAAGATAACCCCGTCGGCCTTCTCGGTGTACTGAGAAAGCTGGTCGAAGTTCAGATAGCGATAGGTATCCACCGCGGTCTTATCCACCTGAGCCACAAAGGTCTGGTACTCTTCCGGCGTTGGCAGTTTGCCAATCAGCGCCGCAACCGCCGCCAGCTCCGCAGAGGCCAGGAAGACGTTCGCACCGGTACCTAAACGGTTCGGGAAGTTACGGGTAGAGGTGGAAACCACCGTCGCACCGTCGGCTACGCGCGCCTGGTTGCCCATACACAGGGAACAGCCAGGGATTTCGATACGCGCACCGCTCTTACCAAACACGCTGTAGTAGCCCTCTTCGGTCAGCTGAGCCGCGTCCATACGGGTTGGCGGCGCCACCCACAGACGGGTTGGCAGCTGGCCTTTGTGGGTATCCAGCAGCTTACCGGCAGCACGGAAGTGACCGATGTTGGTCATACAGGATCCGATGAACACTTCGTCGATCTTCTCGCCCTGAACCTCAGACAGCGGACGCGCGTCGTCAGGATCGTTCGGTGCACACAGGATTGGCTCTTTGATATCCGCCAGATCGATGTCGATCACCGCCGCGTACTCTGCGTCAGCATCGGCTTCCAGCAGCTGCGGATCGGCCAGCCATTTTTCCATGCCCTGGATACGACGCTCCAGCGTACGACGGTCGCCGTAGCCTTCTGCAATCATCCACTTCAGCAGCACGATGTTAGAGTTCAGATACTCAATAATCGGCTCTTTGTTCAGCTTGATGGTACAGCCCGCCGCAGAACGCTCGGCGGAAGCATCGGTCAGCTCGAACGCCTGCTCCACTTTCAGATCCGGCAGACCTTCAATTTCCAGAATGCGGCCAGAGAAGATGTTTTTCTTCCCTTTCTTCTCAACGGTCAGCAGGCCCTGTTTAATCGCATACAGCGGGATCGCGTGAACCAGGTCGCGCAGGGTGATACCCGGCTGCATTTTACCTTTGAAGCGCACCAGCACCGATTCCGGCATATCCAGCGGCATCACGCCCGTCGCAGCAGCAAACGCCACCAGACCGGAGCCCGCCGGGAAGGAGATACCGATTGGGAAACGGGTATGGGAGTCACCGCCGGTACCCACGGTATCCGGCAGCAGCATGCGGTTCAGCCAGGAGTGGATTACGCCGTCACCCGGACGCAGGGAAACGCCGCCGCGGTTCATGATGAAGTCTGGCAGCGTGTGGTGCGTGGTCACGTCAACCGGCTTCGGATAGGCCGCCGTATGGCAGAAGGACTGCATCACCAGGTCAGAAGAGAAGCCCAGGCACGCCAGGTCTTTCAGTTCGTCACGGGTCATTGGACCGGTGGTGTCCTGAGAGCCCACGGAGGTCATCTTAGGCTCGCAGTACGCGCCAGGACGAATACCGGCGACGCCGCACGCGCGGCCCACCATTTTCTGTGCCAGAGAATAACCGCGGTTGCTTTCAGCAACGTCTTTCGCCTGACGGAAAACGTCAGAGTGCGGCAGACCCAGCGCTTCGCGCGCTTTGGTAGTCAGGCCACGACCAATGATCAGCGGGATACGGCCACCGGCGCGCACTTCGTCGATCAGCACGTCGGTTTTCAGCTCGAAGCTTGCCAGCAGCTCGTTGGTTTCGTGGTTACGCACTTCGCCTTTGTACGGGTAAACGTCAATCACGTCGCCCATGTTCAGGTTAGAAACATCCACTTCGATCGGCAGTGCGCCCGCATCTTCCATGGTGTTGAAGAAGATTGGCGCAATTTTGCCGCCGAGGCACAGGCCGCCGCCGCGCTTGTTTGGCACATGCGGAATGTCGTCGCCCATGAACCACAGCACGGAGTTGGTTGCGGACTTACGGGAAGAACCGGTACCCACAACGTCACCCACATAGGCCAGCGGGAACCCTTTTTTCTGCAGGGCTTCGATCTGTTTGATCGGTCCGACGCTGCCCGGCTGATCCGGCTCAATACCTTCACGGGCGTTTTTCAGCATCGCCAGGGCGTGCAGAGGGATATCCGGGCGAGACCACGCGTCCGGTGCCGGAGAGAGGTCATCGGTGTTGGTTTCACCGGTCACTTTAAAGACGGTAACGGTGATTTTTTCAGCCAGCGCTGGGCGGTTCAGGAACCATTCGGCATCAGCCCAGGACTGCATCACCTGCTTCGCATAGACGTTGCCCGCTTTGGCTTTTTCTTCCACATCGTAGAAGTTATCGAACATCAGCAGCGTGGAAGAGAGCGCTTTAGCGGCAATCGGTGCCAGCTTGTCGTTATCCAGCGCGTCAATCAGCGGATGAATGTTGTAACCACCCTGCATGGTGCCGAGCAGTTCAATGGCTTTTTCAGGAGTAACCAGTGGGGAGGTGGCTTCGCCTTTGGCGATAGCAGCAAGGAATCCGGCTTTTACGTAGGCAGCTTCATCTACGCCAGGCGGTACGCGGTTGATCAGCAGATCTAACAGGAATTCTTCTTCGCCCTTAGGCGGGTTCTTCAGCAGCTCGACGAGCGCGGCCATTTGGGTTGCATCTAAAGGTTTGGGTACAATTCCCTCGGCGGCACGTTCTGCTACGTGCTTACGGTATTCTTCTAGCACGACGGTTCTCCTCGCTCTCATTGTCATATGCGGCGGGCGTTCTCTTCACGCTCCTGTGAGACAGCAGTTTGTAGGGTAAATGCCCGATACCGCGTCGGGCAGCATAGCAGGATTTCTGCACAGTGTTAATCCGTTTACAAAAAAGCAACATTAAAAAATTTGCTGAATCGTTAAGCATGGTGTAGCGGGGATTCAGGGCATCTTTTTGCGATATCTTCTGAACCGTGACGCTTCAGTTTTTTCTTCATCAGATATAATTGTGTAATAAATACTCACACTCTTTATCCGGACGTCCCGGACGCTTCCCAATAAAAGTCAAAACAGTAAAAGACGGGTGAATAATACTCACGCCAACCGTAACGCCTCACGGCACAGCGCTTGTCTCGTTGGAGTCATTTTATGAAGTTGCCCTTTAAGCCACATCTGCTCGTCCTTGTGTGCAGTGCCGGGCTGTTTGCCGCCTCGGGCGTCATGTTTGTCAAAGGCCGCGCCACGGAGCCCGCAGCGCCGGCTCCCGTCGCACAACAACCGGCTGCACCAGCGCCTGCCGCAGCCCAGCCCGCCCCTGTTGTCGCGCCAGCCTACACTGCCGCGCAAATCGATCAATGGGTTGCTCCCATCGCGCTCTACCCGGATGCCCTGCTGTCGCAAATTTTAATGGCGTCGACCTATCCGGCCAACGTGATCCAGGCGGCGCAGTGGTCCAAAGACAACCCTAAAATGGAAGGGGACGCCGCGATTCAGGCCGTTGCCAGCCAGCCCTGGGATCCCAGCGTAAAATCGCTGGTCGCGTTTCCTCAGCTTATGTCCCTGATGGGTGAAAACCCGCCGTGGGTACAAAATCTGGGTGATGCGTTTCTCGCGCAGCCGAAGGACGTGATGGATTCCGTTCAGCGCCTGCGCGCGCTGGCGCAGAAGGCCGGCGCTTTACAATCCACGCCCCAGCAGACGGTCACCACCGTGACAAAACCGGCGCCAGCGAAAACCAGCACCGCTGAGGCAACGACAACCACGACGTCCGCGCCCGCCCCAACGGTAATCAAAATTGAATCTGCCGACCCGCAGGTTGTTTACGTCCCCACCTATAACCCCAATACGGTTTACGGGACCTGGCCAAACGCCGCCTATCCGCCCACCTATCTCCCGCCTTCACCCGGGGAGCAGTTTGGCAACAGCTTCGTAAACGGTTTAGGCTTCAGCCTGGGCGTCGCCACAACCTATGCCATCTTCAGCAGCATCGACTGGGATGATGACGATGACTGGGATCATCACCATGGTGACTGGGATAATCACGGCGGCTATAACCGCAACGGTGATAACAATATCAATATCAACGTTGAGAACTTCAATAAAATCAGCGGACAGCGCCTGACGGACGCCAACCGCACCTGGCAGCACAACCCGGCCTATCGGGAAGGCGTGCCCTACCCGACTAACCAGCTCAACACTCGCTTCCACGCCACCAACGCGGCGACAGGGCTCAGCTCAACGCAGCAAAAACCGGTTAATCGCGATAGCCAGCGTCAGGCCGCGCTGAGCCAGATGGAGAAATCCACGGGCAAAACCTTCCCCCAAACGGCGCGCACCGGAACGAAAGACGTGCAGCGTCAGGCCTCAGGCGAACAGCTGAAGCAGATTTCGCAGCGCAATAACTACCGCGGCTACGACACCAAACCGCAGACGGCGAAGCGTAGCACCGCGCAGCAGCGAGAAAACCGCCAGACCACCGCCCAGAGACAAGAGAAGCGGGCTTCGCAGCCCGCGCAGCAACGCTCTCTCCAGCAGCGAAGCAGCCAGCCCCGGGCCAATGCGCTGAGCGGTAACGATAGCCGCTCCGCAAACTGGCAGGCGCAGCAGCAGCGCGGTGCGCAAAGCAGACAGCTCGCTGCGCGCCAGCAGCAGCCACGTCAGGCGTCTGGTGGACGTGCTGAACGCCGTGAAATTCGACATCGCTAAGGGAACCGACATGAAACGTAAACTACTCAGCGGAATGGTGTTATTTATGCTTTCGGCCCCGGTGATGGCGCAGCAGTCTTTTAGCACACCCGCTCAGGCAACCGATGCGCTGACCAAAGCCATCAGTGAGCAAAACGAGAGCGCGATGACCGATCTGCTTGGAGAGAACTGGCGCGATTTTCTGCCCCCTGAGGGCGTTGATCCGGATGCTGTCGATCGCTTCCTGCGCGACTGGAACGTCCGTCATACCACGGTTGTCGAAGGAGATAAGGCGCATCTGGTTGTCGGAGACAACGGCTGGCAGCTTCCCATCCCGGTGATCAAAACCTCTGCAGGCTGGCAGTTCGACATCAAAGAAGGGGCTGAAGAGATCCTGACCCGTGAAATCGGGCGTAACGAGCTCGCCGCCATTGAAGCCTTGCATGCCTATGTTGATGCGCAGCAAAGCTATTTTGCGATGAACCAGAAATACGCGCAGAAGATTGTCAGCTCGAAAGGCAAAAAAGACGGTTTGTACTGGCCAGCCTCGCCCGGCGAAGCGCCCAGCCCGCTCGGTCCGGCATTTAGCCCGAAAGAGCCGGGCACCGGCTATCACGGCTATCGCTTCCGCATCCTGCCGGATAATCACGGTTTCGCGATGGTTGCCTGGCCGGTCAGCTATGGTCAGACGGGCGTAATGAGCTTTGTGATAAACCAGGACGACAAGGTGTACCAGTCCGATCTCGGCAGCGATTCAGAGCAGAAAACCCGGGCGCTAGCCGCCTATAGCCCTGATAAAAACTGGCAGCCTGTGGCACCCTAAACGCAGCGCATAAAAAAAGCGGCCATTGGCCGCTTTTTTTCATCTGAAGAAACTTATTTCTTCTTCGCTTTCGCGTTTGGCAGGTCGGTGATGCTGCCTTCAAACACTTCTGCCGCCAGGCCCACGGACTCGTGCAGAGTCGGGTGAGCGTGGATGGTCAGCGCGATGTCTTCAGCGTCACAGCCCATTTCGATAGCCAGACCGATTTCACCCAGCAGCTCGCCGCCGTTGGTACCGACAATCGCACCACCGATGACGCGGTGAGTCTCTTTGTCGAAGATCAGTTTGGTCATACCGTCAGCGCAGTCGGAAGCGATAGCACGGCCAGAAGCAGCCCACGGGAAGGTGGCGGTTTCGTAGCTGATGCCTTTCTCTTTCGCTTCTTTCTCAGTCAGACCCACCCATGCAACTTCTGGCTCGGTGTACGCGATAGATGGAATGACTTTCGGATCGAAGTAGTGCTTCATGCCGGCGATAACTTCAGCGGCAACGTGACCTTCGTGAACACCTTTGTGTGCCAGCATTGGCTGACCGACGATATCGCCGATAGCAAAGATGTGCGGCACGTTAGTGCGCAGCTGCTTGTCAACGCGGATAAAGCCACGGTCGTCCACTTCCACGCCAGCTTTGCCCGCGTCGAGGTTTTTACCGTTCGGCACACGGCCGATAGCCACCAGCACGGCGTCGTAACGCTGCGGTTCGGATGGGGCTTTTTTGCCTTCCATGGAAACGTAAATACCGTCTTCTTTCGCTTCAACGGCAGTCACTTTGGTTTCCAGCATCAGGTTGAATTTCTTGCTGATGCGTTTGGTGAAGACTTTAACGATGTCTTTGTCGGCAGCCGGGATAACCTGGTCGAACATTTCAACCACGTCGATCTCTGAACCCAGCGCATGGTACACGGTACCCATTTCCAGACCGATGATACCGCCGCCCATGACCAGCAGACGCTTAGGAACGGTTTTCAGCTCCAGCGCATCGGTGGAATCCCACACGCGTGGATCTTCATGCGGAATGAATGGCAGTTCGATTGGGCGAGAGCCTGCCGCGATGATCGCGTTGTCGAAGTTGATCACGGTTTTGCCGTTTTCGCCTTCCACTTCCAGGGTGTTCGCACCGGTGAATTTACCCAGACCGTTTACCACTTTCACTTTACGGCCTTTGGCCATACCCGCCAGACCGCCGGTCAGCTGAGTGATAACTTTCTCTTTCCAGGTACGAATTTTGTCGATATCGGTTTTCGGCTCGCCGAAGACGATGCCGTGTTCAGCCAGCGCTTTGGCTTCTTCGATAACTTTCGCCACGTGCAGCAGCGCTTTAGAAGGGATACAGCCGACGTTCAGACAAACACCGCCGAGGGTGCTGTAACGTTCTACGATGACGGTTTCCAGACCTAAATCCGCTGCACGGAATGCTGCGGAGTAACCTGCCGGGCCTGCCCCAAGTACTACGACCTGAGTTTTGATTTCTGTGCTCATCATGACCTCTTAATTTATACCCGTCGTCCACCGGGTCGTTCTATCCGCCCGCAGTTTACAAAATTGTTAACAATTTTGAAACAACAAACGGCTCACGAATTGTCGCTTTCGCCAATAACCTCACAAACACCATGAGATTATCAGAAAAAAGCCGGCCGACTGGCCGGCTTTTCGATTACATCACCAGGCGGCGAATGTCGCTCAGCATGTTGTTGATGATGGTGATGAAGCGCGCACCATCAGCACCGTCGATCACGCGGTGGTCGAAGGACAGAGAGATTGGCATCATCAGACGCGGCACGAACTCTTTGCCATTCCACACCGGCTCCATCGCGGACTTGGACACACCGAGGATAGCCACTTCCGGCGCGTTAACAATCGGTGCGAAGTGGGTGGTACCCAGGCCGCCGATGCTGGAGATAGTGAAGCAGCCGCCCTGCATTTCGCCGGCAGTCAGCTTACCATCACGCGCTTTCTTGGAGATAACGGTCAGTTCACGGGACAGCTCAGTGATGCTCTTCTTGTTCACGTCTTTGAAGACCGGAACAACCAGACCATTTGGCGTATCAACCGCAACACCGATGTTGATGTATTTCTTCAGCGTCAGCTTCTGGCCGTCTTCGGACAGGGAGCTGTTGAAGCGTGGCATCTGCTCAAGGGCAGCAGCAACGGCTTTCATGATGAAGACTACTGGGGTGAATTTCACGTCCAGTTTGCGCTTCTCAGCTTCAGCGTTCTGCTGTTTACGGAACGCTTCCAGATCGGTGATATCGGTTTTGTCGAAGTGCGTAACGTGCGGGATCATCACCCAGTTACGGCTCAGGTTAGCACCAGAGATTTTCTGGATGCGGCCCAGCTCCACTTCTTCGATTTCGCCGAACTTGCTGAAGTCCACTTTCGGCCATGGCAGCATGCCCGGGATACCGCCACCGGCGGCTGCAGCAGGTGCAGCTTCGGCGCGTTTCACCGCGTCTTTCACGTAGGTCTGAACGTCTTCGCGCAGGATACGACCCTTACGGCCGGTTCCTTTCACTTTCGCCAGGTTCACACCGAACTCGCGCGCCAGGCGACGAATCAGCGGAGTAGCGTGGACGTAAGCGTCGTTTTCAGCGAACTCAGATTTTTCTGCTTTAGCAGCAGGGGCAGCGGCTGGTTTAGCAGCCTGAGCCGGTGCAGCAGCAGGGGCTGGAGCAGCTGCGGCAGCCGGAGCTGCGGCAGGCGCAGCGCCTTCCACTTCGAAGACCATGATCAGAGAGCCGGTAGACACTTTGTCGCCGGTGCTGATTTTGATCTCTTTAACGGTACCCGCGAACGGCGCCGGCACTTCCATAGAAGCTTTGTCGCCTTCAACGGTGATCAGTGACTGTTCAGCGGCAACTTTGTCGCCCACTTTCACCATCACTTCGGTCACTTCAACTTCGTCACCGCCGATGTCCGGTACGTTAACGTCTTTCGCGCCGCCAGCAGCTGCTGGTGCAGCAGCCGGAGCCGGAGCAGCGGCCTGCGCAGGCGCGGCAGCGCCTTCTGCACCCGCCACTTCGAAGATCATGATAAGCGACCCGGTAGACACTTTGTCGCCGGTGTTGATCTTGATCTCTTTAACGGTACCCGCGAACGGAGCCGGCACTTCCATAGAGGCTTTGTCGCCTTCTACGGTGATCAGTGACTGCTCAGCCGCAACGGTGTCGCCCACTTTCACCAGAATTTCAGTGACTTCAACTTCATCACCGCCGATGTCAGGCACGTTCACTTCTTTTGCTGCTGCGGCAGCTGCTGGAGCAGCGGCGGCCGGAGCAGCTTCTTTCTTCTCTTCCTGCGCAGGTGCAGCAGTTGCTGCACCGTCGGCGGAATCGAAAATCATGATCAGTTTACCGGTCTCGGTTTTATCGCCAACAGAGACTTTGATCTCTTTAACGATGCCAGCCTGAGGAGACGGGACTTCCATAGAGGCTTTGTCGCCTTCTACGGTGATCAGCGACTGTTCAGCTTCAACTTTGTCGCCTACTTTGACCAGGATCTCGGTGATTTCAACTTCATCAGCCCCGATGTCCGGTACATTGATTTCGATAGCCATTATTCTTTTACCTCTTACGCCAGACGCGGGTTAACTTTTTCTGCATCGATGTTGAATTTGGTGATTGCGTCCGCAACCACTTTCTTATCGATTTCGCCACGTTTAGCCAGTTCGCCCAGTGCTGCTACAACCACGTAAGAAGCATCAACTTCGAAGTGGTGACGCAGGTTTTCGCGGCTGTCAGAACGACCGAAGCCGTCAGTACCCAGTACGCGATAATCATCAGCTGGAACGTAAGTACGAACCTGCTCTGCGAACAGTTTCATATAGTCAGTAGACGCCACCGCTGGCGCGTCGTTCATCACCTGAGCGATGTACGGAACGCGTGGAGTTTCCAGTGGGTGCAGCATGTTCCAGCGCTCACAATCCTGGCCATCACGCGCCAGTTCAGTGAAGGAGGTCACAGAGTACACGTCGGAACCCACGCCGTAGTCTTTCGCCAGGATCTGCGCTGCTTCACGTACGTGACGCAGGATAGAGCCGGAGCCCAGCAGCTGAACTTTACCTTTGCTACCTTCGATGGTTTCGAGTTTGTAGATACCTTTACGGATACCTTCCTCGGCACCTGCTGGCATTGCCGGCATGTGGTAGTTTTCGTTCAGGGTGGTGATGTAGTAGTAAATGTTCTCTTGCGCTTCACCGTACATGCGCTGCAGACCGTCATGCATGATGACTGCCACTTCGTACGCGTAAGACGGGTCGTAAGAGATACAGTTAGGGATAGTCAGAGACTGAATGTGGCTGTGGCCATCTTCGTGCTGCAGACCTTCACCGTTCAGGGTCGTACGACCGGAGGTACCGCCTACCAGGAAGCCGCGAGCCTGCTGGTCGCCTGCCTGCCAGCACAGGTCACCGATACGCTGGAACCCGAACATGGAGTAGTAGATGTAGAACGGGATCATCGGCAGGTTGTTAGTGCTGTAAGAGGTCGCAGCAGCCAGCCAGGATGCGCCTGCGCCCAGCTCGTTGATACCTTCCTGCAGGATCTGACCTTTTTCGTCTTCTTTGTAGTATGCAACCTGCTCACGGTCCTGCGGAGTGTACTGCTGGCCGTTCGGGCTGTAGATACCGATCTGACGGAACAGACCTTCCATACCGAAAGTACGCGCTTCGTCGGCGATGATTGGAACCAGACGATCTTTGATCGACTTGTTCTTCAGCATCACGTTCAGGGCACGAACGAAAGCGATAGTGGTGGAGATCTCTTTGTTCTGCTCTTCCAGCAGCTGAGAGAAGTCTTCCAGCGCTGGCAGTTCCAGCTTCTCGGTGAAGTTAGGCTGACGAGCTGGCAGGTAGCCTTTCAGCGCCTGACGACGTTCGTGCAGGTACTTGTGCTCTTCAGACCCTTCCGGGAAGGTGATGTAAGACAGGTTTTCTACCTGCTCATCGGTCACTGGAACGTTGAAACGGTCGCGGATATAACGCACGCCGTCCATGTTCATTTTCTTAACCTGGTGAGCGATGTTTTTACCTTCTGCGGTATCACCCATGCCGTAACCTTTGATGGTATGGGCCAGGATTACAGTCGCTTTACCTTTGGTTTCACGCGCTTTTTTCAGTGCAGCGTAGACTTTCTTCGGATCGTGACCACCGCGGTTCAGAGCCCAGATCTGCTCATCAGTCCAGTCTGCAACCAGTGCTGCGGTTTCAGGATATTTGCCGAAGAAGTGCTCACGAACGTAGGCACCGTCTTTGGATTTGAAGGTCTGGTAGTCACCGTCAACGGTTTCGTTCATCAGCTGGATCAGTTTACCGCTGGTGTCTTTACGCAGCAGCTCATCCCAACGACCGCCCCACATGACTTTGATCACGTTCCAGCCAGCACCAGCGAAGATGCCTTCCAGTTCGTTGATGATCTTGCCGTTACCGGTTACCGGACCATCCAGACGCTGCAGGTTACAGTTGATGATGAAGCACAGGTTGTCCAGCTTCTCACGGGTAGCGATGGTGATCGCACCTTTGGATTCTGGCTCATCCATTTCGCCGTCGCCCAGGAAGGCGTAAACGGTCTGCTCAGAGGTGTCTTTCAGACCACGGTGTTCCAGGTATTTCAGGAATTTAGCCTGATAGATCGCACCGATTGGGCCCAGACCCATAGATACGGTCGGGAACTGCCAGAATTCAGGCATCAGTTTAGGGTGCGGGTAAGAAGACAGACCTTTACCGTGTACTTCCTGACGGAAGTTGTTCATCTGCTCTTCAGTCAGACGACCTTCCAGGAATGCACGTGCATAGATGCCCGGAGAGATGTGGCCCTGGAAGTACACCAGATCGCCGCCGTCTTTCTCGTTCGCTGCACGGAAGAAGTGGTTGAAGCACACTTCGTAAACGGTCGCAGAAGACTGGAAGGACGCCATGTGGCCACCCAGCTCCAGGTCTTTCTTGGATGCGCGCAGAACGGTCATGATGGCGTTCCAGCGGATTGCAGAACGGATACGACGTTCCAGATCCAGATTGCCCGGGTATTCCGGTTCGTCTTCGACGGCAATCGTGTTTACGTAGTTGCTAGCCCCTGCACCTGAAGCAACCTTCACGCCGCCTTTGCGGGCTTCAGAAAGCAGCTGATCAATCAGATACTGAGCGCGCTCAACACCTTCTTCACGGATGACCGATTCGATCGCCTGTAGCCAGTCGCGAGTTTCGATCGGATCCACGTCATTTTGGAGACGTTCTGACATGGGGGTATTCCTTATCTATCTAATACGTTGATTTGTCTGGAACCTGTCCCATTGTATTTTCGCCAGAAAACACAATAAGACAGGTTCTGCGTTTAGTTGCCGCGCTCTAAAAGTACCTGGCGCTTAATCCTTTCGTTGCTGTATGCGGCGTAATGAACGTTCGCGACGCGATTGTTCACGGCTGCGGTCCAGCAAGATTTCCTCAATGAAAGCCAGATGTCGGTGCGACGCTTCGCGCGCCTGCTCCGGTTCCCCGGCCATTATCGCCTCGAATACTCGGGTGCGATGGTTGCTTACCAGTGGGAGCATGTCCCGACGGGCATACAACAATTCAAAATTTTGACGAACGTTCTGGGCCAGCATGGGCTCCATGCAGCGTAGCAGATGGAGGAGCACCACGTTGTGGGCCGCTTCGGTGACGGCAATTTGATACTGGACGACGGCGCTGGACTCGGCGTCTAAATCGCCGGACTGCTGTGCCCGTTCAATGGCCTGATGCAGTTCGCGGATACGCACGCGATCTTCATCAGTGCTGCGAAGGGCGGCGTAATAGGCCGCAATACCTTCAAGCGCGTGACGGGTCTCAAGCAGGTCAAACTGGGATTCTGGGTGGTCAGAGAGAAGTTCTACCAGCGGATCGCTGAAGCTCTGCCACAGGCTGTTTTGCACAAAGGTTCCGCCGCCCTGGCGACGAAGCAGCAAGCCCTTTGCTTCGAGACGTTGAATCGCCTCACGCAGAGAGGGACGTGAAACGTCGAACTGTTTTGCCAGCTCGCGTTCTGGCGGAAGTTTCTCACCCGGGCGCAGAGTCCCTTCGAGGATTAAAAACTCCAGCTGCTGCTCAATCACATCAGATAGTTTTGGTTGGCGAATTTTGCTGTAGGCCATATTCCCTGTCTTACGCCTTTTTGCCCGGAGTCAATTGGTCTTACCAATTTCTATTTCGTATCGCTAAAGTAACAAAGTATTCACCTTCTGTCCATATTGGTTTTGATTGAAATCAGTAAACCCTGCACATTTTAACAACCTTACAGAAATAACGTTTCAGAAATGTAACTTTGCACAAATGAGTTGATTACTCCCAAAGAGGGAGTTTTAACCATAATGAAACGAGGGTTTTTGCAATCTGAAGCGATTCAACAAGGCAAATAATGAAAATTCGCCCACTTAAGGCGCATTTCTATTCTATAGGTTGGGTGAGGAACAACGAGCGGGCCGATTTACAAATGCTTTCTTTTTATTCAAGTCGTCATCACCCCTTCATAAAGCAGGTGCATTCGCAGGCACTTATCACTATTCTGGCGCTTACGGAAGCCATCTCCGCTTTTTTCGGTCTCGTTAACCGTAAAGAAATAAATACAGAATATGGATTTTCATAATTACACACGCACAGCGTGAACATAACAACCACACACGAGGTTTCAAATGGAAGCTCAACAGCACGGCGATCAGCTAAAGCGCGGGCTTAAAAACCGCCATATTCAGCTCATCGCACTGGGCGGTGCGATTGGTACCGGCCTGTTTCTGGGCAGCGCATCCGTTATCCAGTCTGCCGGTCCGGGCATTATTTTGGGTTACGCGATTGCGGGTTTCATTGCTTTTCTGATCATGCGCCAGCTGGGTGAAATGGTCGTTGAAGAGCCGGTCGCAGGCTCCTTCAGCCACTTTGCCTATAAATACTGGGGCAGCTTTGCCGGTTTCGCCTCGGGCTGGAACTACTGGGTCCTGTACGTTCTGGTTGCCATGGCTGAGCTTACCGCCGTCGGGAAATACATTCAGTTCTGGTATCCCGAGATCCCAACCTGGGCTTCCGCAGCCGCTTTCTTCGTCATTATTAACGCCATTAACCTGACCAACGTAAAAGTGTTCGGTGAAATGGAGTTCTGGTTTGCCATCATCAAGGTCATTGCCGTAGTGGCGATGATTATCTTCGGCGGCTGGCTGCTGTTCAGCGGCAACGGCGGCCCGCAGGCAACCGTGCGCAACCTCTGGGAACAGGGGGGCTTCCTGCCTCACGGCATGACCGGCCTGGTGATGATGATGGCCATCATTATGTTCTCCTTCGGCGGTCTGGAACTCGTGGGCATCACCGCCGCTGAAGCCGACAACCCGGAGCAAAGCATTCCGAAAGCCACTAACCAGGTTATCTACCGCATTCTGATCTTCTATGTGGGCTCGCTGGCCGTGCTGCTCTCCCTGCTGCCGTGGACGCGCGTGACCGCCGACACCAGCCCGTTTGTGCTGATCTTCCACGAGCTGGGCGACACCTTTGTCGCTAACGCCCTGAACATCGTGGTGCTGACCGCAGCGCTCTCCGTTTACAACAGCTGCGTATACTGCAACAGCCGCATGCTGTTCGGCCTGGCCCAGCAGGGCAACGCGCCAAAAGCGCTGCTCAACGTCGATAAGCGCGGCGTGCCGGTAAACACAATTCTGGTTTCGGCGGTTGTGACCGCGCTGTGCGTGCTCATTAACTACATGGCTCCGGAATCGGCGTTTGGCCTGCTGATGGCGCTGGTGGTCTCTGCCCTGGTCATCAACTGGGCCATGATCAGCCTGGCGCACATGAAGTTCCGCCGCGCCAAGCAGCAGCAGGGCGTCACCACGCGCTTCCCTGCCCTGCTCTATCCGCTGGGTAACTGGATCTGCCTGCTGTTTATGGCAGCCGTGCTGGTGATTATGCTGATCACCCCGGGTATGGCGATTTCCGTCTACCTGATCCCGGTCTGGATTGCGATCCTGGGCGTGGGCTATCTGTTCAGTCAGAAAAGCCGTAATGCCATGAAGGCACACTAAGCCTCTCTTCGCGGCGCCTGCTTTTGCGGGTGCCGCGCGTTGTTACCTCCCTCACACTTTCATGCCCGCAGCGCATTTATCCATATCACCGCCCTGATACTGCAACGCATATATTCCTTTGCCAGCAAATAATTCTCTCCATACCGTAAACCGGAGAGCTGTCGATGGATAACAACACACTTTCAGTAAAAGAAAAGATCGGCTATGGGATGGGCGACGCGGGATGCAATATCATCTTCGGCGCCATCATGCTGTTTGTTAACTATTTTTATACGGATATTTTTGGCCTCGCCCCTGCGCTGGTCGGCGTGCTGCTGCTTTCCGTACGCGTGATTGACGCCGTAACGGACCCGATCATGGGGGCGATTGCTGACCGTACCCGCAGTAAATATGGCCGATTTCGTCCATGGCTGCTGTGGATCGCCTTCCCCTACGCGCTGTTCAGCATTCTGATGTTCACCACGCCGGAGTGGAGCTATAACAGCAAAGTTATCTATGCGTTTGTCACCTACTTCCTGCTCTCTTTGACCTATACAGCCATCAACATTCCCTACTGCTCGCTGGGCGGGGTGATCACCAACGATCCAAAAGAGCGCGTGGCCTGCCAGTCGTATCGCTTCGTGCTGGTGGGCATCGCCACGCTACTGCTCTCATTAACGCTGCTGCCGATGGCCGACTGGTTTGGCGGGGATAACAAAGCCAAAGGCTACCAGATGGCGATGACCGTCCTGGCGCTGATTGGCACCTGCATGTTCCTGTTCTGCTTCGCCACCGTGCGCGAGCGCGTGCGTCCGGCGGTACAGACCAACGACGAGCTGAAAAACGATCTCAAAGACGTGTGGAAGAACGACCAGTGGGTACGCATTCTGCTCCTGACCCTGTGCAACGTCTGCCCGGGCTTTATCCGCATGGCGGCCACCATGTATTACGTCACCTGGGTGATGGGCCAGAGCACCCATTTCGCCACGCTGTTTATCAGCCTGGGCGTGGTCGGTATGATGCTCGGCAGCATGCTGGCAAAAGTGCTGACCGACCGCTGGTGTAAGCTGAAGGTCTTCTTCTGGACCAATATCGTTCTGGCGATTTTCTCAACCGCCTTCTATTTCTTCGACCCGAAAGCCACCGTCACCATCGTGGTGCTCTACTTCCTGCTGAACATCCTGCACCAGATCCCGTCTCCGCTGCACTGGTCGCTGATGGCCGACGTGGACGACTACGGCGAGTGGAAGACCGGAAAACGCATCACCGGGATCAGCTTCTCCGGCAACATCTTCTTCCTGAAGCTGGGGCTGGCGATTGCCGGGGCGATGGTCGGCTTCCTGCTCTCCTGGTACGGTTACGACGCGGGCGCAAAAGCGCAAAGCGCGGACGCCATTAACGGGATCGTGCTGCTCTTTACCGTCATTCCTGGCATCGGGTATCTCATTACCGCTGGCGTGGTACGCCTGCTGAAAGTGGACCGTGAAACGATGAAGCGCATTCAGGAAGACCTGGAAAAACGTCGTACCAATTACCGTGAACTGAGCGACTATCAGGAACTGAAAGCCGCAGAGACAAAATAAGGAGAGCCAAATGCATCAGTGGCCAAATCCGTTTATCGAACAACGTGCCGACCCGTACATTTTACGCCACGAGGGGCAGTACTATTTTATCGCCTCCGCGCCTGAGTACGACAGGCTGGCGATCCGCCGCGCAGCGTCGCTGGAAGGCTTACGTAATGCCGAAGAAGTGGTGGTCTGGCGCAAACCCGAGACCGGCCCGATGAGCCAGCTGATCTGGGCGCCGGAACTGCACCACATCAACGGGAAGTGGTACATCTATTTTGCTGCGACGCACACCCAGGCGCTCGACGCGCTCGGAATGTTCCAGCACCGCATGTTCGCCATTGAATGTGCTGACGGCGATCCACTCACCGGCGCGTGGGTGGAAAAAGGACAGATCAAAACGCAGTTCGATACCTTCGCCCTGGACGCCACCACCTTTGTTCATAAGGGGAAACGCTGGTATCTGTGGGCGCAAAAAGCGCCGGACATCACCGGAAACTCCAATCTTTATCTCTGTGAAATGGAGAACCCGTGGACGCTGAAAGGCGAGCCGGTGATGCTCAGCAAGCCAGAGTATGACTGGGAGCGTCGCGGGTTTTGGGTCAACGAAGGCCCGGCGGTGCTGGTTCACGGCGATAAGCTGTTTATCAGCTATTCCGCCAGCGCCACCGACGAGAACTACTGCATGGGGCTACTGTGGATAGACCTGAATGCCGATCCGCAAAACCCGGCAAACTGGCACAAATCCCCGCGTCCAGTGTTCGTTACCAGCTATGAGAACCACCAGTTCGGCCCGGGACACAACAGCTTTACGCAAACGCCAGAAGGGGAAGATGTGCTGGTGTATCACGCGCGGAATTACACCGAAATTGAGGGCGACCCGCTGTACGATCCGAACCGTCATACTCGACTGAAGCTTGTCCGCTGGAATGAAAACGGGATGCCTGATTTCGGCATCCCGCCCGCGGATACGCTTTAGCCTTTGCGGCGCGCTGGCCTACACCAGCGTGCCGTAAATCGTCAGCAGCGCCACGATCACCACCACCACAAACGACGTTTTCTTCGCCATGGAGACAGCGGCCTTCGGCGTTTCAATCTTGTCAGTATGCGGCTCACGCGCCAGCGAGAACTGCGCCAGACGCGTTAGCACCTGGTACTGCGACGTATGGCGATCGGCAAGAGAAGCGAACCATGCGGGCAGCGCTTTTTCACCGTGACCAATTAACGCGTACACCACGCCGACCAGACGCACCGGGAGCCAGTCGATCACGTGCAGGATGGCGTCAATACCGGACTGCAGGCGTTCGTGCGGCGTCAGATAACGGGCAAGCCAGGTCTGCCAGGCGCGCAGGAACGCATATCCCATCAGCAGCACCGGCCCCAGCGGGCCCCCCACTACAAACCAGAACAGCGGCGCAAGATAGTAACGGAAGTTAATCCACAGCAGCGCGTTTTGCAGCTCGCGCAGGAATTCGCGCTCGTCGCAGTCCGGCGGCACGCCGTGGATCATCGTCAGCTCGCTCGCCATGGCACCGCGCGCATGGGCATCGTCACGGGAGGCGGCTTTCAGGTATGCGTGATAGTGTAAACGCACCTTGCCTGCGCCAATGCACAGCACGCCAAGCAGGATCCACACCACCAGCAGCGGCACGTTGAAAAAGAGTCCGTACAGCGAGCGCAGGAGCAGGAACGTAATGACCATCACCCCTGCCATCATCAGCAGCGTGCGCAGCATGGAAAAATGTTTGATACGGCGGAATAACACCTCCAGCCGGTGATCCAGATGCCAGTGCTCGCCGAGCTTGAACAGGCGTTCAGCGATGATAACCAGCAGCATGGTAAACAACGTCATGGTATCTCCTTATTCTGACGACGCGGTGAGCATGGCGCGAAACCGGGGCCAGTCAAAGGCCGGGCCGGGATCGGTTTTTCTCTCCGGGGCTATATCACTGTGTCCCGTGATATTGTCGGCGATAGCCGGGTAGAGTCCGATAAGCGTGCGGGTCTCTGCCGCTAGCCGTTGATACTGTGAATCGGTGTAGGGCGTAGTATCCGTGCCTTCCAGTTCGATCCCGATAGAAAAATCATTGCACCGTTCGCGCCCGTGATACATCGACACGCCGGCATGCCAGGCGCGCTTATCAAAGGGAACATACTGAACCACTTCACCATCGCGACGAATCAGGCAGTGAGCCGATACGCGCAGATGTGCAATTTCAGCAAAGAAGGGATGAGCATCGGGATCAATCGTTCCCGTGAATAACGCATCGATCCACGGACCGCCAAATTCACCCGGCGGGAGACTAATATTATGAACCACCAGCAGTGTGGGCTTTTCATCCTCCGGGCGGCAATCGTGGTGCGGCGAGGGCACGTGCCGCGCATCCACCAGCCATCCGTTTTCTAACAACATGCTGGAACTCCTTCTGTATGGTGCAATGACTCGGTTCAGAGTAGCATGTTTCAATATTATGATTCGTTACCAATTTGGAGTTTTATCATGCCGCCTCGCCGCTACAACCCCGACCACCGACGTGAAGCGCTTCTGGAACGTATTAATATGGATATTCCGGCAAGCGTCTCCCATGCTTTGAAAGAAGATCTGGGCGGTGACGTTAACGCTGATAAGGATATTACCGCACAATTGTTGCCAAAAGAGACGCGCTCGCACGCGGTCATTATTACCCGTGAAGAGGGCGTTTTTTGCGGCAAGCGTTGGGTTGAAGAGGTCTTTACCCAGCTGGCGGGTGATGATGTGCAGATTATCTGGCACGTTGAAGACGGCGATGCAATTACGGCAAACCAGCCGCTGTTTGAACTGGACGGTCCTTCCCGCGTCTTGCTGACCGGCGAACGTACCGCGCTCAATTTTGTACAAACGCTCTCTGGCGTGGCCAGTGAAGTGCGTCGCTACGTTGACCTGCTGGCCGGTACTCGCACCCAACTGCTGGATACCCGCAAAACGCTGCCGGGCCTGCGTACCGCGCTGAAGTATGCGGTGCTCTGCGGCGGCGGCGCTAACCATCGCCTGGGCTTATCCGACGCCTTCCTGATTAAAGAGAACCACATTATTGCCTCTGGCTCCGTGCGTCAGGCGGTGGAGAAAGCCTTCTGGCTGCACCCGGATGTGCCTGTCGAGGTAGAAGTCGAAAGCCTGGAAGAGCTGAAGCAGGCGATTAAGGCCGGGGCCGATATCATCATGCTCGATAACTTCGAAACAGAGCAGATGCGCGAGGCGGTAAAACTGACTAACGGCCGGGCCCAGCTGGAAGTGTCCGGGAACGTCACTTTCGAAACGATCCGAGAATTCGCCGAAACCGGCGTGGATTACATCTCCGTCGGCGCGCTGACCAAACACGTTCGCGCCCTCGACCTCTCAATGCGCTTCAAATAACGCATCCTCCCCTCTCCACCCGGAGAGGGGAATTTCAGCCCCGCTCGCAGATCCACTGTTCTGCCGTGCAACACTGAAAAAATTCTTGGAAGCCTCCTTCCCGTTCCCTTTTTTGCCTCTCGTTTCTGCTCTTTCCCACTGACAAAGTAGCGCCACTTTGCATAAGGAGCAGATATGGACAGACAACAAGGATTCACACTCATTGAGCTGATGGTGGTCATTGGCATCATTGCGATTCTGAGCGCCATCGGCGTTCCCGCCTATCAGAACTACCTGCGCAAGGCGGCGCTGACCGATATGCTGCAAACCTTCGTTCCCTACCGTACGGCCATTGAGCTTTGCGCGCTGGATCACGGTGGCGTGGAGAGCTGCGATGCGGGCAGTAACGGTATCCCCTCTCCCACCACGACACGCTACGTTTCAGGAATGAGCGTGGCGAAAGGGACCGTGACCTTAACAGGACAGGAGAGTCTTAACGGGCTGGAAGTGGTCATGACGCCGCAGTGGAACGACGGTAACGGTATGACGGGCTGGACGCGCGACTGCAACATCAGTGCTGACAGCGCCCTGAAACAGGCCTGCGAAGACGTTTTCCGCTTCGACAATAACTGAGGAGCGGATAATGAATACCGATCAACTCGTGGCGCTTTGTCAGCGCCATCACGCTCTGCTGCTCACCAGCGACAGTGACATGGTCAGCATCGCCGTCGTGGGCAGCCCCGCGGCTGAACTCATGGAGGCGCTGCGCTTCGCGACCCAGAAACGGATTGATATTGAGTGCTGGAGCGCTGAGCGCATGGAAAAACACCGGCAGCTAACGTCACAATCGCATCTGCCCGTCGTTTCGCAAACACACTCGACGGTGGATATCCTCAACCACACGCTGCAGCAGGCAATCAGCCAGCGCGCCTCCGACATTCATATCGAACCGATGGAGCACGCATGCCAGATCCGTTTACGCATCGACGGGGTTCTTTGCCCCCAGCCTCCGCTTTCCGCCTCGCTGGCAAGTCTGTTCAGTGCACGTTTAAAGGTGCTGGGTAATCTGGATATTGCAGAACGTCGTTTACCTCAGGACGGCCAGTTTACGATTGAGCTGGCAAACGCGCCGGTCTCGTTTCGGATCGCAACGCTTCCCTGCAGCGGTGGCGAGAAAATTGTGCTGCGTCTGCTGCATCAGGTTCAGCAGGCTCTTGAGCCGAAAGCGCTTGGTATGAGCGCAGAACAACTGGCCTGTTTTAATGAGATCCTCCACCAGCCGCAGGGGCTGATTCTGGTCACCGGCCCTACCGGCAGCGGCAAAACCGTGACGCTGTACAGCGCGCTGCAGGCGCGTAACACCCCCGACGTCAACATCTGTAGCGTAGAGGATCCCATTGAGATCCCCCTTGCGGGATTAAACCAGACGCAGATTAATCCCCGGGCGGGTTTAACATTCCAGAGCGTACTGAGGGCGCTGCTGCGTCAGGATCCAGACATCATTATGGTCGGCGAAATCCGTGACGGCGAAACGGCAGAAATTGCCATTAATGCCGCTCAGACCGGTCATCTGGTGCTGTCAACGCTGCACACCAACTCGACGACGGAAACCCTGATTCGCCTGGAGCAGATGGGCGTCGCGCGCTGGATGATATCTTCCGCGCTGTCGATGGTGATTGCCCAGCGGCTGGTCCGGCGTTTGTGCCCACACTGTCGCCGGGAAGCCAGCGAGCATGCTGAATTACCGCGCGCCGTATGGTCCAGACCGCTTCCACGCTGGCAGCCCACCGGCTGCGATCGCTGTTATCACGGTTTTTATGGCCGCGTGGCCATTTTTGAAGTACTGGCGATCGACAATACCCTGCGCCAGGCCATTGCCAGCGGGGCGGGAATCGAAGTGATAGAGGCGAGTGCCCGGCAGGCGGGAATGATTTCTCTTTTTGAGCACGGCTGCATGGCCGTCGAACAAGGGCTGACCACGATCGAAGAGCTGGTGCGCGTGCTGGGAATGCCGGATGGCTGCTAATCAGCTCTGGCGCTGGCGAGCGCTCACCAAAGAAGGAGAACCCCGAAGCGGGACACTCTGGGCCACAGACCGCACTGCCGCCTTCACCAGGCTGATGCGTAGCGATCTCCATCCTCTGGCGATGACCCGATGCGCTCAGCGACACCGCTGGCAGCCGCATCACTGCTGCGAGATGTTTCGCCAGCTCGCAACGCTTCTGCAGGCGGGGCTGACGTTGTCCCACAGCCTGCAGATGCTGGCAGAGCAACATCCGTTAAAACCGTGGCAGGCGCTGCTGCAAAGCATTGCCGATGAGCTCAGTGAGGGATCCCCCTTTTCTGAGTCGCTAAAAAAGTGGCCAGCGGTGTTTAGCCCACTGCATGTCTCTATGGTGAAAACCGGTGAGCTCACAGGGAAACTGGAGGAGTGCTGCCGTCAGCTCGCGCAGCAGCAAAAAGCGCAGCAGCAGCTCAGAGAGAAGGTGAAAAAGGCCCTACGCTACCCGGCGATCGTCCTGACGCTGGCCGTACTCGTGGTGCTGGCGATGGTCATTCTGGTCTTGCCCGAGTTTGCCGCGATCTACAAAACGTTTAACACGCCGCTCCCGATGCTGACGCAAATGGTCATGGGGATGGCCGCATTTATCCAGTCCTATGCCCTCGCGTTGTTCGTCGCGTTATTAACGCCCTTAGCCGCCGCCTGGGCACTGCGGCACAATCCTCGCTGGCAGCGCATGCTGATGCACATGCCCGTGATGGGCGCGCTGGCAAAAGGCCAAAAACTGGGACACATCTTTACCGTGCTGTCACTCACGCAGCAGGCAGGTATCCCCTTTTTACAGGGTCTAGAGAGCGCAGAGGAGACCGTTGAAAGTTGTTACTGGCGGGGGATACTCCACAGCGTTCGGGAGGACATTGAAAAAGGTCTCCCCGTCTGGTCATCCTTTCAGAAAGCGGCCATCTTTACCCCGCTGTGTATTCAGCTTTTACGAACCGGTGAAATGTCAGGTGCGCTGGACATCATGCTGGCGAATCTCGCCCGGCACCACACGGAACAGACCTTTCAACGGGCAGATAATCTGGCGGCACTTCTCGAGCCAGTGCTTCTGATTGTGACAGGGGTCATCATCGGCACGCTGGTAGTGGCAATGTATCTGCCGATTTTCCATCTGGGGGATGCGATGAGCGTGGGGTAGTGCTGAACAGCGCTGGCGCACGGGAATGCGCCAGCAGAAGCCATTACAGACTATTGAATACGCGGTTTTCCTGTTCCTGAACGCGAATAAACGTCGTACGTTTCGTCAGCTCTTTCAGGCGGGATGCCCCAACGTAGGTGCAGGCCGAGCGCAGGCCGCCAAGGATATCGCGCGCGGTGTATTCAACCGGGCCGCGCAGAGGCAGCTTCACGGTTTTGCCTTCTGCCGCACGGTATTTTGCCACGCCACCGACGTGACGGGTCATCGCGGATTCAGAACTCATGCCGTAGAACAGCATAAATTTCTCGCCGTTTTCTTCAACAACGGTACCACCGCTCTCTTCGTGGCCTGCCAGCATACCGCCGAGCATCACGAAGTCGGCGCCGCCGCCGAAGGCTTTCGCAACGTCGCCCGGCATGGTACAGCCGCCATCGCTGATGATCTGACCGCCCAGACCGTGCGCCGCATCGGCACATTCAATGACTGCAGAGAGCTGCGGATAACCGACGCCGGTTTTGACACGAGTCGTGCACACAGAGCCCGGGCCAATACCCACTTTCACGATATCTGCACCGGAAAGGATCAGCTCTTCACACATTTCACCGGTCACCACGTTGCCCGCGATGATGGTTTTCGTCGGCCAGGCCTCACGCGCCTTGCTGACGAACTGCACGAAGTGTTCGGAGTAACCGTTCGCCACGTCAATACAAACGAAGTTGAGCGCCGGGTTAGCGTTCAGGATTTGTTTCGTCTTCTCGAAATCCGCATCGGAGGTCCCGGTAGAAACCATCACATGCTTCACCACGTCAGCAGACGCGGACGCAACAAACGCATTCCACTCTTCAGGGCTGTAATGTTTGTGCACGGCGGTAAGAATGTCGAACTGTGCCAGGGCGGTTGCCATCTCAAAGGTTCCCACAGTATCCATGTTGGCGGCGATGATCGGCACGCCAGACCAGGTCTGACCGGAATGCTTAAAGGTGAACTGACGTTCGAGTTCAACGTCTGAGCGACTTTTCAGTGTAGAGCGTTTAGGGCGGATAAGAACGTCTTTGAAACCTAACTTCAGATCTTCTTCGATACGCATGTGCGGATTCCTGGGGTTAGAGGCAAATATGTTAAAAGCACAACTCCAGTGACGTTATCATACGCACTAATACCTGCTCCGCAAGACTGCGAAATTCTCTTTTTTTACGCTACAATCCTATAAATTTACCTGGTAAAAAGCCGGTAAACAGGACCAAACAGTTGCTGGCGCACCTAAGAGTTTTAATCAACTGATTTTAATAATGAATAATTCCCAGGATTTGAATTAATGGGGTATATCGTCGCATTAACCGGCGGCATCGGTAGTGGCAAAAGTACCGTTGCGGACGCGTTCTCTCGTTTGGGTATCACGATTATTGATGCCGATATCATTGCCCGCCAGGTGGTAGAGCCCAATACACCCGCGCTAAAGGTCATCGCAGAACATTTTGGTCAGGCAGCCATCAATGCCGATGGCACACTGAATCGCCGTCAGCTTCGCGAATGCATTTTTTCTGATTCTGCAGAAAAAGCCTGGCTTAATGCACTGCTCCACCCCATCATCCACCGGGAAACTCAGCGTCAGATAGCCGCAGCCCGCTCGCCCTATGTCCTGTGGGTGGTTCCGCTACTGGTTGAAAATCAGCTGCAGAAGAAAGCCGATCGTGTGCTGGTGATTGATGTCGCTCCCGAAACGCAAATCCAGAGAACCATGGCGCGCGATCGCGTCTCGCGGGAGCATGCTGAACAAATTCTTGCCGCTCAGGCTACGCGCGCTCAGCGCCTTGCCGTGGCGGATGATGTTATTGATAATAACGGCGCACCAGATGCCATTGCATCGGATGTTGCCCGTCTGCACGCGCAGTATCTGACGTTCGCCGCGCAGGCCGTTGCACAGGAAAAACCATAATGTCGACACACATCCTTTTTGAGCATCCGCTCAACGAAAAAATGCGCACCTGGCTGCGCATCGAATTTCTTATTCAACAGCTTTCACAACATCTGCCTGTTAACGATCATGCCACGGCGTTGCACTTCTTCCGCAACGTAGGCGATCTGCTGGATGTGATTGAACGCGGCGATGTCCGTACAGAATTACTCAAAGAGTTGGAACGCCAGCAGCGTAAATTGCAGGCATGGACAGAGGTCCCCGGCGTAGATCAGAGCCGTATCGACGCGCTCCGCCAGCAGTTGAAAAGCAGTAGCGCCGTCCTGATGGCCGCGCCGCGCGTCGGGCAGTTTTTGCGTGAAGACCGCCTGATTGGACTGGTGCGCCAGCGTCTGAGCATTCCTGGCGGCTGCTGCAGCTTCGACCTGCCGACGCTGCATATGTGGCTACATATGCCACAGGCGCAGCGTGACGCGCAGGTGAACAGCTGGCTGGCAAGCCTGGAGCCAATGCACCAGACGCTGTCGCTGATCCTCGATCTGATCCGTAACTCTGCGCCGTTCCGCAAGCAAACCAGCCTGAATGGTTTCTTCCAGGATAACGGTGATGATGCCGATCTTCTGCGTCTCAACCTGTCTCTCGGCGAACAGCTTTACCCACAGATTTCCGGGCATAAGAGCCGCTTTGCGATTCGCTTTATGCCGCTGGACAGTGAAAATGGCACCGTGCCGGAACGTCTCGATTTTGAACTGGCCTGTTGTTAAGGAGTGCCGATGTCTGATGTCACCACCGTAAGCTGCCCAACCTGTGGCAAAACCGTTGTCTGGGGCGAAGTCAGTCCGTTCCGCCCATTCTGCTGCAAGCGCTGTCAGCTCATTGACCTGGGAGAATGGGCGGCGGAAGAGAAACGCATTCCAAGCGAAGGCGATCTCTCGGATAGCGATGACTGGAGCGAAACCCAGCAGTAATCTGTAAAGCCTGCTGGCGCTTTGCCTGGCAGGTCTAAGGTTGTGCGACTAACCGCAGGATCACGGGCTCATTAGCTGGCGGGAATTTTTCGGCATCACTTGCCTGAAGTTCCACCCAGTTACCCGGCTGTCCCTCTTTTCCCCAGGGTTCACCTTCCCAGTTTTCCACCAGCCAGAACCACAGCGTGATGTGCCTGTCAGGAAACTGGTACTCAAGCTTATCAAACAGCGTTGCGCCAAGCGGCGTGATCCCCACCTCTTCCTGAAGCTCCCGAACCAGCGCCTCTTCCGGCGTTTCACCTGACTCGATTTTACCGCCCGGAAACTCCCACTTGTTCGCCATATGGGCGTCGGCAGCGCGTTGGGTGATAAAGATTTGGTTTTGCGGGTTGCGAATAATCCCGACGGCAATTTGCAGTATTTTCATATTGTCACTTCCATAAAAAAGGCGCAGATATCTGCGCCTTTTTGTTTTTTTATGAATTTAGCTCAGACGGCCGTGGCACGCCTTGTACTTTTTACCGGAACCACACGGGCACGGATCGTTACGACCCACTTTACGATCGCCGGTCTGCGCGGCGATCGCCGCTGCGGCTTCGCTGTCGTCGGTCTGATGACTCAGCTGCTGCATCTGTGCCAGACGCTCGGCTTCTTCACGACGCTGCTGCTCCATCGCTTCCACTTCTTCCGGCATACGCACCTGAACCTTGCTCAGGGTGCTGATTACTTCATACTTCAGTGACTCCAGCATAGACGCAAACATGGAGAAGGATTCACGCTTGTATTCCTGCTTCGGATCTTTCTGCGCATAGCCACGCAGGTGGATACCCTGACGCAGGTAGTCCATCGCCGCCAGGTGCTCTTTCCACAGAGAGTCCAGCGTCTGCAGCATCACGCCTTTTTCGAAGTGACGCATCATTTCAGCGCCAACAACCTCTTCCTTACGCTTGTAGACGTCTAGCGCGGTTTCAAAGATACGTTCACGCAGGGTCTCTTCGTGCAGCTCAGGTTCTTTATCCAGCCACTCTTTGATTGGCAGATCGAGGTCAAAGTCATTTTTCAGACGTTCCTGCAGGCCTTCGATATCCCACATCTCTTCCAGAGACTGCGGTGGAATATGCGCGTCGATGGTGGCTTTAAACACATCTTCACGAATGCTGTTGATGGTTTCGCTCACGTCGGACACGTCCAACAGTTCGTTACGCTGGGTGTAGATCGCGCGACGCTGATCGTTAGCCACATCATCATATTCCAGCAGCTGCTTACGAATATCAAAGTTGCGGCTTTCCACTTTACGCTGTGCGTTAGCGATCGCTTTAGTCACCCACGGGTGCTCGATGGCTTCACCTGGCTTCATCCCCAGCTTACGCATCATGCCGGACACGCGGTCGGAGGCGAAAATACGCATCAGCGCATCTTCCATAGACAGGTAGAAGCGGGATGAACCAGCATCACCCTGACGACCCGCACGGCCACGCAGCTGGTTATCGATACGACGAGACTCGTGACGCTCTGTACCGATGATGTGCAGACCGCCGGACGCCAGAACGGCATCATGACGAACCTGCCAGTCGGCTTTGATCTGGGCAATCTGTTCTGGCGTTGGGTTTTCCAGCTCCGCCACTTCAGCCTGCCAGCTACCACCCAGCATAATATCGGTACCACGGCCCGCCATGTTGGTGGCGATGGTTACGGCAGCCGGATAACCCGCCTGCGCAACAATGTCCGCTTCTTTGGCGTGGAATTTGGCGTTCAGAACGTTGTGTTTGATACCCGCTTTAGTCAGCTCGTGAGAAACCACTTCGGATTTCTCGATGGAGATGGTCCCCACCAGAACCGGCTGACCATTCGCAGTACGGTCACGAATATCTTCGATGATCGCCTGAATTTTTTCCGCTTCGGTCATGTACACCAGGTCCGGCATATCCTTACGGATCATCGGACGGTTGGTTGGAACGACCACGGTATCCAGCTTGTAGATGGAGCTGAATTCAAACGCTTCGGTATCAGCAGTACCGGTCATCCCCGCCAGCTTCTCATACAGACGGAAGTAGTTCTGGAAGGTGATAGACGCCAGCGTCTGGTTTTCATTCTGAATATCCACACCTTCTTTGGCTTCCACAGCCTGGTGCAGACCGTCAGACCAGCGACGTCCCTGCATGGTACGGCCGGTGTGTTCATCGACAATGATCACTTCGCCGTCTTTAACGATGTAATCGACGTCGCGGGTGAACAGCGCGTGGGCGCGCAGTGCAGCGGTCACGTGGTGCATCAGCATGATGTTGCTCGGAGAGTACAGGGACTCGCCCTCTTCCATGATGCCTTCAGCTACCAGCAGCTCTTCAATTTTCACCAGACCACGTTCGGTCAGGTTCACCTGGCGCGCTTTTTCATCTACGGAGAAGTGGCCTTCACCCTGGAAGGTATCCGAGTCCTCTTTCTCCTGACGCAGCAGGTGTGGAATGATTTTGTCGACTTTACGGTACATCTCGGAGCTGTCTTCAGCCGGGCCGGAGATGATCAGCGGGGTACGCGCTTCATCGATCAGGATGGAGTCAACCTCATCCACCAGCGCATAGTGCAGTTTACGCTGTACGCGCTCTTCCGGGCTGAACGCCATGTTGTCACGCAGGTAATCGAAGCCGTATTCGTTGTTGGTGCCGTAGGTGATGTCCGCGTTATACGCTTCGCGCTTGGCTGGCGCAGGCAGGCCGGACATGTTGATGCCGACGGTCATACCGAGGAATTCGAACAGTGGACGGTTGTTTTCGGCGTCACGCTGCGCCAGATAGTCGTTGACGGTAACGACGTGAACGCCTTTACCGGTCAACGCGTTCAGGTAAGCCGGCAGCGTTGCGGTCAGGGTTTTACCTTCACCGGTACGCATTTCCGCGATGCAGCGCTCGTTGAGCACCATACCACCCAGCAGCTGGACGTCGAAGTGACGCATGCCGAATACGCGCTTACTCGCTTCGCGCACGACAGCAAACGCTTCCGGGATCAGGCTTTCTAAGGTTTCGCCTTTTTCCAGACGCGCGCGGAATTCCGCCGTTTTCGCTTTCAGCTCGTCATCAGAGAGCTTCTCCATCGCAGGTTCCATACCGTTGATGACGGCAACAGCTTTGCGCATACGGCGCAGGGTACGATCGTTACGACTACCAAAAACTTTAGTTAACAATTTGATTAGCATAATAAATTCTCAAACGCCCCAGTGTGGGCAGATAAATTAAGGTATTGAAAAAGTTAATTTAGCTGAGGCGTTGCGGACCGGCGCGAATGCCGTGGGCCTGGCTAATCCAGGTTGAAACAGAGAATGAAACAGGTGAAACAAACGCACGCTGCGTTGTCTGACGAACCATGACCGGCGGCTGGCTGTCCTGCGTAAGCAGCGCGTTGAGCGTGTCCAGCAGGGCAAGATGCTGAGCCTGCACCGGCAGCGCCTCTTCCGCAACAGGCATGGCCTGCGGTGCCATCGCGAAGGACAGATGGCGGATAACCGTGCGGATAGCGTGCTGGTGCCAGTAATCGACGGAGAAGTTTGGGCGGCGGTTGGCTTCAAGCCACGCGAGGTTAGTGAAGTTAACCCGCGAGTTGAGATCGTGTTTGGTGGTGGAGGTTTTTGCGGGCGTCGCCGCTTCGGCACTGTTGCTGAGCGCAGGCAAGCCGAAACTCGCCGCGACCATCCCTAATAAGAGATGCGGCCAGAAGTAACGTCTGCCAAATTGTCGCCAGCGCGTCAGTATTCCGCTCACCTGCTCCACCCAATAAGCCAGCCTTGCAGAGGCTGAGTTCAGTTATTCTTTTTAGCGCCCAGATAGTACCACTAAAGCCAATATACATCAGCAGGAATGAGGTGCCGCTGCGGGTAAAAACGGTCAAGAATTCAGCTAACGCACACATTTTCTGCGTGAGACAAACGAGAGATAACGCTGGGGCAAACGAAGAAGGGTAAAAATAAAAAACGACTGGTCTCCCTGGTCGGAGAGAGTACCAGGTTAACCAGTCGATTTTTTACGAAACGGCGTGAACCGTTACGCCAGAACCATGCTTGGTGCTTTGAAAGCCAGCGGCAGTTCTGCTTCGTCTTCGAAGGTCACATATTCCCAGGCTTCCTGTTTTGCCAGGACGGCCTGCAACAGTTTGTTGTTCAGCGCATGACCGGATTTGAACGCGGTAAATGCACCAATGATGTTGTGACCACACATGAACAGGTCGCCGATAGCATCCAGCATTTTGTGACGAACGAATTCATCTTCGAAACGCAGGCCGTCTTCGTTCAGTACGCGATAATCGTCAACAACGATGGCACAATCGAAGCTGCCGCCCAGGCACAGGCCGCGGGACTGCAGATATTCGATATCACGCATGAAGCCAAATGTACGGGCTCGGCTGATCTGGCGCATAAACGCATCAGCAGAGAAGTTCATCGCATAGCGTTGGGTGCTGGAATCAATCGCAGGATGGTTAAAGTCGATGGTAAAGTCCAACGAGAAACCATTGTACGGTTTGAATTCAGCCCACTTGTCGCCATCTTCGACGCGAACGGTCTCTTTGATGCGTACAAATTTCTTCGCGCAGTTCAGTTCTTCGATGCCAGCATCCAGCAACAGATAGACGAACGGTGCAGCACTGCCATCCATAATCGGGATTTCTGGCGCATCGACTTCAACAATAATGTTGTCGATACCCAGACCCGCCAGGGCGGCGTTCAGGTGCTCTACGGTAGAAATCCGCACGTCATGCTCGTTCACCAGACAAGTACAGAGCATAGTATCACGCACAGATTTGGCATCGGCCGGAAAATCTACCGGTGGATTCAAGTCGGTGCGACGATAGATGACCCCGGTATTGGCCGGCGCAGGGCGTAACGTCAGCGTGACTTTCTTGCCGGTATGTAAACCGACACCAGTCGCCTGAACGATACGTTTAAGTGTCCTTTGTTTGATCATCGTATAATCTCGCCAAATTAACTATCCAACCGAGAGTGTATATCACTAACGGTGGGCCAGTTTAGCACAAAGAGCGCAAATCCCCTAATTCCAGCCAATTCTTAGTCAGCTTGCTTACGCAGGAACGCCGGGATATCCAGATAATCTGGCTCTTTCGCCGTTTGCGGCGTTGGGTCGTTCACCACTTTTGCGGCCGGTTTCTGCTCCTGAGTCAGAGGAGACATACCGTGCTGCTGGTAACGATCCATTACCGGTTGCTGAGTCTGCTTGTTAGTCACCAGAGTGATTTCTGGGCGCTTGTCCATACCGATACCGGTCGCAACAACGGTAACACGCAGCTCGTCGTTCATTTCAGGGTCAAGGGAAGTACCGATTACCACGGTAGCGTTGTCAGAGGCGAACGCACGGATGGTGTTACCCACGGTTTCGAACTCATCCAGGCGCAGGTCAAAGCCAGCGGTAATGTTGACCAGCACGCCGCGCGCACCAGACAGATCGATATCTTCCAGCAGTGGAGAAGAGATAGCCATTTCAGCCGCTTCTTCTGCACGGTCTTCACCGCTGGCCACGCCAGAGCCCATCATCGCGTAGCCCATTTCGGACATCACGGTGCGAACGTCTGCAAAGTCAACGTTCATCAGGCCAGGACGGGTAATCAGTTCAGCGATACCCTGAACCGCGCCTTTCAGCACGTCGTTTGCTGCACCGAATGCGTCCAGCAGGGAAATACCGCGACCCAGAACTTTCAACAGTTTGTCGTTAGGGATGGTGATCAGCGAGTCCACATGCTTGGACAGCTCGGTGATACCCTGCTCCGCGAAGGCCATACGCTTCTTGCCTTCAAAGTTGAAAGGCTTGGTCACGACAGCAACGGTCAGGATACCTAAATCTTTTGCCACTTCAGCCACAACAGGTGCTGCGCCGGTACCGGTACCGCCACCCATGCCTGCTGCGATGAAGACCATGTCCGCACCTTCCAGTGCAGCGCGCAGCGCTTCACGATCTTCTTCAGCCGCATTGCGACCGACTTCCGGGTTAGCCCCTGCTCCCAGCCCTTTGGTGATACCACCGCCGATCTGGATAGTCTGGCCTACAGCCGTCTTACGCAGTGCCTGCGCATCGGTGTTAACTGCGAAGAATTCAACACCTTCAATGCGTTCACGCACCATATGCTCTACGGCGTTACCGCCGCCGCCACCGACGCCGATGACTTTAATCACCGCGTCGTTGGTCAGTTCCATAGGTTCAAACATAATTTCTCTCTCCGTTGTGCCTGTCGCCCGAGACCGCTAATTCTCTCCGGTCTCTTAAAAAAATTAAAACTCTTTTCGCAACCAGTTGTTCAGTCGTTTGACCCACGACCCCACTGAGACGCGTTTTTCCACTTCTGCTTCACCACTGAGATGAGATTCCTTCCCGTAGTGGAGCAGGCCCACAGCCGTTGAATAATACGGCTCCTGAGCATAATCCGTTAAACCGGTGATATTCAGCGGCGCACCAATACGCACCTGCGTATGGAACACCCGCTGAGCGCAGGCCGCAAGACCTTCAATTTGCGCTGCACCGCCGGTTAATACAATCCCCGCCGCAAGATGATGTTTAACGCCCTGCTGACGAAGCTGTTCCTGTAACTGTAAAATCTCTTCGTTGACCAGGTTGAGCAGCTCGGTATAGCGCGGCTCAATGACCTCTGCCAACGTCTGGCGCTGCAGGCTACGCGGTGGACGACCACCGACGCTCGGCACTTCAACGCTCTCATCTTTGCCAACGATAGACCCCAGCGCACAGCCGTGGCGCACTTTAATCGCTTCTGCATCGCTCGGCGGCGTACCAAAAGCGTAAGCAATATCGCTGGTTACAACGTTCCCGGCATAAGGGATCACTTTCGTGTGGCGCAACGCACCGCCGGTATACACGGCGATATCCATTGTACCACCACCAATATCGACCACACAGACACCCAGTTCACGTTCATCTTCGGTCAGTACGGAATAACTTGCCGCCAGACCGGCGAAAATAAGTTGGTCAACTTTCAGGCCACAACGTTCAACGGCTTTTACAATGTTCTTCGCCATATCGTTGTGACATGTGATCAGGTGCACTTTTGCCTGCATACGCACGCCAGAAAGACCGACCGGGTTCTTGATCCCTTCCTGGTAGTCAATCGCATATTCCTGCGGAATGACATGCAGCACGCGATGCTCGTCGCGGACACGCACGGATTTCGCCGTGTGAACGACGTTTTCAACGTCTTCCTGCGTCACTTCTTCTTCGGAAATCGGCACCATACCGATTTCGTTCTGGCAGCTAATGTGCTTGCCAGAAAGGGCCAGATAGACAGAAGAAATCTGGCAATCTGCCATCAGTTCAGCCTGATCGATGGCGCGCTGAACGCATTTCACCACCGATTCAAGATCGTTTACCCCACCTTTATCCATACCACGGGACGGGCAACTGCCTACGCCAATGATATTGACCATACCGTCGGGCAGAACTTCCCCTACTAAAGCGGCAACCTTCGCGGTGCCAATCTCCAGTCCAACTACCAGTTTTCTGTCCGTCGCCTTGATCATTGTTGTTCTGCCTGTACCTGTGCCTGATTCTGTTGCTGATTAGGTTCCTCGACCGGAGCCGGTACCCAACCGACTGCTGCGCCTGAGTCATAGCGCAAATCAACGTAGCTTATCCGTTTGCCGTCAGTCTGTGCCTGCTGCTGTAAAACCGGGTAAAGTTCGACAAAACGCGCCAGACGCTTCATTGTGTCGCCGCGTCCCAGGTTGAGCTTAATGCCGTTTGTTAACGTCAGCTGCCAGGACCGGCGCGCCGTCATGGCTGCATCTTTTAACGTAAACCTGTCCTTCGCCAGCACCTGACCCATTTCGCGAAAACCCTGTAATACTTCGTTTTCGCTACCTTCCGGGCCATACAACATCGGTAAATTTTGCTTGTTGACACGATCGGCCGGGACGCTGAAGGAATTTCCGTCTGCGTCAACCATGTGCTGATCATTCCAACGCGCAATGGGCACATATTCAACCAGATGAATCTTCAATTCATCAGGCCATTGCTTTCTTACGCTCGCCTGTTTTATCCATGGCAGACGTTCTATCTGGCTCTGAATAATATTGACGTCCTGCGTCATAAAGGTGCCAGGTGAGCCCAGCGCCAGTATTGACTGGCGAATATCGTCGTTACGCGTGTAGTGACGCTCACCGGTGACCACCAGCTTAGAAAGCGGTAACCGCTGCGCATCTTCCATCCAGCCCAGGACCATCCAGCCGCTGATAAACACGGTGCACAGCACCCCGAGCAGGAAAATGATGCCTGCAAGACGCGTTCCATTACTGCGGCGTGAAGAGGTGTATTCGTCCTCGTCATCGCGGTTGCGCGTGTTCAATGCAGCCTGAGACATATCAGCCCGCCTGGTCCAGAATGCGTACGACTAACTGCGAGAAACTCATCCCCGCCTGACGTGCAGCCATCGGCACAAGGCTGTGACTGGTCATTCCCGGAGAGGTATTGGCTTCCAGCAAATAAAATTGCCCATCACTGTCCTGCATCACGTCGATGCGTCCCCAGCCGCGGCATCCCAGAACATGCCAGGCTTTAAGCACCAGGGACTGTAAATCGGCTTCACGCTCAGCTTCAAGACCACAAGGGCAGAAATATTGCGTCTCATCAGAGAGATACTTCGCCTCATAATCATAGAAGACTCCAGCGGGTTGGATACGGATTGACGGTAAAATTTCTTCGCCAAGCATCGCGACGGTAAATTCCGGCCCGCGGAGCCATTTTTCAATCAGAACTTCTTCATCATGTTGAAATGCCAGTGCTAAAGCGGACGAAAGATCATCAGCTTTGTCGACTTTGGACATTCCCACGCTGGAGCCTTCCCGGCTGGGCTTTACAATAACCGGTAAGCCTAGCTCAGCAATGCGTGCATTAACGCTATCCGACAGGCCCAATTCAAATTCGCGACGCGTCAGCGCTACCCATGGCGCAACGGGTAACCCCGCGCCCTGCCACAGAAGCTTGCTGCGCAGTTTGTCCATAGAGATAGCGGAGGCCATCACGCCGCTGCCGGTGTAAGGCATGCCGATCAAATCCAGAAGCCCCTGCAGGGTGCCGTCTTCGCCGCCGCGACCATGCAAAGCGATAAAGACTTTATCGAAACCCATGGCTTTTAATTGCGTCACGTCGACCTCTTTTGGGTCGACCAGGTGCGCATTGACGCCACCTTCACGCAGGCCCGCCAGCACAGCAGCGCCGGAATTCAGGGAAACCTCGCGCTCGGCGGAGGTACCGCCGGACAGGACAGCAATCTTATCAGCCATGATGCTCATCCTCCTGTGTTTGCGGCTTCAGTTTGATTTCAGCTAAGGTACGGGCGATTTTGCCGATATTTCCCGCGCCCTGAATCAGAATCAAATCGTTACCCGTCAGGACCGGTGCCAGAATTTCCGCCACCTGTGCAGGGTCAGAAACCAGAATAGGGTCAACTTTACCGCGTCCACGGATGGTACGACACAGGGAACGGCTGTCAGCACCCGGAATCGGCGTCTCGCCTGCGGCGTACACGTCCAGCATTAACAGGGTGTCTACCTGTGACAGGACGCTGGCGAAATCGTCATACAGATCGCGCGTACGCGTGAAGCGGTGCGGCTGGAAGATCATCACCAGATTTTTGTCAGGCCAGCCTGCACGCGCGGCTTTAATGGTGGCGTCCACTTCGGTCGGATGGTGGCCGTAGTCGTCCACCAGCATCGCTGTGCCAGCTTTACCGTTAACGGCGTCCAGCGGGAATTCACCGAGGAAGTCGAAACGACGGCCGGTGCCCTGGAAGCTTTCCAGCGCGCGCAGAATGGCATCATCATCAATGCCTTCTTCCGTCGCAACGGCCACAGCTGCTGCGGCATTGAGGGCGTTATGGCGACCTGGCGCATTCAGCGTGACGTGCAGCAGTTCTTTGTCCTGACGCGCCAGCGTGAAATGCCCCTGCGCACCAATCTGTTTGTACTCTTCCACGCGGACGTCAGCGTCTTCGCTGAAGCCGTAAGTAGTGATTTGACGACCCACGCGCGGCAGCAGCTCGCGGATCACCGGATCGTCAACGCACATCACCGCGCGTCCATAGAACGGCAGGTTGTGCAGGAAGTTGATGAAGGTCTGCTTTAAGTTCTCGAAGTCGCCCTGGTAGGTATCCATATGGTCAGCTTCGATGTTAGTGACAATCGCCACCATCGGCTGCAGGTGCAGGAACGACGCGTCGCTCTCATCCGCTTCGGCAATCAGGTAACGGCTGTGCCCCAGACGCGCATGTACGCCCGCTGCTTTGACCAGACCGCCGTTGACGAACGTCGGGTCGAGACCCGCTTCCGCATAAATACTGGAGACCATCGCCGTGGTCGTGGTTTTACCGTGGGTCCCGGCAATGGCGATGCCGTGACGAAAACGCATCAGTTCCGCCAGCATTTCTGCACGGCGGATCACCGGAATGCGCGCTTCATGCGCGGCAACGATTTCCGGGTTGTCAGAGGAGATAGCGCTCGAGACCACCACCACGCTCGCATCGCGCACGTTTTCCGGGCGATGGTTGAAATAGATAGTCGCCCCAAGCGACGCCAGCTGCTGCGTTACAGGGTTTGGCGCCAGGTCAGACCCGCTGATCTGATAGCCTTCGTTAGCTAACACTTCGGCAATACCGCCCATGCCAGCACCACCGATGCCAACAAAGTGAATGTGCCGGACGCGACGCATCTCGGGCACGATTGAACGCAGTTTTGCCAGTTGTTGTGTATTCATTCTCTAAACGCCATCGACTACTTAAAATTCGTGCAGCGCAACACGCGCTGCGAGGGTTAAGCCTGGGCTGCCAGGCTCACTTCTTTTGCCACCCGTTCCGTCGCATCAGGGATAGCGGCCGCGCGCGCGCGTTGCGCCATCTCCAGCAGTGCGTCTCTGTTCCAGCCCGCCAGGGTGGTGGCGACCGCGTCGGCGGTAAATTGTGGCTGTTCAAAAATCTTCGCGGCACCGGCTTTCTCAAGCGGCAGCGCATTCCAGTACTGCTGTCTGTCTTTGTGCTGGAACGGCACAAACAGGGCCGGCAGACCCGCGGCGGCGATCTCGCTCACCGTCAGCGCGCCTGAACGACAGACCACGACATCGGCCCAGGCATACGCTGCCGCCATGTCGTCGATAAATTCTGTGACTTTATGCTGCGGCTGGCCTTCGTCTGCGTAAGCTTGCTCAACGGTCTGCTGAGCGCCTTTTCCGCTCTGGTGCCAGATGGTCACGGTATCCCCCAGCTTTGCGGCAACCTGCGGCATCGTCTGGTTTAGAATGCGTGCGCCCTGAGAGCCGCCGACGACCAGTACACGAACCGGCCCTTCACGGCCCGTCAGGCGAGCATCCGGCAGCGGCAGCGCCAGCACGTCCACACGCACCGGGTTACCCACCACGTCCGCTTTCGGGAACGCGCCGGGAAACGCCTGCATAACTTTGGTAGCGATTTTCGCCAGCCACTTGTTGGTCAGTCCGGCAATACCGTTCTGTTCATGCAGCACAACGGGAATGCCTAACGACCACGCCGCCAGCCCGCCAGGACCCGAGACATAGCCGCCCATGCCCAGCACCACATCTGGCTTAAAGCGCTTCATGATGGTGCGCGCCTGACGCCAGGCGTTAAAAATACGCACCGGTGCCAGCAGCATTGCCTTGAGGCCCTTGCCCCGAAGGCCGGAAATACGAATAAAGTCGATCTCAATACCGTGCTTCGGTACCAGATCGGCTTCCATGCGGTCTGCGGTTCCCAGCCAGCGTACCTGCCAGCCCTGATCCATTAAATGGTGCGCAACCGCCAGTCCCGGGAACACGTGTCCACCGGTACCGCCTGCCATCACCATTAACCGCTTCGGTTGATTCATCGTGAACCTCGTGTAAACGCCTGGGCTTTTTCCAGACGCGTTTCATAATCTATGCGCAACAAAAA
>NZ_JADCKW010000019.1:88672-202437 GCF_014982155.1 Enterobacter cloacae complex sp. P16RS2 | reverse complement strand
CGGCAGCGTCAGACCTTTGGTCGGCAGCATACCCGCTGCGGCCCCGACGTTAACCAATGCCTGGAAGCTAAACCAGATACCAATTGAACAGGCTAAGAATCCTGAGAAGCGGTGATCGATCTCCAGCGCTTTCCGCCCGATGGACATGGCACGGAAAGCGACGAAGAATACCATTAATAGCGCTAATACCACACCGATATAACCCAGTTCTTCCGCAATAATGGAGAAGATGAAGTCAGTATGCGCTTCCGGTAAATACTCCAGTTTCTGTACCGAGTTACCCAGCCCCTGCCCCCAGACTTCACCGCGACCAAAGGCCATCAGCGACTGCGTCAGCTGATAACCGCTACCGAACGGATCTTCCCACGGGTTCCAGAACGAGGTCACACGGCGAATACGGTAAGGCTCGGCGAGGATCAGCAGCACAACCGCTGAAATCCCCATCCCGATGATGGCGATGAACTGCCACAGCTTCGCGCCCGCCAGGAACAGCATCGCCAGAGTGGTAACGAACAGCACGACAACGGTACCGAGGTCAGGCTGCGCCAGCAGTAATACCGCCAGCACCAAAATCACGCCCATCGGTTTCAAGAAGCCGCGCAGGTTGTTACGCACTTCATCTACCTTACGCACCAGGTAGTTAGCGAGGTAGCAGAACAGGGAGAGCTTGGTAAATTCCGCAGGCTGAATGCGCAGCGGGCCAAAGGCGATCCAGCGTGATGCGCCGTTAACAGAGCTCCCCACCACCAGAACGATCAGCAGCATAATAATCGAGGCGATCAGCATCGCCGTACTGTGCCGCTGCCAGAACTCCATCGGCAGACGCAAGGTCACCAGCGCCAGGCAGAACGCCAGGATGATGTAAAGACCATCACGCTTGGCAAACAGGAAAGGATCGTTCGCCAGACGCTGCCCGACGGGCATTGAGGCTGACGTCACCATAATAAAGCCGACCGCCGCCAGCCCCATCGTGAGCCAGAACAGCGTGCGATCGTACATGACCAGGCTGTCGTTATCTTTTTGACGAGAGCCCATCACCCAGCCTTTAAGCGCCGCAAACACCCATGCCAGGATCCCAAATCCTGGCAGGCGCGGCATTTTCAGGCGAGGGAGAGATAAACGCATTAGCCTAACTCCTTCGCCAGGCGGGTAAAGACATCACCACGCTGTTCGAAATTCTTGAATTGATCGAGGCTGGCGCAGGCCGGAGAGAGCAGCACCATATCGCCTGGCTTCACGCGAGGGGCAATCAGCCGCATCGCCTGTTCCATGGTTTCGGTTTGCTCGGCAACCTCAGGGCGCAGTTCAGCCAGCTCGCTGCCGTCACGGCCGAAGCAGTACAGGCGGATGTTATCTCCGGCGAGATACGGCTTCAGGGAGGAGAAATCCGCTGATTTACCGTCGCCGCCCAGCAGTAAATGCAGGGTGCCGTCAACGTGCAGACCGTTGAGCGCGGCCTCGGTGCTGCCCACGTTGGTGGCTTTGGAGTCGTTGATCCAGCGCACGCCGTTGTATTCCAGCGCCAGCTGGAAACGGTGCGCCAGACCAGAAAACGTGGTTAACGCTTTCAGGCTGGAGGAGCGCGGCAGCCCAACTGCATCCGCCAGCGCCAGCGCCGCCAGGGCATTGGTATAGTTGTGCTGACCTGAGAGCTTCATCTCTTTCACGTTCAGCACTTTCTCACCCTTCACGCGCAGCCAGGTTTCGCCCAGCTGACGGTTCAGGTGGTAATCGCCCATCGTGATACCGAAGCTAATACAGCGATCGTCTGCGCCACGCACCGGCATGGTTAGCGCGTCATCGGCGTTAACAACGCAGACTTTGGCATTTTCATAAACGCGGAGCTTGGCGGCACGGTACTGCTGAAGACCAAATGGATACCTGTCCATATGATCTTCAGTCACGTTGAGGATCGTCGCAGCCGCAGCATGCAGGCTGGAGGTGGTTTCCAGCTGGAAGCTGGAAAGCTCGAGAACATACAGCTCGCAGCCTTTGTACAGCAGCATCAGAGCGGGTAAACCAATGTTACCGCCAACGCCGACGTTCATTCCCGCCGCTTTCGCCATTTCACCCACCAGGGTGGTGACGGTGCTTTTACCGTTAGAACCGGTAATGGCGATAACGGGCGCCTGCGCTTCGCGGCAGAACAGCTCGATATCGCCGACAATCTCAACGCCCGCATCCGCGGCAGCGCTCAGCGAAGGATGCGCCAGCGCCATACCTGGGCTGGCGACAATCAGATCGGCTGCCAGCAGCCAGTCATCATTCAGACCACCAAGGTGGCGTTCAACCTGTTCCGGCAGTTTGTCCAGACCCGGCGGAGAGACACGCGTATCCATCACGCGTGGCGTCACGCCGCGTGCGAGGAAAAAGTCCACGCAGGAGAGCCCCGTGAGGCCCAACCCGATGATAACGACTTTTTTGCCCTGGTAATCTGCCATGATTAACGTACCTTCAGCGTTGCCAGGCCAATCAGCACCAGCATCAGCGAAATAATCCAGAAGCGCACAATCACGCGCGGCTCCGGCCAGCCTTTCAGTTCATAATGGTGGTGGATCGGCGCCATACGGAAGATGCGCTGACCGCGCAGCTTGAAGGAACCGACCTGCAAAATCACCGACAGGGTTTCAACCACAAACACGCCGCCCATGATCACCAGCAGGAACTCCTGACGCAGCAGTACGGCGATAATGCCGAGCGCACCGCCCAAAGCCAGAGAACCGACGTCACCCATAAAGACCTGCGCCGGGTAGGTGTTGAACCACAGGAAGCCCAGCCCCGCACCGACGATCGCCGTACAGACGATCACCAGCTCACCCGCGTGGCGCAGATAAGGGATGTGCAGATAATTTGCAAAGTTCATGTTACCGGTCGCCCACGCCACCAGCGCAAAACCGGCGGCCACAAAGACGGTTGGCATAATAGCCAGACCATCCAGACCGTCGGTCAGGTTAACGGCGTTGCCGGTACCAACAATCACAAAGTAGGCCAGCAGGATGTAGAACAGCCCCAGCTGCGGCATCACGTCTTTAAAGAACGGCACGACCAGCTCGGTCGCCGGCGTGTCTTTCCCTGCCAGATACAGCGCGAAAGCCACGCCCAGCGCGATCACCGACATCCAGAAATATTTCCAGCGCGCGATCAGGCCTTTGGTATCTTTGCGGACGACTTTGCGGTAATCATCGACGAAACCGATGATCCCGTAACCCACCAGTACCGTCAGCACACACCAGACGTAAGGATTGGACGGGTACGCCCACAACAGCACGGAAACGACGATGGCGGTCAGGATCATGATCCCGCCCATGGTCGGCGTACCGCGCTTGCTGAAGTGCGATTCCGGGCCGTCGTTACGCACAACCTGGCCGAAAGAGAGCTTTTGCAGACGGGCAATCATGCGCGGGCCCATCCACAACGAGATGAACAGCGCAGTCAGCAGGCTGACGATGGCGCGAAACGTCAGATACGAAAAGACGTTAAAGCCTGAGTAATATTTGACCAAATGTTCGGCCAGCCAAACTAACATGTCCCGTTCTCCTGTAATGCGTGCACAACCTCTTCCATGGCGGCACTACGTGAACCTTTCACTAACACTGTCACAATTTGTTTTTCTGTCATTAATGCCTTAAGGCGCTCAATCAACGCGGCTTTATCGGCAAAATGCTCGCCAACGCCGCTGGCCTGGCTAATCGCCTGGCTCAATTTTCCTGTGCTCAGTACACAGTCCAGCCCCGCAGCTTTCGCCGCTTCACCGACCTGGGTATGACAGGCTTCGCTTTCGTCGCCCAGTTCTGCCATGTCGCCAACCACCATGATGCGGTAGCCCGGCATTTCAGATAACACCTGCACCGCCGCCGTCATCGAGCCAACATTCGCGTTGTAGGAGTCATCCAGCAGCAGCTTGTTTTCCGAAAGCTGAATCGGGAACAGGCGTCCCGGCACGGCTTTCAGGTTCGCCAGCCCGGCTTTGATTGCCTCATGTGAAGCACCCACCGCCGTTGCCAGCGCCGCCGCCGCAAGGGCATTGGCGATGTTATGGCGACCCGGCAGCGGCAGCAGCACCTCCACGCCACCCGTTGGGGTAGTGAGGGTGAACTCAGTGCCGTGCGACGTCACATGGATATTGGTCGCCGTAAAATCACTGTTGGCCGCATTTGGCGAGAAGCGCCAGGTTTTACGCGCACCAATGATGCTTTGCCAGTTCAGCCAGTCGTTGTTATCGGCGTTCAGAATGGCAATACCGTTATCCGGCAGGCCGGTGTAAATTTCACCTTTCGCTTTCGCCACGCCTTCCAGCGAGCCAAAGCCTTCCAGGTGCGCAGCCGCGAGGTTATTCACCAGCGCCGCTTCCGGGCGAGTCAGGCTCACGGTCCAGGCGATTTCACCCTGGTGGTTTGCGCCTAACTCGATCACCGCAAAGTCATGCTCTTTGGTCAGGCGAAGCAATGTCATCGGCACGCCGATGTCATTATTGAGGTTGCCCGCGGTAAAAAGCGTATTGCCGCACTGGCTGAGGATCGCTGCCGTCATCTCTTTCACTGACGTTTTGCCTGATGACCCTGTCAGCGCGACGACGCGAGCCGGCACCTGCTGACGAACCCAGGCAGCCAGCTCACCGAACGCGAGACGCGTATCTTTCACCACAATTTGTGGCAGATCGATATCGAGCCTGCGGCTGACGAGCAGCGCACCAGCGCCGTTCTCTTTGGCCTGTTCCGCAAAATCATGCGCGTCAAAACGCTCGCCTTTCAGCGCCACAAACAGACAGCCTGCGGTGATTTTGCGGGTGTCCGTCGTTACGGCATCAATGGTCAGGTCTTGCCCGTGGAGGTCGCCCTGCAGAATAGCAGCGGCCTGGCTTAACGTGATGCTAATCATGCCACGACTCCCAGCAGGCGTGCTGCCGTTACGCGGTCCGAGTAGTCCAGACGGCGATTGCCAACGATCTGATAATCTTCATGGCCTTTGCCCGCCAGCAGGACAACATCATTCTCCTGCGCCTGCATGATGGTGTTGGTCACGGCTTCCGCACGCCCTTCCACCACGCGAGCGCGGCCCGCGTCCAGCATGCCCGCCAGAATGTCATTAATGATGGCGCGCGGCTCTTCGGTACGCGGGTTGTCATCGGTCACAACCGGAATATCTGCGAACTGCTCGGCAATAGCCCCCATCAGCGGGCGTTTGCCTTTATCACGATCGCCGCCGCAGCCAAACACGCACCAGAGCTTCCCTGTGCAGTGCAGGCGCGCCGCCTCCAGCGCTTTTTCCAGCGCATCAGGCGTATGGGCATAATCCACCACGACGGTCGGTTTGCCCGGCGCGCTAAACACTTCCATACGGCCACAAACCGGCTGCAGACGCGCTGAGGTTTTCAGCAGTTCAGCCATCGGATAACCCAGCGCCAGCAGCGTTGCCAGCGCCAGCAGCAGGTTGCTGACGTTAAAGGCGCCCATCAGGCGGCTTTCAATTTCACCTTCACCCCATGAAGAGGCAAAGCGGATTGTCGCCCCGCTGTCGTGATAATTCACCTCAACCGCCTTCAGCCAGCGGCCGTGGCAGTTCGGATTGATATGGTCTTCCATCGACACCGCAACCGCATCCGGCAGTTTCGCCAGCCAGCGGCGGCCCACTTCGTCGTCGGCGTTGATGATAGCTTGTCCGTAATGGTGAGTAGAGAACAGCAGCCATTTCGCGGCTTCGTAATGCTCCATATCACCGTGATAATCAAGATGATCGCGGCTCAGGTTGGTAAACACGGAAGCAGCAAATTTCAGCGCCGCGACGCGGTGCTGAACCAGACCGTGCGAAGAGACTTCCATCGCAGCGAAGGTTGCCCCCTGCCCTGCCAGACCGGCAAGCACATGCTGTACGTCTACCGCCGAGCCGGTAGTGTTTTCCGTCGGGCTCACTTTGCCCAGCAGGCCGTTACCCACGGTACCCATCACCGCACCGGTTTCACCCAGCAACTGGGCCCACTGCGCCATCAGTTGCGTGGTAGTGGTTTTACCGTTGGTACCCGTGACGCCTACCAGGCGCAGCTGGTCGGAAGGTTCGTGATAAAAACGTCCTGCCAGCGCGGAAAGACGCTCGTTTAACTGGCTGAGATAGATGACCGGCACCCCGTGCATTTCACGGATCTCACCGTCGGTTGCCTCATCTTTGGCCTCAGCAATAATGGCAGCCACACCTTGCGCAATCGCCTGCGGGATATAACGACGCCCGTCCGCCTGATGACCGACCACCGCCACAAAAAGATCGCCAGAAGCAGCCACGCGGCTGTCCAGTACCATCTCTCGCAGTGCTCGCTCCGGTGCATTTGGCACCCACGGAGCGAGAAGGTCGCGCAAATTACGATCTGCCACCTGTACCCTCGCCTTGATTAATTACAAATTCACTTTTTTCGCCCGTCGCCAGCGCATCCGGTTCGATGTTCATGGTGCGTAACACGCCGCCCATGATAGCCCCGAACACAGGCGCGGAGACGGCGCCGCCGTAGTATTTACCCGCCTGTGGATCGTTTATCACGACCACCAGCGCAAAACGCGGATTGCTTGCAGGCGCAACGCCTGCGGTATAGGCAATGTATTTATTGATATAGCGGCCGTCCGGCCCTACTTTTTTCGCCGTACCGGTCTTGATGGCGATGCGATAACCTTTGATTGCCGCCTTCACGCCGCCGCCGCCGGGCAGCGCTACGCTTTCCATCATATGAACAACAGTACGGACAGTTGATTCCGGGAAGATACGCTCGCCGGGAACCGGTGGATCAACTTTGGTAATCGACAGCGGACGATAAACGCCATAGCTGCCGATCGTTGCGTAGACTCGCGCTAACTGTAACGGTGTCACCATTAGCCCGTAGCCGAAAGAGAAGGTGGCCCTCTCTATGTCAGACCACCGTTGTTTTTGAGGATATAAGCCACTGCGTTCTCCGACCAACCCCAAATTGGTCGCCTTTCCAAGTCCAAAACGAGAGTAAGTCTCTACTAACGCTGAGGACGGCATCGCTAACGCCAGCTTTGAAACACCGACGTTACTCGACTTCTGTAATACCCCGGTCAGGGTCAATTCGCTGTAGCGCGCCACGTCTTTGATTTCGTGGCCGTTAATTCGGTATGGAATGGTATTCAGTACGGTGTTTTCATTGACGATACCGCGCTGGAGTGCAGTCATGACCACCATCGGCTTAACGGTCGAACCCGGTTCGAATACGTCGGTGATGGTACGGTTACGCATAACATCCTTCTGCGTACCGGTGAGATTGTTAGGGTTGTAGGAAGGGCTATTGGCCATCGCCAGCACTTCACCCGTGTTGACGTCGACTAACACTGCACTGCCCGATTCCGCTTTGTTGAAGGCCACGGCGTTGTTCAGCTCGCGGTAAACCAGCGCCTGTAGCCGCTCATCGATACTCAGCGCAAGGTTGTGTGCGGCCTGGCTGTCCGTAGAGGAAATATCCTCGATCACGCGACCGTAGCGGTCTTTACGCACAATGCGTTCGCCCGGCTGGCCGGTCAGCCATTTATCAAAGCTTTTTTCGACGCCTTCAATCCCCTGGCTATCTACGTTAGTAAAGCCAATGAGGTGAGCAGTCACTTCGCCGGAAGGATAGTAACGACGAGATTCTTCACGCAGATGGATCCCCGGCAGCTTCAATTTTTTGATGTAGTCCGCCATGTCAGGGTTCACCTGACGCGCCAGATAGATAAACCGCCCTCTCGGGTTGGTATTCACGCGTGAAGCTAACTGGTCAAGCGGCATCTTCAGCGCGTCCGCAAGGGCCTTCCAGCGGTTATCAAGCGTGATCCCGCCTGCATCATGCAGTTCTTTAGGATCGGCCCAGATCGCCTTCACCGGCACGCTCACCGCCAGCGGGCGACCCGAGCGGTCGGTGATCATCCCGCGGGATGTCGACACTTCCTGGACGCGCAGGGAGCGCATGTCGCCCTGGCGCACCAGCATGTCAGGAGCGACGATTTGCAGCCAGGCCACGCGTCCCAGCAGAAAACCCAGAGCGAGTAAAATGCAGCCGCAAAGCAACGCAAAACGCCAACTGACAAAGTTGGCCTGTTCTTCCTGACGTTTTGGTTTTAGCGTTTTTGCCGCTGCTTTCATGCGTCGCGTTTTCCCTTATTTTTGTACTACGATATTTTCCTGCGAAGGATCAACATGCTGCAGTTGCAGCTTTTCCGTTGCGATCCGTTCAACCCGGCTGTGATCGCCGAGCGCGTTTTCTTCAAGGATCAGATTTCGCCATTCAATATCCAGCGCATCGCGTTCCAGTACCATCTGCTCGCGTTGCGCAGTCAATAAACGTGTATGGTGGGCGGTGGTCACCACCGTAACTGCCGTGACAATGATGCAAATGAACAGACAGAGTGGCAGTTTCCCAAACCGCAAAAGATCGTCGCCGATCACGCCAGGCAAGGCATGGCGCTCGTTGCTTCCTAACGAATCCTTAACTTTGCTTAGGGTCTCTGTCACTCTGCCGATCATGCGTTCGTCCTCTCTGCAACACGCAGCACTGAACTACGGGCGCGTGGATTCTCTGCCACTTCTTCTTCGCCCGGCATCAACTTGCCTAATGCTCGCAACTGACGGCCACCCAGCTTCCTGAGTTGTTCTTCCGTCATCGGCAGCCCCGCAGGCACCTGTGGACCGCGGCTTTGTTCACGCATAAAGCGTTTCACAATACGGTCTTCCAGCGAATGGAAGCTGATGATGGATAACCGCCCACCCGGGGCCAGCACGTCGAGCGAGCTTTTTAGCGCCAGCTCTATTTCCTCCAGTTCACTGTTTACCCAGATGCGAACCGCTTGGAAGGTACGGGTCGCGGGATGTTTGTGCTTATCTTTCACCGGTGTCGCCGCCGCGATCACCTCAGCCAACTCTTTGGTGCGGGTCATTGGCTCAATGCGATTGCGCTCAACGATGGCGCGCGCAATACGTTTGCCAAAGCGCTCTTCGCCAAACGTTTTGATGACCCATGCTATGTCTGCTTCGTCAGCGGTCTGTAACCACTCAGCGGCAGACTGACCGCGCGTCGGGTCCATCCGCATGTCCAGCGGACCATCACGCATAAAGGAGAAACCACGTTCAGCATCATCAAGTTGGGGTGAAGAGACGCCAAGATCGAGAAGAATCCCGTCGATCTTGCCCGTCAGGCCGCGCTCGGCAACATATTCCGCGAGCGCAGAGAAAGGTCCATGCACGATGGAAAAGCGTGGATCATTGATGGTCTGTGCAACGGCAATTGCCTGCGGATCGCGATCGATTGCCAGCAGACGTCCTTCCTCTCCAAGCTGGGAGAGAATCAAACGCGAGTGACCACCGCGACCAAACGTGCCATCAATGTAGATGCCATCCGGACGAATATTCAGACCGTTAACGGCCTCGTCCAGTAACACCGTTTTATGTTTATAATTTTCCATCATATTTATAGAGACAAGTCCTGCAGCCGTTCCGATAATGTCGCGGAATCAGACTGCTCAGCGTCGATATCTTCCTTGACCTGTTGATACCAGGTCGTTTCATCCCACAGTTCAAACTTGTTGAACTGCCCGACCAGCATCACTTCTTTGGTCAGACCGGCATGTTGCCGCAACACAGGCGCAATCAGTAATCGCCCTGCGTTATCCATCTGACATTCACTGGCATGTCCCAATAAAAGCCGCTGCACGCGGCGTTCCTGCGGGTTCATGCTCGACAGTCGCGACAGCTTTTGCTCAATAATTTCCCATTCAGGCAAGGGGTAAAGCAGCAGGCAGGGGGAGTTAATGTCAATGGTGCAAACCATTTGACCCGCAGCGTTCTCAATCAGCTGGTCGCGGTATCGGGTTGGTACCGATAAACGCCCTTTGCTGTCGAGATTGACTAACGTAGCTCCACGGAACATGCCAGTCTCACCCCTCCTCACCACTTTAACCCACAAATTCCCACCTAAAGGAGTTTACGGAGCGAGGGAAAAGCTTGTCAAGCCAGGACTCTCCCTATAAGGACCCGAAAGCCCTCTATTTACAGAGATAAACAGTCCTGGTTAATAACTGCACAACTGGCGAGGCAAAATTAACGTTATGAATATTTGTAAGAAAAAAACCGAATATGCACACTAGCGTTAAAGCTCACTCAATATCATCGCAGATAAATATAAAGTGTCAGTTTGCGACGCGGGCAGTATTTTATGACAGATTCTCAGGGGATAACAGCGCCAGATTCACTCGGGCACCCGGTAAGCGCGGCGGTTGCCACGTAAGCTGACAAAGGAGGAGGAAAAACGTCTGAATATTCATCGGCCGAAGAGGGTTTGTAACAAATTAATACAAAGATGGCTGTTTAAAATCGCCCGGACGTTCTTTAAAGGGCCAATTTAAAAGCAGGAATGAATTAAGAAAATAGGCGATTAGGATTTCTCAAGAATTATCCTAATTTCTCTCCGGGAATTATGCGCACGAATTATCGCAACAAAATGGGGCAGATTTCGCCGCCCCAGTCATTTCATTTTTGGCGGCTTAAAATTCCGCGATGGTAGAGATTACGTTTGATCCGCGTCAGGCCCGGCTTCGGTTTGCGCGGCTCATCCAGGCTTGCCAGCACAATCTCCAGCACGCGTTCAGCCACATCGCGGTGACGCTGTGCTACCGCCAGCACCGGGCACTGGAGGAAGTCGAGCAGTTCGTTATCCCCGAACGTGGCAATCGCCAGATCGGAGGGCAGTTTACCTTCACGGCGTAAGGTCACATCCATGACGCCCTGCAACAGCGCAAACGAGGTGGTGAACAGCGCCTGAGGCATTGGGTGCGTTTCCAGCCATTTTTCGAACAGTTGTGCCGCGGCTTCACGCTCGTAGCTATTGGCATAGAGGTAGTGGACCTCGCGCGGATCGTCTTTCCAGGCGGTTCTGAATCCCTGTTCGCGCAGGAAGCTCACAGAAAGCTCGGGCAACGCGCCAAGATACAGCACTGTCTCAGCGGGGAAAGTTCTCAGCTCTGCGGCCAGCATTTCTGCATCATCCTGATCCGCACCCACGACGCTGGTGAAATGCTCGCGATCGAGCGCGCGATCCAGCGCAACGATTGGGAACGGGTCGTTCGCCCAGCGCTGGTAGAACGGATGCTCTGGCGGCAAGGAGGTCGACACGATGATTGCATCCACCTGGCGCTGGAGCAGATGCTCAATGCAGCGCATCTCGTTGTCGGGCTGGTCTTCCGAGCAGGCAATCAGCAGTTGATAGCCGCGCTGGCGCGCCTGACGTTCAAGATAGTTGGCGATACGGGTATAACTGGTGTTTTCCAGGTCAGGGATCACCAGACCAATAGAGCGGGTACGCCCGGCACGTAGACCGGCTGCGACAGCATTCGGATGGTAGTTATGCTCACGAACCACCGCCATAACTTTTTCAACGGTCTTGTCGCTGACACGGTACTGCTTTGCTTTACCGTTAATCACATAGCTGGCCGTTGTTCGTGACACGCCGGCTAGCCGGGCGATTTCATCCAGTTTCACAATTGCCCCTTAAAAAAAGAAAAGAGTCCATGGCCCTGTCAAGGTTATGGTTAAATCTTTTAACATCTAAACGCAGAAAAGCCTTCGCGGCAACCGCTTTTATCTGCGTTGTCGGCTGATTACGCAAAAAAAAGCCCGGCTTTGGTGACCGGGCAGAAAGAGGCGAACCTTTTTGACAACTAACGCATGATTTTCTCGCCGCGTGACAGACCCACAACCCCCGATCTCGCGACCTCGACAATTTTTGCGACATCCCGCACGGACGCCAGGAAAGCATCCAGCTTGTCGCTTGTCCCGACCAGCTGAACTGTATAAAGAGAAGGCGTGACGTCGATAATCTGGCCGCGGAAAATATCCGCATTGCGTTTGACTTCATCACGCCCGTAGCCGCTGGCCTGGATTTTCACCAGCATGACCTCACGTTCAACGTATGCACCCTGCCCCAGCTCGCTCACGCGCAGTACGTCGACCAGCTTATGTAGCTGTTTTTCAATTTGCTCAAGTACTTTGGCATCGCCGACGGTTTGGATCGTCATGCGCGACAGCGTCGGGTCTTCCGTCGGGGCAACGGTCAGGCTTTCAATGTTATAGCCGCGCTGCGCAAAAAGGCCAATGACGCGCGACAGTGCGCCAGACTCGTTTTCCAGTAAAACAGATAATATCCGGCGCATATCAGGTTCTCTCCGTTTTGCTTAACCACATTTCATCCATACCACCACCCCGAATATGCATTGGATAAACGTGCTCGGTTCCATCAACAATCACATCCATAAAGACGAGGCGGTTGCTTTTAACGTGCTCAAGCGCCTGGGCAATCTTCGTTTCCAGCTCGGCCGGATCCGTCACCCGCATGCCTACATGGCCATAAGCTTCAGCAAGACGAACAAAATCCGGCAGAGATTGCATGTAGGACTGAGAATGTCGGCCAGAGTAGATCATATCCTGCCACTGCTTGACCATACCGAGATACCCGTTATTCAGGTTCAGCACCAGTACCGGCAGTTCATACTGCAGCGCGGTAGACAGCTCCTGAATGTTCATCTGAATACTGCCGTCCCCCGTCACGCAGACGACGGTTTCATTCGGCAGCGCCAGCTTCACGCCCAGCGCGGCAGGCAGACCGAAGCCCATGGTTCCTAAACCACCGGAGTTGATCCAGTGTCGCGGTTTATCAAACGGGTAATACAGGGCGGCAAACATCTGATGCTGCCCCACGTCTGAAGTCACGTACGCCTCACCTTTCGTCAGTCGCCACACCGCTTCAATGACCGCCTGCGGCTTAATGTTTTCACTTTGCGTGTCATATTTCAGGCACTGACGCGCGCGCCACTGTTCAATCTGCTGCCACCAGTCGCGGATCTCATCCAGCGGCTGGGTTGCACTCTCCTGAGTCAGCAGGTCCAGCATTTGCTCCAGAACCTGACGGGCATCGCCGACGATCGGCACATCAGCCGACACCGTTTTTGAAATTGACGTTGGATCGATATCAATGTGCAGCACGGTGGCGTTCGGACAATACTTCGCCAGGTTGTTGGTGGTGCGATCGTCAAAGCGCACGCCGACGGCAAAGATCACATCGGAATGATGCATTGTCATATTGGCTTCATAGGTACCGTGCATACCCAGCATCCCCAGCGCCTGACGATGGGTGGCAGGGAACGCCCCCAGCCCCATCAGCGACGACGCAACGGGAAGGTTAAGCTTTTCAATCAGTTCACGAAGCTGGGCTTCACAGGCAGAGTTGATCGCCCCGCCACCGACATAGACCACCGGTTTTTTGGCGGCCAGAAGCGTTTGCAACGCTCGCTTGATCTGACCTTTATGCCCCTGCGTTGTAGGGTTATAAGAGCGCATGCTGACCGATTCCGGCCAGACATAAGGCAGCTTGTTTGCCGGGTTGAGAATATCTTTAGGCAGATCGACCACCACCGGCCCCGGGCGTCCGCTCGCCGCCAGCCAGAAGGCTTTTTTCAGTATGCCGGGAATGTCTTCTGTTTGCTTGACCAGGAAGCTGTGCTTCACAACGGGACGCGAAATCCCGACCATGTCGCACTCCTGAAACGCATCGTAGCCAATCAGTGAGGTTGCCACCTGCCCGGAGAGGATCACCAGCGGAATGGAGTCCATATAGGCCGTCGCAATGCCGGTAATGGCGTTTGTCGCGCCGGGGCCGGACGTGACTAACACCACGCCCACTTCACCCGTCGCACGTGCCAGGCCGTCAGCCATGTGTACCGCCGCCTGCTCGTGACGTACCAGAACATGGTCAATGCCCCCAACCGTATGCAGCGCATCATAAATATCGAGGACCGCACCGCCAGGGTAGCCGAACACTTGCTTTACGCCCTGATCGATCAGCGACCGAACGACCATTTCCGCGCCAGACAACATCTCCATGCTTTGCCTCCAGGCATTTTGTTATAGACGGACTGCCGAATTCATTTCCGCACCGTCTTACGATTGGGATAAACCAATCTTATATTTTGCAGAGTGTTCTTTACCTTAACCGCTCGTTATGAGGCAGGCAATTAGCAAACCCGGTGAGATAAACGGTGCGTAAAGCAGAAAAAGCAGCCGTTATCAGAAGATATGGTTAATTCCTCTGGGAATAGAGGATGGTGTGATAAATCATCGCTGAAAACCGCGACAATGCAGGAAATCATCTATTTTTGCGCGCCGGAGAGCAGCCCGAAAAAAAGATTCACAGAACAAAATAGCAAGTATCTATAAAAACTCAGGATAAATCACATAAACCGATGCGATTTATCCTGATGCGTTTACCGGCGGCAGATGCCAACCAGCAACTCTTCCATCCACTGATGCCCTTTATCCCGGCCCGCCGCTTCATGCCAGGAAAGATAACATGTACGGCTATTTAGCTTGAGCGGCAGAGGCAAAATTTGCAGATTTAAAGGATCAGAAAACTCTTCTGCCAGCCAGCGCGGCGCAATTGCCACCAACTGTGTCTGGGAAACCACGTTTAATACGCTGACCATGGCCATGCCCTGATAAGCCACGCTCGCCTGTTTATCCGCAGTGTCATACCACGGCAGGCTAAAGGAAGCATATCTGTCAAGCGCAACAACGGCGTGCTGCTCGTTATAAACATCGTTTTCTCGCAGCGGGGAATTGAGGCGCGGGTGTTTTTTACTGGCGACCAGAACCATTTCATCTTTAAACAGCGGCACGCAGGAAAATTCCGGACGACGGAACTCTTCATATCCCAGAACGAATTCGATCTCCTGATAGCGTAACTGATGTTCCGTGTTTTGATTCAGAGATGATTTAAAAACAAGATGGATATTTGGTGCGATCTCTTCAACTTTATTATAGATAATTGACGTTAAATAATTATCTAATGGGCTGCAGACACAAAGATGAAATACGCGCTCGCTGCTTAAAGGTTCAAAACCCGATCCCGGCAGCTCATTTTGGACCAGTTGCAACGCCTGGCGGATGGAGCCGAACAGCTGGAATGCGCGTGCCGTAGGCTGGATCCCCCTCCCGTAGCGAACAAATAATTCGTCGTTAAACATGAGTTTAAGTCTGGCAACGGCATTACTCACCGCAGGTTGTGACATCCCCAACGCTTGAGCCGCGCGGGTGATATTCTGTTCCTGCATGACCGCATCAAACACCGTCAGAAGATTCAGATCCACCGTGCGTAACTGCGGTTTAATCCCATCAGTAGCTTGAGACTGTTTAATATTATTTTCTGGCACTTCTGACTCCACTGTCACGCTACACTCCTTTGCCAACGTACTGCAATAATCTCGGAAAATATGATTTATCATGCAAATACGATCAGCGAAAGAGAATTGTTTAAAATTCGGAATATATAAAGACTCTATATTAACGAAAATTAATGAGCAAAAAAGATATGTTTGACTTTAGGATCTGAATGAAACCATAAACCAAACAAATATACAATTGCCATCAGGTTAATGATGACTTAAGCATTATTAAACTGTTATTGCTATCTCCCTACAGTTAGTTAACAACCTGTTATCTCTGTTCGTTTTTTAGCACTCAAAAATAGATTCACTGCATTTATAACTTAATGATATCCAAACTCTTTAAGCACAAAGCATCCTCTTCAAGACATTTCACTCATTTTTAAACAATTATATTTATTTGTTTCTGCAACTCTTTTCTTAAGTCCAAAATTAGACAATTAATCGGGTAGGTAAAGCTAAAACCAGCACAATTAGCTAAAGTGAATATCCTGTTGATTCCGTCTGTCGGGCCCGTTTTCATCCTCAGGGGTTGACATGAACAGCCGTATCCAGTACCACTAAAAGCATATTGAATTTAACGGAGCACGATTCATGACACGCACCATTCGTTTCACCGGTCTACTACTACTAAACGCATCCACTGTGCGCGGTAGACTGGCGGGCGAAATTCAGCGTTGAATCGTCACCAGTAAGACTAAAAACCCGCGCCACTGCGCGGGTTTTTTTATGCTCGTAGCAAGGCGCCCTAAGACTGACAAGGACCTAACCCATGAGCCAGCAAGTCATTATTTTCGATACTACTTTACGTGACGGTGAACAGGCATTACAGGCAAGCCTGAGTGTAAAAGAGAAACTGCAGATCGCGCTGGCTCTCGAACGTATGGGTGTCGACGTGATGGAAGTCGGTTTCCCTGTCTCTTCCCCGGGTGATTTCGAATCCGTACAGACCATTGCGCGCACCATTAAAAACAGCCGCGTCTGTGCCCTGGCGCGCTGCGTAGAAAAAGACATCGACGTCGCCGCCGAGTCGCTGAAGGTCGCCGAAGCGTTCCGTATCCACACCTTTATTGCCACCTCACCTATGCACATCGCAACCAAGCTGCGCAGCACGCTGGATGAGGTGATTGAGCGTGCGGTTTACATGGTTAAGCGCGCACGCAACTATACCGATGACGTTGAATTCTCCTGTGAAGATGCGGGCCGTACGCCAATCGAAGACCTGGCACGCGTTGTTGAAGCCGCCATCAACGCGGGCGCGAAAACCATCAACATCCCGGACACCGTCGGCTACACCATGCCGTTTGAGTTCTCCAATATCATCACCGGCCTGTATGACCGCGTGCCAAATATTGATAAAGCAATTATCTCCGTCCACACCCACGACGATTTGGGTCTGGCCGTGGGTAATGCGATCGCCGCCGTCCACGCTGGCGCACGTCAGGTAGAAGGCGCGATGAACGGTATAGGCGAACGCGCGGGCAACTGTTCGCTGGAAGAAGTGATCATGGCGATCAAAGTGCGCAAAGACATTATGGACGTGCACACCCGCATCAATCACAACGAAATCTGGCGCACCAGCCAGACCGTCAGCCAGATTTGCAACATGCCGATTCCGGCCAACAAAGCGATTGTCGGCACCGGTGCCTTCGCGCACTCCTCCGGTATTCACCAGGATGGCGTGCTGAAGAATCGTGAAAACTACGAAATCATGACCCCGGAATCCATCGGCCTGAATCAGGTACAGCTGAACCTGACCTCCCGTTCCGGTCGCGCCGCGGTTAAGCACCGTATGGAAGAAATGGGTTATAAGGACAGCGATTACAACATGGATCAGCTGTACGACGCGTTCCTGAAGCTGGCCGACAAAAAAGGCCAGGTGTTCGACTATGACCTGGAAGCGCTGGCCTTTATTAACAAGCAGCAGGAAGAGCCGGAGCACTTCCGTCTGGATTACTTCAACGTGCAGTCCGGCTCCAGCGACATCGCCACCGCCTCGGTCAAACTGGCCTGTGGGGATGAAATTAAAGCAGAGGCCGCTAACGGTAACGGCCCTGTCGATGCCATCTACCAGGCGATTAATCGCGTCACCGAGTACGACGTTGAGCTGGTGAAGTATGACCTGACGGCCAAGGGCCACGGCAAAGATGCACTGGGTCAGGTCGACATTGTAGTTACCCACAATGGCCGCCGCTTCCATGGCGTGGGCCTGGCGACCGATATCGTTGAATCCTCCGCGAAAGCGATGGTGCATGTTCTGAACAACATCTGGCGCGCCGCCGAAGTCGAAAAAGAGTTGCAACGCAAAGCTCAGAATAAAGAGAACAAAAAGGAAACCGTGTAATGTCGAAGAATTACCATATTGCTGTGTTGCCGGGCGACGGTATTGGTCCGGAAGTGATGGCACAGGCGCTGAAAGTACTGGAAGCCGTTCGCGCGCGTTTTGCGATGAAAATCACCACCAGCCACTACGACGTGGGCGGTATTGCAATTGATAACCACGGTACGCCGCTGCCAAAAGCGACCGTGGAAGGCTGCGAAAATGCCGATGCCGTGCTGTTTGGTTCCGTCGGTGGCCCGAAATGGGAACACCTGCCGCCAGCAGAGCAGCCAGAGCGCGGCGCGCTGCTGCCGCTGCGTAAACATTTCAAGCTGTTCAGCAACCTGCGTCCGGCGAAGCTGTATCAGGGTCTGGAAGAGTTCTGCCCGCTGCGCGCGGATATCGCCGCCAACGGTTTCGACATTCTGTGCGTGCGTGAACTGACCGGCGGGATCTACTTCGGTCAGCCAAAAGGCCGCGAAGGCAGCGGACAACACGAGAAAGCGTTCGACACCGAGGTGTATCACCGTTTCGAAATCGAACGTATCGCCCACATCGCGTTCGAGTCGGCGCGCAAACGCCGCCATAAAGTGACCTCCATTGATAAAGCGAACGTGCTGCAGTCCTCCATTTTGTGGCGCGAGATCGTCAGTGAAGTTGCTAAGCAGTACCCGGACGTCGCGCTGTCGCACATGTACATCGACAACGCGACCATGCAGCTGATTAAAGATCCGTCCCAGTTTGACGTGCTGCTGTGCTCCAACCTGTTCGGCGATATCCTCTCTGACGAGTGCGCAATGATCACCGGCTCGATGGGCATGCTGCCCTCCGCAAGCCTGAATGAAGAAGGCTTTGGCCTGTACGAGCCTGCAGGCGGCTCCGCGCCGGATATCGCAGGCAAAAACATTGCCAACCCTATTGCGCAGATCCTCTCCCTGGCCCTGCTGCTGCGCTACAGCCTGGATGCAGGCGATGCGGCAACCGCAATTGAAAACGCCATTAACCGTGCGTTAGAAGAAGGCGTCCGTACCGGCGATTTAGCACGCGGCACGGCGGAAGTCAGTACCGATGAAATGGGCGACATTATTGCCCGCTATGTCGCTGAAGGGGTGTAATCATGGCTAAGACGTTATATGAAAAGTTGTTTGATGCGCACGTTGTTTACGAGGCGCCAAACGAAACCCCGCTGCTGTACATTGACCGTCATCTGGTGCACGAAGTGACCTCTCCTCAGGCCTTTGACGGCCTGCGGGCGCACAAGCGTCCGGTACGTCAGCCGGGTAAAACCTTCGCGACGATGGATCACAACGTATCCACCCAGACCAAAGACATTAATGCCTCGGGTGAGATGGCCCGTATCCAGATGCAGGAGCTGATTAAGAACTGCAAGGAATTTGGCGTTGAGCTGTACGACCTGAACCATCCGTACCAGGGGATCGTCCACGTGATGGGACCTGAGCAAGGGATCACCCTGCCGGGCATGACCATCGTCTGCGGAGACTCCCATACCGCGACCCACGGCGCGTTTGGCGCTCTGGCATTCGGAATTGGCACGTCTGAGGTGGAACATGTTCTGGCAACGCAGACCCTGAAACAGGGCCGCGCCAAAACCATGAAGATTGAAGTGAAGGGTAAAGCCGCACCGGGTATTACCGCAAAAGACATCGTGCTGGCCATCATCGGTAAAACCGGCAGCGCGGGCGGGACCGGTCATGTTGTCGAGTTCTGCGGGGAAGCCATCCAGGCGCTGAGCATGGAGGGGCGCATGACCCTGTGCAATATGGCGATTGAGATGGGCGCAAAAGCCGGTCTGGTCGCGCCGGACGAAACCACCTTCAACTACGTGAAGGGTCGTCTGCACGCGCCGAAAGATCAGGATTTTGACGACGCGGTAGCGTACTGGAAAACCCTGAAAACCGACGATGGGGCAACGTTTGACACCGTCGTCACGCTGCAGGCAGAAGAGATTGCGCCTCAGGTGACCTGGGGCACCAATCCGGGCCAGGTGATTTCCGTTAACGACAATATCCCTGACCCGGCATCCTTTACCGATCCGGTCGAGCGCGCCAGTGCCGAAAAAGCGCTGGCCTATATGGGACTGAAGCCAGGCGTGCCGTTGACCGATGTCGCCATTGATAAAGTCTTTATCGGTTCCTGCACCAACTCCCGTATTGAGGATTTGCGTGCCGCCGCCGAGATTGCCAAAGGCCGCAAAGTGGCACCAGGCGTGCAGGCGCTGGTGGTACCTGGCTCCGGTCCGGTGAAAGCCCAGGCGGAAGCCGAAGGTCTGGATAAGATCTTTATCGAAGCGGGCTTCGAGTGGCGCCTGCCCGGCTGCTCCATGTGTCTGGCCATGAACAACGATCGCCTGAATCCGGGCGAGCGCTGCGCCTCCACCAGCAACCGTAACTTTGAAGGCCGTCAGGGCCGCGGTGGGCGCACCCATCTGGTCAGCCCGGCAATGGCCGCCGCTGCGGCAGTCACCGGCCATTTCGCCGATATTCGCAGCCTGAAATAAGGAGACAATCATGGCAGAGAAATTTACCCAACATACGGGCCGGGTTGTCCCGCTGGACGCCGCTAACGTCGATACTGACGCTATTATTCCTAAACAGTTTCTGCAGAAAGTAACGCGTACCGGTTTCGGCGCACATCTGTTTAACGACTGGCGTTTCCTGGACGATAAGGGCGAAGTGCCTAATCCGGAATTCGTTCTGAACTTCCCGGAATATAAAGGCGCCTCCATTTTGCTGGCACGCGAAAACTTTGGCTGCGGATCATCCCGTGAACACGCGCCGTGGGCGCTCACCGACTACGGTTTTAAAGTGGTCATTGCCCCTAGCTTCGCGGATATCTTCTACGGCAACAGCTTCAACAATCAGCTTCTGCCGGTGACGCTGAGCGATGAACAGGTCGATGAGTTGTTCGCGCTGGTTAAGGCGAATCCGGGCATTTCGTTTGAAGTGGATCTGGAAGCCGAAGTGGTGAAAGCCGGGGATAAGACCTACAGCTTCAGCATTGATGCCTTCCGTCGTCACTGCATGCTGAACGGTCTGGACAGCATTGGTTTAACTCTCCAGCACGACGCGGCGATTGCCGCTTACGAAAACAAACAACCTGCATTTATGAAATAATTCTCCGGCCTGCAGTCCACTCTGCAGGCCGCGTTTTATCTTGATACCCGCCTCCTTCTGTAAATACTTCCCAAACCCAGCCACTAATGACGTTATATTTAATGTCAATTTAATGTTTCCTGCGCAGAATAACCGCTCAATCAGCTGGCAGCGGAAACAATCATGGAAAAGAAAAATGGCAATGAGTCTCATATCCGTTCTCGGGAAATACATAAATGCACATTAGTAAGCGTAATAATAAATAGTTTACTCACTGCCTTTCAGATAGTTGCAGGAATATTTTCCGGCTCACAGGGTTTAATTGCTGATGGGATTCATTCTCTTTCCGATTTATCCTCCGACTTTGTCGTTTTGATTGCGAATAAAAAGAGTCAGAAAGCTTCTGATATCGATCATCATTACGGTCATCTGCGTTTCGAAAACGGTGCAAAGCTCATTATTGGCGCTATTCTGCTGCTTGTGGGGGTCGGGATGCTCTGGTCCGCAGGGAATAAACTGCTTCACCCTGAGACGCATCAGCTGGTGAAAGGGGCCGCGTTGTGGGTGGCAATACTGGCGCTGGTGGTAAAGGAAAGCCTGTTCAGATACATGTTTGCCACGGGGAAACGTATTCAGTCCTCGCTGCTGATAGCCAATGCCTGGCACGCCCGTTCTGACGCAGCGTCGTCAGTGGTTGTCGCCATCGGCATTGCCGGGAATTTAGTGGGTTTTCACGCGATGGACCTGATTGCGGCCCTGATTGTCGGGATTTTCATCGCCCATATGGGTTACAAATTCTCTGCCGATGCCCTGCACGACCTGATGGACCGTTCGCTGGAGCCCGAGCTGGAGCACGACATCAAAACGTGTCTTCTCGCAACCGAGGGCGTCACCGGACTCCATGATTTAAAAACCCGCAAGATGGGTGATTTAGCCCTTGTCGATGTTCATCTGGAAGTAAACGGCGAATTAAGCGTAAAAGAAGGACATCAGATTGCCGTGAATGCCAGAAATAATGTGATGCAAAAATTCAATGTGCTGAACGTGATGACGCATATTGATCCTGCCCGCTAATCGAAACGCATAAATACAGTGTGACGCAACCGATCGTTAAGGTTTCGTTAATTAATCTGCGTCACACTGCATCGCATCAGCTCTCTCATTATTGAGGTAAAATGCGATGAAACCAACATTACGCGATACGCTTCCCCATAAAGAAACGCCTTTTCTTCGCATACTGCACATTCTTGTGGCCGTACTGGTCCTGGCTCAGATTATCAATTCTAATTTCACCGAAAGTGAGGCCCTCCACGAATCCGGGCTGAACGGAATTGTCACCTGGATCCATGTTATCTCTGGATTTGGTTTAATTTTTTGTGGCATTGCCATGATGGCATGGATGTTAACCCAGCGCGGATTTAAGTATTACTTCGCCTGGCTGGCGCTGGATTTTCGCGGAATTGTTGACGATATTCGCACCCTCGCGCAGCGTCAGCTTCCTGACGCGCATGCCGGCGGTATGGCGGCAACGGTGCAAGGCCTGGGCGTGCTGGCGCTGCTGGGCGTTGCACTCTGCGGCGCGGCCTGGTTCGTGCTGAACGCCACGCTCGGGCCAGTTTCGTCCGTCACGGAATCCGTCTTAGATTTGCATAAATTCCTGACGGTCTTTATTGAGACATATTTCTGGGCACACGGCTTCATGGGCCTCGTTCATATGTACCTGACGCTACGCGCGCAGCGTAAATATCAGTATTCAGAATAAAACGGTTCACGGAGCCCGACGTTCCCGGGCTCCGTTTCATTCATCCGATCACACGTCTTTTACGCGGCAGGTCAGCAAAAGCGTCACGACGGACAGCGCCGCAATCATCCAGTAGACAGACGCATGCCCATAGCTTTGCGCCAGCGCCCCCTGAATCACGCCCGCCAGGATCACCCCGGTTGAAATACTGTTGGTAAAAAGCGTGGTCGCCGAGCCGGCACGGCCGGGCATGAGATCCTGAAACCAGAGCATGCCAATCCCGGCAACAATCCCAATAAACACGGCGTTAAACAGCTGCAGCGCCAGCAACGCTTCCCGAGAATGGAAAAGGATCAGCCCCACGTAGAACAGCACCCCGGCCGCCACGGCGACGATCATCATCCTGCGCTTTCCAAAGCGCTTAACGTAGTAACCCGCCAGAATCATTGCCGGGATTTCCAGCCCTGCGGCAGTGCCCATTAAGATCCCCGCAAGCTTGTCCGGAAGGCCCAGATCGCTGCTGATCCACAGCGGCATATCGATGATGTACATGGTGTTGCAGGTCCACATCAGCGTGGAGGCAATAAACAGCATGCGGACGTTTTTGTCCTGCCAGCCGCTCACTTCGGTGACAGGTTTATCCGTCGTCTGTTCGACGCGCGCCACGGACGGCAGCGCGAAGGCAATCAGCGCCAGGCTGATGACAAAAATCCCGGCGGCGATGGAAAACATGGTGGTAAAGCCGTAGTTCAACGCCAGCATGAAGGCCAGCGGCGGACCAATGACCCACGCCAGCGAAAGCTGGGCGCGCATCACCGAGCTGAACATCACCACTTCACGCGCCGAGTAATCCGCATATTCACGGGCCAGCGCGAACAGCTGCGGCATGGCGGTGTTCGCCAGCGACGCCAGCAGCACGCCGCAGGTAATAAGCGTCAGATAATGACGGTTGAAGGCAAAGAGCAGCGCGTTACCCACGGCCATGGCGCAGCAAAAGAGGATCAGCCTGCGGCGATCGCCCTGGCTGTCCGATCGTTTCGCCAGCGCGAGGCTGACCAGGATCCCGGCAATGGCGTTAACGGTGTAAAACAGGCCGACCCAAAACGGCTGCGCCCCCACCTCGCGGCTGAGAAACAGGCTCAGCGTCGGCGCCTGCAGCGCCCCCGCCACGCCCATCATAAAGGCCACCAGCATAAAAGCGGCATACACGCCGTTCAGGCGTCGCCCCATCGTCATCAACCACAGCATGCGCAAGTCCTTGTGAAAGCGAATCGAAATTGGGTGAATAGTAAACGAAAAAAGCCAGCAAAAACATTTTGCTGGCGGGTGATAAGCACCAATACTCAGTCACACATGATCGAGGCGAGTTAGCGGGAAGAGGTCGGGGCTGTAACGTCCCACTGCATCAATTCTTCTAACGTTTTCAGCCGTTGCTCTGCACACCGGCGGGCCAGCCAGGACGCTCCCTTCGTCGCTGAAAAGTACTGCTGATAGAACTGACGTGCGGTAGACCTCTTCATAATTTACCTCCTCGCTTCATCGGGGAGAATTATTGGCCTAATATAGGGATAAATAAATTGCTGGTTTTTTGTCAGGAGTTCCCCTTTTATGCCTTCCGGTCGTCTGCAACAACAGTTTATCCGCCTCTGGCAGTGCTGCGAGGGGCAATCGCAGGAGACCACGCTCAACGAGCTGGCTGACCTGCTTAGCTGCTCCCGCCGCCATATGCGCACGCTGCTTAACACCATGCAGCAGCAGGGTTGGTTAAGCTGGGAGGCGGAGGCGGGACGCGGCAAACGCTCGCGGCTGACTTTCCTCTATACCGGGCTGGCGCTGCAGCAGCAGCGCGCGGAAGATCTGCTCGAGCAGGATCGCATCGACCAGCTCGTACAGCTGGTGGGCGACAAAGCCGCCGTGCGCCAGATGCTGGTTTCCCATCTCGGGCGCAGCTTTCGTCAGGGCCGACACATTCTGCGGGTGCTCTACTACCGTCCAATGAAAAATCTGTTGCCCGGCACGGCCTTACGCCGCTCTGAAACCCACATGGCCCGGCAAATCTTCAGCGGCCTGACGCGCATAAATGAGGAAAACGGGGAACTGGAGGCGGATATCGCGCACCACTGGCAGCAGCTTTCTCCGCGCCACTGGCGCTTTTTTTTACGCCCCGGCATTCACTTTCACCACGGCCGCGAGCTGGAAATGCACGACGTCATCGCCTCTCTGGAACGTGCTCGCAAGCTACCGCTCTACTCGCATATCTCCCGCGTCCACTCCCCCACGGCCTGGACGCTGGATATTGAGCTGTCGCAGCAGGATAAGTGGCTTCCCTGGCTGCTGGGCTATGTGCCGTCGATGATTTTGCCCGGCGAGTGGGAATCAATGAACAACTTTGCCAGCCTGCCGATTGGCACCGGGCCTTACTCCGTGTCCCGCAATAACAGCAACCAGCTGAAAATCCGCGCGTTCGACGACTACTTTGGCTATCGGGCGCTGATCGACGAAGTGAACGTCTGGGTATTGCCGGATCTCAATGAAGACCTGAGCTGCGGGCTGACGCTGGAAGGCCCCACTACGGGAGAAAAAGCCGTGGAGAGTCGCCTGGAGGAAGGGTGTTACTATCTCCTGTTTGACCGCCGCACCCACCGTGGGGCAAACCAGGCCGTCCGCAAGTGGGTTAGCCACGTTTTGTCCCCTTCCAATCTGATTTACCATGCGGAAGAGCAGTACCAGACATACTGGTTCCCGGCGTACGGCCTGCTTCCGCGCTGGCACCACGCCCGCCCGGTTCACTGCGACAAACCCGCAGGGCTGGAGTCCATCACCCTGACCTACTACCGCGAGCACGTGGAGCATCGTTTTATCGCCAGAATCATGACCCGGCTGCTGGCAGCCGAGGGGGTCAGGTTAGAGGTCAGGGAAGTGGACTATGACGAATGGCATCAGGGGGAGATCGCCAGTGATATCTGGCTCAACAGCGCCAACTTTACCCTGCCGCTCGATTTTTCCCTTTTCTCGCATTTGTATGAAGTCCCGCTGATCCAGCACTGCATCGACCGTGACTGGCAGCAGGACGCCGCCCTGTGGCGCGCGGGCGAAATGAATCTTGCAGCGTGGTGCCAGCAGCTGCTGGCCGAGCAGGCGATCGTACCGCTGATCCACCACTGGCTGATGATCCAGGGCCAGCGCAGCATGCGCGGCCTCCGGATGAATACCCTGGGCTGGTTTGATTTTAAATCCGCCTGGTTTGCGCCGCCAGAGCCATAACGCTTTCGTAATATTCACCAAATCATTACAATAGCGCCGTTCTCAACGGGGTGCTGCATCACAGATGTGCGCTGAGATAATACCCGTCGAACCTGATCCGGATAACGCCGGCGAAGGGATTTGAGGCTGTCGCTCAAAATCCTTTGCCACTCAACTTTGAGGTGCAAAGTGTTAAAAAAAGTTCTTCCCCTGCTGGCGCTGTTTGCGCTGCCTGCTTTTGCAAAGCCCGTCCTGACGGTCTACACCTATGACTCCTTCTCTGCCGACTGGGGCCCTGGCCCGGTGGTTAAAAAAGCCTTTGAAGCGGACTGTAACTGCGAACTGAAGTTCGTGGCGCTGGAAGATGGCGTGTCGCTGCTCAACCGTCTGCGCATGGAAGGGAAAAACAGCAAGGCCGACGTGGTGCTCGGGCTGGATAACAACCTGCTGGAAGCCGCCTCGCAAACCAAACTGTTTGCCAAAAGCGGCGTAGCGGCAGATGCCGTTAACGTGCCGGGCGGCTGGAAAAACGACACCTTTGTGCCGTTCGACTATGGCTACTTTGCTTTTGTTTACGACAAAAATAAGCTGAAAAACCCGCCGAAGAGCCTGAAAGAGCTGGTGGAAAGTGACCAGAAATGGCGCGTGATTTATGAAGATCCGCGCACCAGTACGCCAGGCCTGGGCCTGCTGCTGTGGATGCAAAAGGTTTACGGGGATAAAGCCCCGGAGGCGTGGCAGAAACTGGCCGCCAAAACCGTCACCGTCACCAAAGGCTGGAGCGAAGCCTATGGCCTGTTCCTGAAAGGCGAAAGCGACCTGGTGCTGAGCTACACCACCTCTCCGGCCTACCATATTATCGCCGAGAAGAAAGAAAACTATGCTGCCGCTAATTTTGCTGAAGGGCACTATCTGCAGGTGGAAGTCGCCGCGCGTACCGCCGCCAGCAAACAGCCGGAGCTGGCCGAGAAGTTCCTGAAGTTTATGGTTTCACCGGGGTTCCAGAATGCCATCCCGGCTGGTAACTGGATGTATCCGGTCACTAACGTTACCCTGCCCGCAGGTTTCGAGCAGCTGACCAAACCAAACACCTCGCTGGAGTTTACGCCGCAGCAGGTCGCCGCGCAGCGTGCAGCATGGGTAAGTGAATGGCAACGCGCCGTCAGCCGTTGATTCCCGGCTGGTTACTTCCCGGGCTGCTCGCCGCCACAGTGATGGTGGCGGTCAGCCTGGGGGCTTTTCTTGCACTGTGGTTCAACGCGCCAGAGAGCGACCTGCTCGCCCTCTGGCACGACAGCTACCTCTGGCACGTTATCCGGTTCTCCTTCTGGCAGGCGTCGCTTTCAGCCCTGCTGTCGGTGATTCCGGCCATTTTTCTGGCGCGCGCCCTGTATCGGCGGCGTTTTCCCGGCAGGCTGGCACTGCTGCGCCTGTGCGCCATGACGCTGATCCTGCCCGTGCTGGTGGCGGTATTTGGCATCCTCAGCGTTTACGGTCGCCAGGGCTGGCTGGCTTCGCTGTTCGACCAGCTTGGTCTGGAATGGTCATTCTCTCCTTACGGCCTGCAGGGCATTCTGCTGGCGCACGTGTTTTTCAATATGCCGATGGCAACCCGCCTCTTTTTGCAGGCGCTGGAGAACATTCCCGGCGAGCAGCGTCAGGTTGCCGCCCAGCTCGGCATGCGCGGCGTGTCGTTCTTCCGCTTTGTCGAATGGCCGTGGCTGCGCCGCCAGATCCCGCCCGTCGCGGCGTTAATCTTTATGCTCTGCTTTGCCAGCTTTGCCACCGTGTTGTCGCTCGGCGGTGGGCCGCAGGCCACCACCATTGAGCTGGCGATTTATCAGGCGCTGAGTTACGACTACGATCCCGGTCGCGCCGCGCTGCTGGCGATGGTGCAGATGGCGTGCTGCCTTGTGCTGGTGCTGGTGAGCCAGCGGCTGAGTAAAGCCATTCCCGCTGGCAGTAATCAAATAACCGGCTGGCGCGATCCGCAGGACAGCCTGCACAGCCGCGTTATCGATTTTATCCTGATCGCGCTGGCGCTCCTGCTTCTGCTGCCGCCGCTGATGGCCGTTATCGTTGACGGACTGAACCTCAATCTCATCTCCGTCCTGCAACAGCCCATCCTCTGGCAGGCGACATGGACCTCGCTGCGTATCGCGCTGGCGGCAGGGTTACTGTGCGTCATGCTGACCATGATGCTGCTGTGGAGCAGCCGCGAACTCTACGCGCGGCAGGCCCGTAAGGCCGGGCAAATGCTGGAGCTGACGGGCATGCTGATTCTGGCGATGCCGGGCATCGTGCTGGCGACGGGCTTCTTTTTACTGTTCAACAGCACCATCGGCCTGCCGGAAAGCGCCGATGGCATTGTGATTTTTACCAACGCCTTAATGGCCATCCCCTACGCGCTTAAGGTGCTGGAAAACCCGATGCGCGACGTCAACAGCCGCTACGGTTTGCTGTGCCAGTCGCTGGGTATGCAGGGCTGGCAGCGGCTGAGGGTGGTCGAACTCCGCGCGCTAAAACGCCCGCTGGCGCAGGCGCTGGCGTTTGCCTGCGTGTTGTCGATTGGGGATTTTGGCGTGGTGGCTCTCTTTGGCAATGACGATTTCCGCACGCTGCCATACTGGCTCTATCAGCAGATCGGCTCTTATCGCAGTCAGGACGGCGCGGTCACCGCGCTGCTGCTGCTGCTGCTGTGCTTTGCCTTATTTACCGTTATCGAAAAACTTCCGGGGCGTGATGTTAAAACTGACTGATGTAACCTGGCTTTACCAGCATCTGCCGATGCGCTTCACGCTCTCCGTGCGCCAGGGGGAGATGATCGCCGTGCTTGGCCCAAGCGGCGCGGGAAAAAGCACGCTGCTTAATCTGATTGCGGGTTTTCTGCAGCCGGCAAGCGGTGCGATCGTCATTAACAATCAAGATCATACCCACACGCCGCCCGCAAAACGTCCGGTCTCAATGCTGTTTCAGGAAAACAACCTGTTTACCCACCTGACGGTGCGGCAAAACATCGCGCTGGGAATGCATCCGGGACTCAGGCTGAACGATGCCCAGCGCCAGAAGCTGGAGATCATTGCCGCCCAGATGGGGATCAACGAGTTCATCGACAGGCTGCCGGGCGAGCTTTCCGGCGGCCAGCGTCAGCGCGTGGCGCTGGCGCGATGTCTGGTCCGCGAGCAGCCGATCCTGCTGCTGGATGAGCCGTTCTCGGCGCTCGATCCCGCGCTGCGCCAGGAGATGCTCGCCCTGGTGCAGGACGTCTGTCAGCGCCAGCAGCTGACGATGCTGATGGTTTCACACAGTATTGAGGATGCTGCCCGCATCGCCCCGCGATCGGTGGTGGTTGCCGAAGGGCGTATTTTGTGGGATGGAAAAACAGAAGAACTGCTGAGCGGTAAGGCGGGGGCGTCTTCACTGTTGGGCATTCGTGCCGTCTGATGCCCTCTCCCACAGGGAGAGGGAAATCGTCGTTAACGGCTCACCACTTTTAATAAAATCTCGCCGTACACCGGCATCAGCGGGTGGCGGATCAGCGCGACCAGCGCCACCACGGCCACACCCAGCGTCAGCGGGGCCAGCCAGAGCAGGCGAGTGCGCGGAAGATAGCGCGTCAGACGATCGACGCTGGCTTTCGCGCTGCGCCACAGCCGCCAGCAGAGCCATGCCGCCAGCCACAGCAGCACAGCCGTGCCCAGCAGCAGCCACTTAAACTCGCCGCTTTGCATACCGTCAGGAATATCGATGGCCGCGCCCGCGAGGATCCCCGGCAGGAAATAGAATGGCGGCCAGAAGACGCAGCCAATAATGTTCGGCACCACGAATTTCGCGACGGGCAGATCCAGCATTCCCGCCACCATCGGCACCAGCGGACGCGTTGGCCCGACAAAGCGGCCGACGAGGATGGTAAACATGCTGTGCTGATGCAGCGCATGCTCGGTTTTATCCAGCAAGGCTTTGTTCTTTTTCATGAACGACCAGCGGTGCAGCGGCTTCTTAAAGCGCCAGCCCAGCCAGAAGGAGATCCAGTCGCCGAGCAGGCAGCCGATAATCCCGGCCAGCCACGCCTGCCAGAAATTAACCTCGCCGCTGCCAATCAGCGCCCCAAGCCCGGCCATCATCACGGTGCCGGGCAGGATCAGCCCAACCAGCGCCAGCGATTCCAGAAACGCCACCAGCGCCACGGCGATGAGCGAGTACATAACGGACTGGGTAATAAAGTGTTCCAGCAATGCCTGCATAACTATTCCGGTCAGAAAACGAATCAGCGATTCTGCTTAGCGCCCCGCACCGCGTCAAGGCAACAATTGTCTGAATAGTTTACAGGTTGCTTTCTGCATTCACCTGTTTGTTTATCTTTTTTTACCGTTTATTCACATCCCGCGCGGAATTCGCTCGGGCTGGCACCGGTGCATTTTTTAAATACCCGGGAGAAATAGAGCTGATCCTCGAAGCCCACGTTGCGTCCGACGGTGGCAATCGGCATCCGGGTGGTGCTGAGCAGTAGCTTTGCCTGGCTGATGCGCTGATCCTCTCGCCAGCTCAATACGCTGACGCCCAACTGCTGGCGGAACAGATGCGACAGCCGCGACGGCGACAGGCAGACGTGCTGGGCAACGCTGGCGATATCAAACTGGCTATCGGCCAGGTGGTCGCTGATGTACTGGCAGGCGTCGCGCACGCGGTTGTCCAGCGGGGGGTTAAGCGACTCGTTAATCGCCTCCATCCGTCGCAGCAGCAGCTGTTCAAGCAGGTTAATCGCCAGCAGTTCAGCGTAACGACCGCCGGCCTGTCCCGCCTCGATAATCTGCGCAAAAAGCTCGCGAAACTGCGCCAGATGAACCTCATCCGGGCGATAAAAACCGGTGTGCGCAAAAATAGCTGGCCACGAAAGCCACTCCTGCCAGTAGGCGCGCGGACGGAAATAGACCCACTGGTGATACCACTCTTTGGCATCCGGATGACGGCCATAGTGGTGGATCTCCCCCGGCGGGAACAGCAGGATATCGCCGGGGCGGCAGACAAACTGCTGGTCACCGTTTTTGATGATCCCTTCTCCTCGCACGGTCAGATTGAGGATATACCCTTTCATGCCGAGCGGTCGGTCGACGTAAAAGTCGAGGTATCCCTCAGCCTCGATAGGGGTCAGTCCCGCCACAAGGTGCGCGTTAAACGAGTATCCCGGCAGCAGGGGATCGTTTTGCGTTTCGGCCATAGATTCAGTTCTCCCAAGGGTCCTGAAGGAAACCAATTGTCCATATCACTAAAAGCAGCTTTAAAATGGCCCGCGAAAAGATCCAAAAAGCATCACGCCGCTTTTACGTCCGCCATGTTTCAGCCTTTCCCCCTGATTTCTCCGCCAGAGCAGGCAGATAACCAGTAACAAAAGTGTCTATAAGTGCGGCAGAAATGTCCACATTGAATATTTGCACGGCGTCACACTTTCCGTTGTAACAGCAATTTAGTCCATAAGATTAGCGGATCCTGCCTGACGACTTTTTTCCCCAGTCTCTAATGTTCTTCCATACCTGTTTTTTCGATGGAGCAACACCATGGCAATTGCGATTGGCCTCGATTTTGGCAGCGATTCGGTTCGCGCGCTGGCAGTGGACTGTACGTCCGGCCAGGAGATAGCAACCAGCGTTGAGTGGTACCCGCGCTGGCAAGAGGGGCGCTACTGCGATGCGCCTAACAACCAGTTCCGTCACCACCCGCGTGACTATATCGAGTCTATGGAAGCGGCGATCAAAACCGTCCTGGCCGAACTGACCGACGCCCAGCGGGCTGAGATTGTCGGCATTGGCGTCGACAGCACCGGCTCCACGCCAGCCCCTGTGGATGCCGAAGGCCGCGTGCTGGCGCTGCGCCCGGAGTTTGCCGACAACCCGAACGCCATGTTCGTGCTGTGGAAAGACCATACCGCCGTGGAAGAGGCCGAAGCCATTACCCGCCTGTGCCATCAGCCGGGCAAAACGGACTACTCGCGCTACATCGGCGGGATTTACTCCAGCGAATGGTTCTGGGCCAAGATCCTCCACGTCACCCGTGCCGACGCAGCCGTTGCGCAGGCTGCGGCGTCATGGGTTGAGCTGTGCGACTGGGTGCCTGCCCTGCTCTCCGGCACCACTCGCCCGCAGGATATCCGCCGCGGCCGCTGCAGCGCCGGGCATAAATCCCTGTGGCACGAAAGCTGGGGCGGTCTGCCTCCGGCCACGTTCTTCGACGAGCTCGATCCGATCATCAACAAGAGCCTGACGTACCCGCTGTTTACCGACACCTTCACCGCTGATATTCCGGTCGGCACCCTCTGCGAAGAGTGGGCGACGCGCCTCGGCCTGCCTCAGAACGTGGCCATCTCCGGCGGCGCCTTTGACTGCCATATGGGCGCCGTGGGTGCGGGCGCACAGCCAAACACGCTGGTCAAAGTCATCGGAACCTCCACCTGCGACATCCTGACGGCGGATAAAGGCACCGTCGGCGACCGCGCGGTGAAAGGCATCTGCGGCCAGGTTGACGGCAGCGTGGTGCCGGACTTTATCGGTCTGGAAGCCGGTCAGTCCGCGTTTGGCGATATCTATGCCTGGTTTGGTCGCGTGCTCGGCTGGCCGCTGGACCAGCTGGCGGCGGCGCATCCTGAACTGAAAACACAGATAGCAGAGAGCAAAAAGCAGCTCCTGCCGCAGCTCACCGAAGCCTGGGCAAAAAATCCGTCTCTCGATCACCTCCCGGTGGTGCTGGACTGGTTTAACGGCCGTCGTACGCCGTTCGCCAACCAGCGTCTGAAAGGGGTGATCGCGGATCTCAACCTGGCAACCGACGCGCCTGCGCTGTTCGGCGGCCTGATTGCCGCAACGGCCTTCGGCGCCCGCGCGATTATGGAGTGCTTCACCGGGCAGGGCATCGACGTAAATAACGTGATGGCGCTGGGCGGTATTGCCCGTAAAAACCCGGTGATCATGCAGGCCTGCTGCGACGTGCTGAACCGTCCGCTGCAGATTGTGGCCTCCGATCAGTGCTGCGCGCTGGGCGCGGCGATTTTCGCCGCCGTGGCCGCGGGGGTCCATGCCGACATCCCGACCGCACAGCAGCATATGGCGAGCGCCGTCGAAAACACGCTCCAGCCGCGCGCCCAGCAGGCACAGCGCTTTGAACAGCTTTATCAGCGCTACCAGCAATGGGCAAAAAGCGCCGAACTTCACTATCTCCCTGTCGCCGCCCCGGCCAAAAGCACCGCGGACACTACGGCAACCCTGACCCATTAAGGACACGATGATGACCATTTTTAATAACTATGAAGTGTGGTTTGTGATTGGCAGCCAGCATCTGTACGGACCGGAAGCGCTGCAGCAGGTGACGAAACACGCGGAGCACGTCGTTAACGCGCTGAACGCGGAAGCTAAACTGCCGTGCAAACTGGTGCTGAAACCGTTGGGCACCACGCCGGACGAAATTACCCACATCTGCCGCGACGCCAACTACGACGATAAATGCGCCGGTCTGGTGGTGTGGCTGCACACCTTCTCACCCGCCAAAATGTGGATCAACGGCCTGTCTATCCTCAACAAACCGCTGCTGCAGTTCCACACCCAGTTCAACGCCTCCCTGCCGTGGGACAGCATCGACATGGACTTTATGAACCTGAACCAGACCGCGCACGGCGGCCGCGAGTTCGGCTTCATCGGCGCGCGTATGCGCCAGCAGCACGCGGTGGTCACCGGCCACTGGCAGGATGGCAAAGCGCAACAGCGTATCGGCTCCTGGATGCGCCAGGCAGTATCCAAACAGGATACCCGCCATCTGAAAGTGGTGCGTTTTGGCGACAACATGCGTGAAGTGGCGGTCACCGACGGCGATAAAGTGGCCGCGCAGATCAAGTTCGGCTTCTCGGTGAATACCTGGGCCGTGGGCGACCTGGTGCAGGTGGTGAATGAAATCAGCGACGGCGACGTGAGCGCGCTGGTGGACGAGTACGAAAGCAGCTACCGCCTGACGCCTGCGGCACAAATCAACGGCGACAAGCGCCAGAACGTGCTGGACGCGGCGCGCATCGAGCTGGGCATGAAGCGCTTCCTGGAACAGGGCGGCTTCCACGCCTTTACCACTACCTTTGAAGACCTCCACGGCCTGAAACAGCTGCCGGGTCTGGCGGTTCAACGTCTGATGCAGCAGGGTTACGGCTTTGCGGGCGAAGGCGACTGGAAAACTGCCGCTCTGCTTCGCATCATGAAGGTGATGTCAACCGGTCTGCAGGGCGGCACCTCCTTCATGGAGGACTACACCTACCACTTCGAAAACGGCAATGACCTGGTGCTCGGCTCGCACATGCTGGAAGTGTGCCCGACGATCGCCGTGGAAGAGAAACCGATCCTCGACGTGCAGTACCTCGGCATCGGCGGCAAAGCGGATCCGGCGCGTCTGATCTTCAACACCCGTACGGGCCCGGCCATCAACGCCAGCCTGATCGACCTTGGCGATCGCTTCCGCCTGCTGGTGAACTGCGTCGATGCGGTTGAAACGCCGCACTCGCTGCCGAAACTGCCGGTCGCCAACGCCCTGTGGAAAGCACAGCCTGACCTGCCAACCGCCTCAGAGGCCTGGATCCTGGCCGGCGGCGCGCACCATACGGTGTTCAGCCACGCGCTGGATCTGAACGACATGCGTCAGTTCGCCGAGCTGCACGACATCGAGCTGACCGTCATTGATAACGATACCCGCCTGCCCGCCTTCAAAGACGCGCTGCGCTGGAACGAAGTCTATTACGGTTCAAAACGCTAAGTACGGAATGCCCGGTGACGCTACGCTCACCGGGCAGGGAGATAACGATGTTAGACGATCTCAAACGTCAGGTGCTCGAAGCCAACCTGGCGCTGCCGAAACATAATCTGGTCACCCTGACATGGGGCAACGTCAGCGCCGTTGACCGCGAAAAAGGCGTGTTCGTGATTAAGCCTTCCGGAGTGGATTACACGGTGATGACCGCAGACGATATGGTCGTAGTCAGCCTCGAGACCGGCGAAGTGGTCGAAGGTAAGAAAAAACCGTCCTCCGATACGCCGACTCACCGCCTGCTGTACCGGTCATTCCCGACCATCGGCGGCATCGTGCATACCCATTCGCGCCACGCCACCATCTGGGCGCAGGCGGGCCATTCCATCCCGGCGACCGGCACCACCCACGCGGACTACTTCTACGGCACCATTCCCTGCACGCGTCTGATGACCGATGCTGAGATTAACGGTGAGTACGAGTGGGAAACGGGGAATGTGATTGTCGAAACCTTCGAAAAACAGGGGATCGACGCGGCGCAGATGCCCGGCGTGCTGGTGCACTCCCACGGCCCGTTTGCCTGGGGTAAAAACGCAGAAGACGCGGTGCATAACGCCATCGTGCTCGAAGAGGTCGCCTATATGGGGATCTTCTGTCGCCAGCTGGCGCCGCAGCTGCCGGATATGCAGCAAACCCTGCTGGATAAGCATTACCTGCGCAAGCACGGCGCGAAGGCCTATTACGGTCAGTAGACTGTATATAAACCCAGCATTAAATTCTTAACCAGGCTATAATCAGGCCTGGTTTTGTTTTCTGGGATAACGGCGTGGCGCAGGCGCAAGAAGGTTTTTTACTGACCCGACACTGGCGGGATACCCCTCAGGGCACCGAGGTCGCGTTCTGGCTGGCAACCGACAGCGGTCCGCTGCACGTTACGCTGCCCCCGCAGGAATCCGTTGCCTTTATTCCTGAAGCCAACGTCGAGAAGGTGAAGCAGCTGCTGCGCGGCGAAAACGGCTGGCGCATCACCCCGCTTGAGCTGAAAGATTTCCACCGCCAGCCGGTTTACGGCCTCTACTGTCGCGCCCATCGCCAGCTGATGCGCTATGAAAAGCTGCTCCGCGAGGCGGGCGTGACTCTCTACGAGGCGGATATCCGCCCACCGGAACGCTTTCTGATGGAGCGGTTTATTACCGCCCCCGTCTGGGTCGACGGCACCGCGCATAGCGGCAGCCTCGTTAACGCGCGCCTGAAGCCCAATCCGCACTACCGCCCGCCGCTGAAGTGGGTCTCTCTGGATATCGAAACCACCCGCCACGGTGAACTGTACTGCATCGGTCTGGAAGGCTGCGGCGATCGTGTTGTCTATATGCTCGGGCCGCCGAATGGCGATGCCTCCGCGCTGGATTTCCGGCTTGAGTACGTCAACAGCCGCCCGCAGCTGCTGGAGAAGCTTAACCAGTGGTTTGCCGACAACGACCCCGACGTCCTGATCGGCTGGAACGTGGTGCAGTTCGACCTGCGCGTGCTGCAAAAGCACGCCGAGCGCTACCGCATCCCGCTGATGCTGGGGCGCGGAAACAGCGAGCTGGAATGGCGCGAACACGGTTTTAAGAACGGCGTTTTCTTCGCGCAGGCTAACGGTCGCCTGATTATCGACGGCATCGAGGCGCTTAAGTCCGCCTTCTGGAATTTCTCCTCTTTCTCTCTGGAAGCCGTCGCGCAGGAGCTGCTTGGCGAAGGTAAATCCATCGACAACCCCTGGGACAGAATGGACGAGATCGACCGGCGCTTTAATGAAGATAAACCGGCGCTTGCCACCTATAACCTGAAAGACTGCGAGCTGGTCACGCAGATTTTCCACAAAACCGAGATTATGCCGTTCCTGCTGGAGCGCGCGACGGTAAACGGCCTGGCGGCAGACAGGCACCGCGGCTCCGTAGCGGCCTTTAGCCACCTCTATTTTCCGCGCATGCACCGGGCGGGATACATCGCCCCCAACCTCGGGGACGTGCCGCCGCAGGCCAGCCCAGGTGGCTACGTCATGGACTCCCGGCCTGGATTGTATGACTCCGTTCTGGTGCTGGACTACAAAAGCCTCTACCCGTCGATCATCCGCACCTTCCTCATCGATCCCGTCGGGCTGGTTGAGGGCATGGCCCAGCCGGATGATGAGCACAGCACGGAAGGTTTCCTCGGCGCACGCTTCTCGCGGGAAAAACACTGTCTGCCTGAAATCGTGGGAAACATCTGGCACGGCCGCGATGAGGCCAAGCGCCACGGCAACAAGCCCCTTTCTCAGGCGCTAAAAATCATTATGAATGCTTTTTACGGCGTGCTGGGCACCAGCGCCTGCCGCTTCTTTGATCCACGTCTGGCCTCCTCGATCACCATGCGCGGGCACGAGATCATGCGCCAGACCAAAGCGCTGATTGAGTCCCGGGGCTATGACGTCATCTACGGCGACACGGACTCCACCTTTGTGTGGCTTAAGGGCGCGCATTCAGAAGACGACGCCGCGCAAATCGGCAAAGCGCTGGTCGCCTTCGTGAACGACTGGTGGCAGGAACATTTGCAGAAAGAGCGGTTAACCAGCGCGCTGGAGCTGGAATTTGAAACCCATTTCGCCCGCTTTTTAATGCCCACCATTCGCGGCACCGATCAGGGCAGCAAGAAGCGCTACGCCGGGCTGATTCAGGAAGGCGACGCGCAGCGGATGGTTTTTAAAGGGCTGGAGACGGTACGTACCGACTGGACGCCGCTGGCGCAGCAGTTCCAGCAGACGCTCTATCTGCGGGTGTTTCGCAATGAGCCGTATCAGGACTACGTGCGCGAGACGATAGCCAGCCTGATGGCGGGCGAACTTGACGCGCAGCTGGTGTACCGCAAGCGCCTGCGCCGCCCGCTGGCGGAGTACCAGCGCAACGTTCCTCCGCACGTACGCGCCGCGCGTCTGGCGGATGAAGAAAACGTCCGCCGCGGCCGCGCGCCGCAGTATCAAAACCGGGGAACCATTAAATACGTCTGGACCATTAGCGGCCCGGAACCCGTGGATTATCAGCATTCTCCTCTGGATTACGAACACTATCTGACGCGTCAGCTTCAGCCGGTTGCCGACGGAATTTTGCCCTTCATCGACGATGATTTTGCTACACTAGTGACAGGGCAACTTGGCCTATTTTGACGCGTGACGAAATGGCTGCCATCCAGTACCATAGCGCCCTTTCCATTCCCGGACCCATTTTTCGATAACCGTCTTTTTTGACGGTAGTCGAACTATTGCCTGCAATTAAAGATTAGAGCCGAACAACTATGCCTTTTACACTTGGTCAACGCTGGATCAGCGATACAGAAAGCGAACTTGGATTAGGAACCGTCGTAGCTATCGATACGCGTATGGTTACCCTCCTCTTCCCTGCCACCGGTGAAAACCGTCTGTACGCTCGCAATGACTCCCCTGTAACCCGCGTGATGTTTAATCCGGGTGACACCGTGACCAGCCATGACGGCTGGCAGCTCAAGATTGAAGACGTAAAAGAAGAGAATGGACTGCTCGCCTACATCGGAACTCGTCTGGACACCGACGAGACCAATGTCGTCCTGCGTGAAGTGCTGCTCGACAGCAAGCTGGTGTTCAGCAAGCCGCAGGACCGCCTGTTTGCCGGGCAAATCGACCGTATGGATCGCTTCTCGCTGCGCTATCGCGCGCGTAAGTTCCAGAGTGAACAGTACCGCATGCCGTGGAGCGGCCTGCGCGGCCAGCGCACCAGCCTGATCCCCCACCAGCTGAACATCGCCCACGACGTGGGCCGTCGTCACGCGCCGCGCGTGCTGCTGGCAGATGAAGTGGGTCTGGGTAAAACCATCGAAGCGGGCATGATCCTGCATCAACAGCTGCTTTCCGGCGCTGCAGAACGCGTGCTGATCGTGGTGCCAGAAACCCTGCAGCACCAGTGGCTGGTTGAAATGCTGCGCCGCTTTAACCTGCGTTTCTCTCTGTTCGATGACGAACGCTATGCCGAAGCGCAGCACGACGCCGACAACCCGTTTGAAACCGAACAGCTGGTTATTTGCTCCCTGGACTTCGTGCGCCGCAGCAAGCAGCGTCTTGAGCACCTGTGCGATGCCGAGTGGGACATTATGGTTGTTGACGAAGCGCACCATCTGGTCTGGAGCGAAGACTCGCCGAGCCGCGAATACATGGCTATCGAGCAGCTTGCCGAGCGCGTGCCTGGCGTTCTGCTGCTGACCGCAACGCCGGAGCAGCTTGGTCTGGAAAGCCACTTCGCCCGCTTGCGCCTGCTCGATCCAAACCGTTTCCACGACTTTGCGCAGTTCGTGGAAGAACAGAATAACTACCGTCCGGTCGCGGATGCCGTCGCCATGCTGCTGGCGGGCAAGCGTCTTTCTGATGACGAACTCAACACCCTGAGCGATCTGATTGGCGAGCAGGATATCGAGCCGCTTTTGCAGGCTGCGAACAGCGACAGCGACAACGCGGAATCCGCGCGTAAAGAGCTGATCGACATGCTGATGGATCGCCACGGCACCAGCCGCGTGCTGTTCCGAAACACCCGTAACGGCGTCAAAGGCTTCCCGAAACGCGAGCTGCATACGATTAAGCTGCCGCTGCCGACGCAGTATCAGACGGCGATTAAAGTCTCCGGCATTATGGGGGCGCGCAAAACTCAGGAAGAGCGCGCCCGCGACATGCTTTATCCGGAACAAATCTACCAGGAGTTTGAAGGCGATACCGGCACCTGGTGGAACTTCGATCCGCGCGTGGAGTGGCTGATGGGCTACCTGACCGCGCACCGCTCCCAGAAAGTGCTGGTGATCTGCGCCAAAGCGGCCACCGCGCTGCAGCTGGAGCAGGTTTTGCGCGAGCGTGAAGGCATTCGCGCCGCCGTGTTCCACGAAGGCATGTCCATCGTCGAGCGCGACCGCGCCGCGGCGTGGTTCGGGGAAGAGGACAGCGGCGCACAGGTTCTGCTGTGCTCGGAAATCGGCTCTGAAGGCCGTAACTTCCAGTTCGCCAGCAACCTGGTGATGTTCGATCTGCCGTTTAACCCGGATCTGCTCGAGCAGCGTATCGGCCGTCTGGATCGTATCGGTCAGGCGCATGATATTCAGATCCACGTGCCGTATCTCGAAAAAACCGCGCAGTCCGTGCTGGTACGCTGGTTCCACGAAGGTCTGGACGCGTTTGAACATACCTGCCCGACGGGCCGCACCATTTATGATCAAGTGCATGGCGATCTGATCGGCTACCTGGCCGCGCCGGAAAACGCGGAAGGGTTTGATGAGCTGATCAAGTCCTGCCGTGAGAGGCACGACGCGCTGAAAGCGCAGCTGGAGCAAGGGCGTGACCGCCTGCTGGAGATCCACTCCAACGGCGGTGAAAAAGCGCAGGCGCTTGCCGAGAGCATTGAAGAGCAAGATGATGACACCAGCCTGATCGGCTTCTCCATGAACCTGTTCGACATCGTCGGCATCAACCAGGACGATCGCGGCGAGAACCTGATTGTCCTGACCCCGTCCGATCACATGCTGGTTCCGGATTTCCCGGGCCTGCCGGAAGATGGCTGTACCATCACCTTTGAGCGTGACGTGGCGCTGTCCCGCGAAGATGCCCAGTTTATCACCTGGGAACACCCGCTGATCCGCAACGGGCTGGACCTGATTCTCTCCGGCGATACCGGCAGTAGCACTATCTCCCTGTTGAAAAACAAGGCGCTGCCGGTGGGCACCCTGCTGGTAGAGCTGATCTACGTTGTGGAAGCGCAGGCGCCGAAACAGCTGCAGCTCACCCGCTTCCTGCCGCCAACGCCCGTCCGCCTGCTGCTGGACAAAAACGGCACGAACCTGGCAGGACAGGTTGAATTCGAGAGTTTCAACCGACAGCTGAGCGCGGTAAACCGCCATACGGGCAGCAAGCTGGTGAACGCGGTACAGCAGGATGTGCACGCGATTCTGCAACTGGGCGAAACCCAGATTGAAAAAGCGGCCAGAGCGCTGATTGAGGCCGCGCGCAGTGAAGCCGACGAGAAACTGTCTGCGGAGCTGTCCCGTCTGGAGGCGTTAAAAGCCGTCAACCCGAACATCCGTGACGACGAGCTGGCGGCGATTGAAAGCAACCGTCAGCAGGTGCTGGAAAGCCTGAATCAGGCTGGCTGGCGTCTGGATGCCCTGCGTCTTATCGTTGTGACGCATCAGTAAACGGAGCGCAAGATGGTGATGGAGCCTTACAATCCGCCGCAGGATCCCTGGCTGGTCATTCTGTATCAGGATGAACACATTATGGTGGTCAACAAGCCCAGCGGCCTGTTGTCCGTGCCGGGACGTCTGGACGAGCACAAAGACAGCGTGATGACGCGCATTCAGCGCGATTATCCACAGGCGGAGTCAGTCCATCGCCTGGATATGGCCACCAGCGGCGTGATTGTGGTGGCGCTGAATAAAGCGGCGGAACGCGAGTTAAAGCGTCAGTTCCGCGAGCGCGAGCCGAAAAAGCAGTATGTCGCCCGCGTCTGGGGCCACCCCGCGCAGGCGGAAGGTCTGGTGGATTTACCGCTGATCTGCGACTGGCCGAACCGGCCTAAGCAGAAGGTGTGTTACGAAACCGGCAAGGCCGCGCAGACCGAGTACGAAGTGCTGGAGTACGCGCCGGATAATACCGCGCGCGTCCTGCTTAAGCCGATTACCGGACGTTCGCACCAGCTGCGCGTGCATATGCTCGCCCTGGGTCATCCGATTCTGGGTGACCGCTTCTACGCGCCGCCTGAAGCGCTGGCCTTAGCGCCACGTCTGCAGCTGCACGCGCAGACGCTCACCATTACCCATCCGGCCTTCGGTAACGCGATGACGTTTAAAGCCCCGGTGGACTTCTAAAAAAAAGCCCGACATCGTCGGGCTTTTTTTATTTGAAACCTTTCTTCTCTTTTATGAGCTCGTACGCCTTCTGGATTTCCTGCGCTTTTTGCTTCGCCATCTCCATCATTTCTGGCGGTAAGCCTTTCGCGACCAGTTTGTCCGGATGGTGTTCACTCATGAGCTTGCGATAGGCACGTTTAATCGTGGTCTGATCGTCAGAGGGCTTAACGCCAAGCACGTTACAGGCGTCTTCCAGCGTCGGACCACGCTGCGCCTGCTGCCAGGCACCGCCGGACGACTGCTGATGATAGCCACCACCAAACTGCGCCCCGCCCTGCATCATGCGCAGGAACTGGTCGAACTGCATACGGGAGATGCCCAGCTCTTCCGCAATGACGTACAGCACGTCACGCTCATTAGGGTGAAGTGAGCCGTCTGCGAAGGCCGCCTGGATTTGAATTTCCAGAAACATCCGAATTAAATCAAAACGTCCAAAGCAGATGCTGCGGAACTGACGCATTTTTTCGCGAAGCGGATAATTATCCGACTTACCGATGCGAAACGCATTTTGCGCGGCCAGACGGGAGTCGCCGTGCAGGTTCATGCGATCCATAAAAACGCTGGCAATCTGAATATCGGCTTCTGTGACACGCCCTTTGGATTTGGTTAAGTGCCCCATGACCTCAAAGGTGGTAGAGAAAAAGAGTGACTGACGCTCGCGCTGATTGGCAAACCAGGCCATTTTGCGGCTGCGCGCCTTATCAAACATATGGCCGATAATAAGCCCAAGCACAATTCCCCAGAACCCAGCACCCATGATGATGGCGAACGCAACGCCGATTATTTTACCCCAATACTGCATATACTCCCCGGATAGTCATATTCCTGGCCGACGCAACGTCATCATCACTGTGTTCAAGTCACGGTCAATTGAAGGACATCGCCTATAATTTGCTTTATCATACTCGTCATTCGATAGCGAGCCTAACACTCTGGCACGCAAACGGGCAGGATTAACGCTGGTACTGCGCAGATGAGTAAGATAGTCTCTGAGCGTTTGTAAGCCGTAGCCACTGATGACGGAACAATAAAATACAACGTATGAAAAAACGTATCCCCACCCTCCTGGCCACAATGATTGGCTCCGCCCTGTACAGTCAACAGGGGCTGGCGGCCGATCTCGCCTCGCAGTGTATGCTTGGCGTCCCAAGTTATAATCGCCCACTGGTGAGTGGCGATACAAATAGCTTGCCGGTAACCATTACTGCCGACAGTTCGAAAGGGACTTACCCTGACAATGCCACGTTTACGGGCAATGTCGATATTAACCAGGGCAATAGCCGCCTGCAGGCAGACGAAGTGCAGTTGCACCAGAAGCAGCCGGAAGGTGCGGCCGAGCCGGTACGAACGGTAGATGCGCTGGGTAATGTGCACTATGACGACAATCAGGTCATCCTGAAAGGTCCGAAAGCCTGGTCAAACCTGAATACTAAAGATACTAACGTCTGGAAAGGTGATTACCAGATGGTGGGTCGCCAGGGACGCGGCGACGCTGACCTGATGAAACAGCGCGGTGAAAACCGCTATACGATCCTGGAAAACGGTACGTTCACATCATGTCTGCCGGGTTCAAATACCTGGAGCGTGGTCGGGAGCGAGGTTATCCATGACCGCGAAGAGCAGGTCGCAGAGATCTGGAACGCCCGCTTTAAGCTGGGTCCAGTACCCATATTCTACAGCCCTTATCTGCAGCTTCCCGTCGGTGACAAACGTCGCTCCGGTTTCCTGATCCCGAATGCCAAATACAGCACGTCGAACTACTTTGAGTTCTACCTGCCGTATTACTGGAACATCGCGCCAAACATGGATGCGACGATCACGCCGCACTATATCCACAAGCGCGGCAACATCATGTGGGAAAACGAGTTCCGCTATCTGACCCACGCCGGTGCGGGTCTGATGGAGCTGGATTATCTGCCGTCGGATAAAGTCTTCCAGGACGAACATCCGACCGAAGGCGACAAGCACCGCTGGTTATTCTACTGGCAGCATGCCGGGGTGATGGATCAGGTATGGCGCTTTAATGTTGACTACACTAAAGTTAGCGATTCGTCTTATTTTAATGACTTCTCGTCCAAATACGGCTCAAGTACCGATGGCTATGCCACGCAGAAATTCAGCGTAGGCTATGCGGTACAGAACTTTGACGCCACCGTCTCGACTAAGCAATTCCAGGTATTTTCCGACCAGTCAACGCCTACATATGGGGCAGAGCCACAGCTGGACGTTAACTGGTATCAGAATGATGTGGGTCCATTCGACACCCGGGTTTACGCTCAGGCGGTACATTTCGTTAACACGGATTCGGACATGCCTGAAGCGACGCGTGTTCACCTTGAGCCGACGATCAATCTGCCGTGGTCTAACGACTGGGCGAGCCTGAATACCGAAGCCAAGCTGATGGCGACTCACTATCAGCAAAAAAATATCGATAATTACAATGCCAGTAGAAATGCCAACCTTGAAGAGTCGGTCAACCGAACGCTTCCGCAGTTCAAAATGGACGGGAAGCTGATCTTCGAACGTGATATGGCTCTGCTGGCGGATGGTTATACCCAGACGCTTGAACCGCGTATGCAGTATTTGTACGTGCCATACCGCGACCAGAGCAAAATCCAGAACTACGACTCCTCTTTACTGCAGTCTGACTACAGCGGCCTGTTCCGTGACCGTACTTACGGCGGTCTTGACCGCATCGCGTCTGCTAACCAGTTAACGACCGGCGTCACAACACGTGTTTATGATGATGCTGCCGTTGAACGTTTTAACGTTTCTGTTGGTCAAATCTACTATTTCACCGAGTCTCGTACCGGTGATGACAACATTAACTGGGAGAAAGATAACAAAACGGGATCGCTGGTCTGGGCGGGAGATACTTACTGGCGTATGACCGATCGTTGGGGTCTGCGCGGTGGTGTGCAATATGACACTCGCCTCGATAATATTGCCACAAGTAGTGCGGCTATTGAGTACCGTCGCGATGAAGACCGTATGGTCCAGTTGACGTATCGTTACGCCAGCCCGGAATATATTCAGGCAACATTGCCATCTTATGCTGGCTCTGAACGTTATAAAGACGGTATTTCGCAGGTGGGTGGCGCAGCGAGTTGGCCAATCGCCGACCGCTGGTCAATCGTAGGCGCATACTACTTCGACACTAACGCCAATAAAGCTGCTGACCAGATGGTGGGTCTGCAATATAACTCCTGCTGTTACGCGCTGCGTGTCGGCTACGAACGCAAGCTTAACGGCTGGGATACTCAAAACAATCAGAGCAAATACGATAACGTGATTGGCTTTAACTTCGAGTTACGCGGTCTGAGTTCCAACTACGGTCTGGGTACGCAGAAAATGCTGCGCTCGAATATTCTGCCGTACAGTAGCGCCTTGTAATATGCTTGATTTGCAACGTAATCCGCTTTGCGGTTAATTGAAATGGAAAAAGTATGAAGAACTGGAAAACGCTGCTGCTCGGTGTCGCTATGGTTGCGAATACCAGCTTCGCGGCCCCCCAGGTTGTTGATAAAGTCGCTGCTGTGGTTAACAACGGCGTCGTGCTTGAAAGTGACGTTGACGGACTGATGAAATCGGTGAAGCTCAATTCGGGCGAAGCCGGTCAACAGCTTCCGGATGACGCCACGCTGCGCCACCAGATCCTGGAGCGTCTGATCATGGATCAGATCGTTCTGCAGATGGGGCAGAAAATGGGTGTGAAGGTCACTGACGAGCAGCTCGATCAGGCGATCGCTAACATCGCGAAGCAGAACAATATGTCTTTAGACCAGATGCGCAGCCGCCTGGCCTATGACGGCATCAGCTACGCCACCTACCGTAACCAGATCCGTAAAGAGATGCTGATTTCGGAAGTGCGTAACAACGAAGTGCGTCGCCGCGTTACCATCCTGCCTCAGGAAGTTGACGCGCTGGCAAAACAGGTGGGTAACCAGAACGATGCGAGCACAGAGCTGAACCTGAGCCACATTCTGATCCCACTGCCAGAGAACCCAACGTCCGATCAGGCTGCGGAAGCCGAAAGCCAGGCGCGTTCTATTGTTGAACAGGCGCGTAACGGCGGCGACTTTGGCAAGCTGGCGATCACCTACTCCGCTGATCAACAGGCGCTGAAAGGCGGCCAGATGGGCTGGGGCCGTATTCAGGAGCTGCCATCCATCTTTGCCCAGGCGCTGAGCACGGCGAAGAAAGGGGATATCGTCGGTCCTATCCGTTCAGGCGTGGGCTTCCACATTCTGAAGGTGAACGATCTGCGCGGCCAGAGCCAAAATATCTCCGTCACCGAAGTTCACGCTCGCCACATTCTTCTGAAACCGTCACCGATCATGACTGACGATCAGGCGCGTGTGAAGCTGGAACAGATCGCAGCTGACATTAAGAGCGGTAAAACCTCATTTGCGAAAGCAGCAAAAGAGTTCTCTCAGGATCCAGGCTCAGCTAACCAGGGCGGCGATCTGGGCTGGGCGGCTGCAGATATCTACGATCCTGCCTTCCGCGATGCGTTGATGAAGCTGAACAAAGGCCAGATCAGCGCGCCGGTCCACTCTTCATTCGGCTGGCATCTGATCGAGCTGATGGACACCCGTAACGTTGATAAAACGGATGCGGCACAGAAAGACAGAGCCTACCGTATGCTGTTTAACCGTAAGTTCTCTGAAGAAGCAGCAACCTGGATGCAGGAACAACGCGCCAGCGCTTACGTGAAAGTTCTGAGCAACTAATGAAACAGCATCGTGTTGTTATCACGCCCGGCGAGCCCGCCGGGATTGGGCCTGACCTCGTTGTCCAGCTCGCCCAGCGCAGCTGGCCGGTAGAACTGGTTGTCTGTGCCGATGCAACACTGTTACAAGACCGGGCAACGCTGCTCGGTCTGCCTTTAACGCTCATCCCTTACGTTGAAGGCCAACAGCCTGCACCCCAGCAAGCCGGTACGCTCACCCTTCTTTCAGTTCCCCTTCGTACGCCGGTCAACCCGGGCCAGCTCAGCACGGAAAACGGTCACTATGTCGTTGAAACCCTTGCGCGCGCCTGCGACGGTTGCCTGAAGGGCGAATTTGCCGCTCTGATCACCGGCCCCGTCCACAAAGGCGTCATCAACGAAGCGGGTATACCGTTTACAGGGCATACGGAGTTCTTCGAAGAGCGCTCGCACAGCCCGAAAGTGGTGATGATGCTGGCGACGGAGGAGATGCGCGTTGCGCTGGTGACCACCCATCTGCCGATCAAAGCCATTCCTGACGCGATCACCCCTGAACTCCTGCGCGAGATCATCGGGATTTTGCATCACGATCTGCAGACAAAGTTTGGGATCCCGCAGCCGCACGTGCTGGTTTGTGGCCTCAATCCGCACGCCGGTGAAGGCGGGCACATGGGCACCGAAGAGATCGACACCATCATTCCGGTACTCAACGAAATGCGGGAGAAGGGGATGAACCTCAGCGGGCCGCTGCCTGCAGATACCCTTTTCCAGCCGAAATACCTGGATAATGCCGACGCCGTGCTCGCGATGTACCACGATCAGGGTCTGCCCGTGCTAAAATACCAGGGCTTTGGCCGCGGAGTGAATATCACCCTCGGTTTACCCTTTATTCGAACGTCCGTTGACCACGGTACTGCGCTGGATCTGGCAGGCCAGGGGAAAGCGGATGTCGGCAGTTTTATTACGGCGCTTAATCTCGCCATCAAAATGATTGTTAATACTCAATGACTAATCGAGTCCATCAGGGCCACTTAGCCCGTAAACGTTTCGGGCAAAACTTCCTTAACGATCAGTTCGTGATCGAAAGCATTGTCTCGGCTATTAATCCGCAAAAAGGTCAGGCGATGGTCGAAATCGGCCCGGGCCTTGCCGCGCTGACCGAGCCGGTAGGCGAACGCCTCGACGAGCTGACCGTCATCGAACTGGACCGCGATCTGGCCGCACGCCTGCAAACGCACCCGTTCCTCGGGCCGAAGCTGACCATCTATCAGCAGGACGCCATGACCATGAACTTTGGCGAGCTGTCCGAAAAAATGGGCCAGCCGCTGCGCGTCTTCGGCAACCTGCCGTACAACATCTCCACGCCGCTCATGTTTCACCTCTTTAGCTATACTGATGCCATTGCCGACATGCACTTCATGTTGCAAAAAGAGGTTGTTAACCGTCTGGTTGCAGGCCCGAACAGTAAAGCGTATGGTCGTTTAAGCGTGATGGCACAGTATTACTGCAACGTGATCCCGGTACTCGAAGTACCGCCGTCAGCGTTCACACCACCACCGAAAGTGGATTCAGCGGTTGTGCGCCTCGTGCCGCACAAGACGAAACCGTATCCGGTTAAAGATCTGCGCGTGCTGAGCCGCATTACCACAGAAGCCTTTAACCAGCGCCGTAAAACGATCCGTAACAGCCTGAGCAATTCGTTTACCGTTGAGGTGTTAGCCGAGCTGGGGATCGACCCGGCAATGCGTGCGGAGAACATTTCCGTAGAGCAGTACTGCAAGCTGGCTAATTACATCAGCGATAATGCGCCGCCGAAGGAGAGTTAAGCCATGATTGATTCGCCCCGCGTATGTGTCCATGTACAAAGCGTCTATGTTGAATCACAGTCCTCACCGGACGAAGAACGTTTTGTTTTCGCTTACACCGTGACCATTCGCAATCTGGGGCGGATGCCCGTGCAGCTGCGCGGGCGCTACTGGCTTATCACTAACGGCAATGGCCGCGAAATCGAAGTTCAGGGCGAAGGTGTGGTTGGTGAACAGCCCCACATCGCCCCTGGCGAAGAGTACCAGTACACCAGCGGCGCGGTGATTGAAACGCCGATGGGTACTATGCAAGGCCATTATGAAATGGTCGACGTCGATGGCAATGATTTCCGCGTTGCCATTCCTGTGTTCCGTCTCGCCGTAACCACACTCATTCATTAATCTAATGTCTACATATCTGATTGGCGACGTTCACGGTTGCTACGATGAACTGATCGCATTATTAAAACAGGTCGACTTTACGCCAGGACAGGACACGCTCTGGCTGACGGGCGATTTAGTCGCGCGTGGCCCCGGCTCCCTTGAAGTATTACGTTTCGTCAAATCGCTGGGCGACAGCGTCCGCATGGTGCTGGGCAATCACGATCTGCATCTGCTGGCGGTTTTCGCCGGGATCAGCCGCAACAAGCCTAAAGATCGCCTCACCCCACTGCTGGATGCGCCGGACGCAGACGATCTGATTAACTGGCTGCGCCGTCAGCCCCTGCTGCAGATCGACGAAGAGAAAAAGCTGGTCATGGCGCATGCCGGAATCACGCCACAATGGGATCTTGAGACGGCGAAAACCTGCGCGCGTGACGTTGAGGCGGTGCTAGCGAGCGACTCGTATCCTTTCTTCCTCGATGCCATGTACGGCGATATGCCAAACCACTGGAGCGAGGATCTCAGCGGTCTGGCCCGTCTGCGCTTTATCACCAACGCGTTCACCCGCATGCGTTTCTGCTTCCCGAACGGACAGCTGGATATGTATTCCAAAGAGACGCCGGAGAGCGCGCCCGCTCCGCTGAAACCGTGGTTTGCCATTCCGGGGCCGGTGACAAGCGAGTACAGCGTGGTATTTGGCCACTGGGCTGCGCTGGAAGGAAAAGGAACACCGGAAGGGATTTACGGTCTGGATACCGGATGCTGCTGGGGCGGAGAGTTAACCTGCTTACGCTGGGAAGATAAAGCTTACTTTGTGCAGCCGTCCAACCGACAGCTGGACTTAGGGGAAAGTGAGGCCGTTGCCTCCTGATACGCTATTCCCTCTCCCGGTCGGGAGAGGGAAAATCACTTAACGACGTTCCAGAATCTCGAAGCAGTAGCTGTGGGAGTTCTGTGCATCCGCGTCGTGGAATTCACTGAAAACCGATTCCCACTCGTCCGGATCGTAGTCCGGGAAATGGGTATCCCCTTCCACTTCTGCATCAATGTGGGTCAGATACAGCTTCTGCGCTTTTGGCAGGAACTGCTCGTACACGCGCCCACCGCCAATCACCATGATCTCTTCGGCACTGCCGCATGCAGCAATCGCCTCGTCTACTGATTTTACCCATTCGACGCGATCGTCAGTGCCCGGCTGGCTGCTGATAACGATATTCTTACGGCCCGGCAATGGACGACCAATCGACTCCCAGGTCAGGCGGCCCATCACTACCGGCTTGTTTAACGTAGTACGTTTAAACCATGCGAGATCGGCAGGCAGGTTCCACGGCATGGCATTTTCCATACCGATAACGCGGTCCACCGCCAGCGCTGCAATCAGACTGATCATTGAAAATTTCCCGGATGCAAAAAATTGCCGCCACTATACGGAAAGCTTAATCTTTCGTCGACTGGCGGCAGAGTAAAGATAAAGAAATTTTTTAATATTGCTGGCAACTCCACTTCACGCAGAAGGTTTACTCTCGGGCTCGTCAGCCGGATCGCCGGTATGCTTGCCCTCTTCCGTGCCCTGCCAGCCGTGACGCTGGATCAGCGACAGGTGGTTACGGTCCTCGTTAATGATTTCCGTCAGCATCGCGCTGGTGCGTTTGAACACCGCCGCGCGCTCGGTGGCCGTACTGCCGGCCATCGCCGCCATCTCTTCAACCATCTCGGTATTAAAGCGGCGGAACAGGTCTGCACGCTCACGCGCTTCATACGCCCCGAGCCCCAGGTTTTCCAGCGCCACTCGGCCAGACTTCAGCGCACCTTCGAACGTTTCACGTTCAGGCGCCTCTACGCCAGCCTGTCGCAGCCGGATGTAGTGATCCACATCGCGCGCGCGGGAGATAATAGTCAGCGCCGGGAAATGCTCTTTTACCAGCTCCACCATCTGCATGCTGGTTTCCGGATCGTCAATGGCGTTAATCAACACCTCGGCTTTTGCCGCCCCGGCGGATTCCAGCAGATCGACGCGGGTCGCATCGCCGTAAAACACCTTCATATCAAATTTACGCAGGGTATCGACATGGTCGGGATCGTGATCGAGGATGACCATTTTCACCCCGCTCGACAGCAGTAAACGACCCACGATCTGCCCGTAGCGGCCAAATCCGGCGATGATGACGCGCGGCTGCTCCTCGTCGATCTCGTCGGCCTCGCGCTCCTGCTCGCTGCCCGATTTTTCCAGGCGCGTCAGCACCACCAGCAGCACCGGCGTCGCCGCCATCGACAGTGCCACCGCCAGCGTCAGCACCTTCGCCCACTCGGGATCGAGCACGTTTGCCATCTGCGCGGCGCCAAAGACCACGAACGCAAATTCACTCCCCTGCCCCAGCAGCACGGCGAACCAGCGGCGTTGCCTGCCCGGCACGTTCAATGGGCGAGCAATCAGCCACAGCATCACCATTTTAATGACCAGGAAGCCGACGAGCAGGATGACGATCCGCAGCGGGTGCGTCACCAGCGTGCCGAAATCGACGGACATCCCGACGCCGATGAAAAACAGCCCCAGCAGCAGTCCTTTGAACGGCTCGATATCGCTTTCCAGCGCGTGACGGTATTCAGAGCTCGCCAGCAGAACGCCTGCGAGGAACGCCCCCATCGCCATCGATAGCCCGGCCTCCTCCAGCAGCAGACCGAAGCCAAACACCAGGAACAGCGCCACGGCGCTGAACACTTCGCGCAGGCCAGAGCGGGCAACAAACCGCAGCAGCGGGCGGGTCACGTAGCGGCCAAGCAGCACCACCAGCGCCAGCGCGCCCGCCACCTTCAGCGCCGACAGCGCAAAAGCGCCCAGCGTGGTAGACGAACCGCTGGCCGCCAGCAGCGGGATCATCGCCACCAGCGGGATAGCGGCAATGTCCTGGAACAGCAGCACTGAGAACGCGCTGCGTCCCATCTGGGATACCGTCAGATTTCGCTCGTTCATCGCCTGCATGGCAATCGCCGTGGAGGAGAGCGCCAGCGTCATGCCGATGAGCTCTGCCACTTTCCAGTCCATACCCAACAGGATGCAGAACCCACCCAGCAGCAGGCCGCAGGCCACCATCTGCAGCGCGCCGCCGCCAAATACCGAGGCGCGAAGCTTCCACAGCCGCTGCGGGTCGAGCTCCAGGCCAATCACAAACAGCATCAGCACCACGCCGATTTCAGCGAAATGGAGAATCGCCTCGGCATCCGTGACCAGCCGAAAGCCCCACGGCCCAATGACGCAGCCCGCAATCAGGTAGCCGAGCACCGAACCCAGCCCCAGGCGTACCGCCACGGGCACAATCAGCGCCGCCGCGCCGAGGTAAATCAGCGCCTGTATCAGCGTATGGCTATCCATGGTGCGTCTCCTGCCACTCAAGTAAGCGTTGTTTATAATGGCGAGCCTGCGCCTGCAGCGTTTCATCGTCGCAAACAAACGTGCAGTGCATCGCAAACGGCGGGAGCCAGTTCAGGCCGCAATAGAGCGCAGTCGCCTGCAGCGGCTGCGCCAGGACGTCAAAACCCGGGAAGGAACCGATATCAAAATGGCTTTCACCGCCGCCGGTGGTGACCGCCCACATCAGGCTTTTTCCTTTTAGCGCATTGCCGTTGTGTCCGTACGCCCAGCCGTGGGAGAAGACTTTATCGATCCACAGCTTCAGGAGCGGGGGCGTGCTGTACCACTGCATCGGATGCTGCCAGATAATCAGATCGGCACGGGAAAGCGCCTCCTGCTCGGCGGCGATATCGATATTAAAATCGGGATAGAGTTGATAGAGGGAACGTATCTCTACGTTATCAAGCGTCCTTACCTGCTCAAGCATCCGCTTATTCGCATGCGAGTGCTGCGGATAAGGATGGGCATAAATTATCAGAATCATTGATTAGCCTGTTGTTACTGCTTTCTTTTAACAAAAGAGTGTAGTCAGTAATTCAACAGGCTAATAGTGAATATTATTGACGGGCTTACGTCAGAATTCTGAATTAGTTATCCAGCTCGCCCATGGATTTAACCTGGTCACGGTTGATCTGCTCGGTTTGACCGGTTTCGGCGTTTTTATACGACACCAGACCGGTATCGTCATCTACCTGCGGTTTGCCGTCGGTGACAATGGTTTTGCCATCGGTGGTTTTTACGGCCTGATTAGACGAACAGCCCGCAACGGTAAACATTGTCGTGGCAGCCAGAACGGAAGCGATCAGTAATTTATTTTGCATGGTGTTTTCCCCTGCTCTCAGTTGAATTTCGTTATCGACCTAACCATTTTAGGCTAACTGACTGAATGCGGATGAAAAACCAGAAGGTTCTGAAGATGGGAGAATGCCCGGCAACCGAACGGCACCGGGCATTTTTACTTACTTGCTAATCTGCGCGTGCATTTCCTGAACCGAAATCACCTTCTCGGTGGCATCCGCGTTCAGCGCCATGGCCGTCGCGAAACCGCCGTTCAGGGTGGTGTCGTAGTGCACTTTGTACTGCAGCGCGCTGCGGCGAATCAGCTTGGAGTCTTCAATCGCCTGGCGGCCTGCGGTGGTGTTGATGATGTAGGTGTATTCGCCATTCTTGATACGGTCCTGAATGTGCGGACGACCTTCATGCACCTTGTTCACCAGACGCGGGTTGATGCCGGCTTCGCCCAGCACAATCGCGGTACCGTGGGTCGCGTCCAGCTCGAAGCCCTGTTTCAGCAGCTTGGCGGCCAGGTCAACCACGCGCTCTTTATCGCCTTCACGAACGGAGAGCAGCGCACGGCCTGATTTTCTCATGGTGGAGCTACTGCCCAGCTGCGCCTTCGCGAACGCTTCTGCGAAGGTGCGGCCCACGCCCATCACTTCCCCGGTAGAGCGCATTTCTGGCCCTAACAGCGGGTCAACGCCCGGGAATTTGTTGAACGGCAGCACCACTTCTTTCACCGAGTAGTACGGTGGAATGATCTCTTTGGTCACGCCCTGCTGCGCCAGCGTCTGGCCCGCCATCACGCGCGCCGCGACTTTCGCCAGCGGTACGCCGGTGGCTTTGGAGACGAACGGTACGGTACGTGCCGCACGCGGGTTCACTTCAATCAGATAGACTTCGTTGTCTTTCACCGCGAACTGGACGTTCATCAGACCGCGAACCTGCAGCTCGAAGGCCAGCTTCTGCACCTGCTGGCGCATCACGTCCTGAATCTCCTGGCTCAGCGTGTACGCCGGCAGAGAACAGGCGGAGTCGCCGGAGTGCACGCCAGCCTGCTCGATGTGCTCCATGATGCCGCCAATCAGCACCATTTCGCCGTCGCAGATGGCGTCAACGTCCACTTCCACAGCGTCGTCGAGGAAGCGGTCGAGCAGCACTGGCGCATCGTTAGACACGCTCACCGCGGTCTGGAAGTAGCGACGCAGGTCGGCCTCGTCATAAACGATTTCCATCGCGCGGCCGCCCAGCACGTAGGAAGGACGCACCACCAGCGGGTAGCCAATCTCTTTCGCCTTCTCAACGGCCATTTCAATGGCGGTCACGGTGGCGTTCGCCGGCTGTTTCAGCTTCAGACGGTCAACCGCCTGCTGGAAACGCTCGCGGTCTTCCGCACGGTCAATCGCGTCCGGGCTGGTGCCGATAACCGGCACGCCTGCTGCTTCCAGCGCGCGCGCCAGCTTCAGCGGGGTCTGGCCGCCGTACTGCACGATAACGCCTTTTGGCTTCTCGATGCGCACGATTTCCAGCACGTCTTCCAGGGTAACCGGCTCGAAGTAGAGGCGGTCAGAGGTGTCGTAGTCGGTAGAGACGGTTTCCGGGTTACAGTTGACCATGATGGTCTCGTAACCGTCTTCGCGCAGCGCCAGGGAGGCGTGTACGCAGCAGTAGTCGAACTCGATGCCCTGGCCGATACGGTTTGGACCGCCGCCCAGCACCATAATCTTGTCGCGGTCGACGGACGGGTTCGCTTCACACTCGTCTTCATAGGTGGAGTACATGTAGGCGGTGTCGGTCGAGAATTCAGCCGCACAGGTGTCCACGCGCTTGTAGACCGGGTGCAGGTCGTACTGGTCGCGCAGCTTGCGGATTTCCGCTTCGCGCACGCCCGCCAGCTTAGCCAGACGCGCGTCGGCGAAGCCTTTACGCTTCAGCACGCGCAGGAAGTCAGCGTCCAGGCCGGTGATACCCAGCTCAGCGACCTGTTCTTCCAGACGCACCAGCTCTTCAATCTGCACCAGGAACCAGCGGTCGATGTTGGTCAGGTTGAACACGCCGTCGACGGACAGGCCAGCACGGAAGGCATCTGCGATATACCAGATACGCTCTGCGCCCGCGTCTTTCAGCTCGCGGCGGATTTTGGTCAGCGCTTCCGGGTCGTCCAGGCTCACTTTCGGGTCGAAGCCGGTCGCGCCCACTTCGAGGCCGCGCAGCGCTTTCTGCAGGGATTCCTGCTGCGTGCGGCCAATTGCCATCACTTCACCGACAGATTTCATCTGGGTGGTCAGACGGTCGTTCGCGCCCGCGAATTTCTCGAAGTTGAAGCGAGGAATTTTGGTGACAACGTAGTCGATAGACGGCTCGAAGGACGCAGGCGTGCGGCCACCGGTGATGTCGTTCATCAGCTCGTCGAGGGTGTAGCCCACCGCCAGCTTCGCCGCCACTTTCGCAATCGGGAAGCCGGTCGCTTTAGAGGCCAGCGCGGAGGAACGGGACACGCGCGGGTTCATTTCGATAACAATCAGACGGCCGGTTTTCGGGTTCACCGAGAACTGCACGTTAGAACCGCCGGTTTCCACGCCGATTTCACGCAGTACCGCCATCGAGGCGTTACGCATGATTTGATACTCTTTGTCGGTCAGGGTCTGGGCTGGCGCAACGGTGATGGAGTCGCCGGTGTGGATACCCATCGCATCGAAGTTTTCGATGGAGCAGACGATGATGCAGTTGTCGTTTTTATCACGCACCACTTCCATCTCGTACTCTTTCCAGCCAATCAGCGATTCATCAATCAGCAGCTCTTTGGTTGGGGAGAGATCCAGACCGCGTTCGCAAATCTCTTCGAACTCTTCGCGGTTGTAGGCGATGCCGCCGCCGGTGCCGCCCATGGTGAACGATGGGCGGATGATGCACGGATAGCCCACGTCAGCCGCAACGGCCAGCGCTTCTTCCATGTTGTGTGCGATACCGGAACGCGCGGTGTCGAGGCCGATTTTCTTCATCGCCACGTCGAAGCGGCGACGGTCTTCTGCTTTATCAATCGCGTCGGCGGTCGCACCAATCATGGTCACGCCGAACTCTTCCAGCACGCCCTGACGCTCCAGCTCCAGCGCACAGTTCAGCGCCGTCTGGCCGCCCATGGTTGGCAGCACCGCGTCCGGACGCTCTTTCTCGATGATTTTACGCACCACTTCCCAGTGAATCGGCTCGATGTAGGTTGCATCTGCCATTTCCGGGTCGGTCATGATGGTTGCCGGGTTAGAGTTTACCAGGATAACGCGGTAACCCTCTTCACGCAGGGCTTTACACGCCTGCGCGCCGGAGTAGTCGAATTCGCAGGCCTGGCCGATGACGATCGGGCCAGCGCCAAGGATCAGGATGCTTTTTATGTCTGTACGTTTTGGCATTGTCTTCTCGGCTCCTGATTATTTAGCGGTCTTACGGTATTGCTCGATAAGTTCGATGAAGTGATCGAACAGCGGCGCGGCATCGTGTGGGCCCGGGCTGGCTTCCGGGTGACCCTGGAAGCTGAATGCTGGCTTATCGGTGCGATGAATCCCCTGCAGGGTGCCATCGAACAGCGACTTATGGGTCACGCGCAGGTTAGCCGGCATCGAGGCTTCATCGACGGCAAAGCCGTGGTTCTGCGCGGTGATCATCACCGTGTTGTTGTCGATGTCTTTCACCGGGTGGTTACCACCGTGGTGGCCGAACTTCATCTTAACGGTGTTCGCACCGCTCGCCAGCGCCAGCAGCTGATGGCCAAGGCAGATGCCGAATACCGGGATGTCGGTTTCCAGGAAGGACTTGATAGCGGCGATGGCGTAATCGCACGGCGCCGGGTCGCCAGGACCGTTAGACAGGAAAATACCGTCCGGATTCATCTTCAGCACGTCTTCGGCAGACGTTTGTGCCGGAACCACCGTCAGGCGGCAGCCGCGGTCAACCAGCATGCGCAGGATGTTGCGCTTGGCGCCGAAATCGTAGGCCACCACGTGGAACGGCAGCTCGCTCTCTTTTTTCGCTTCCGGCAGGTCGCCTTCCAGCGTCCAGCTACCCTGGGTCCAGCTGTAGGCTTCAGCGGTCGTCACTTCTTTCGCCAGGTCCATGCCGTTCAGGCCCGGGAAGGCTTTCGCTTTTTCCAGCGCCAGCGTCGCATCGAGGTTATCACCCGCGATGATGCAGCCGTTCTGTGCACCCTTCTCGCGCAGCAGACGCGTTAACTTACGGGTATCGATATCGGCAATCGCCACGATGTTATGGCGCTTCAGGTAAGAAGAGAGATCTTCGGTATTGCGGAAGTTGCTGGCAATCAGCGGCAGGTCGCGGATGACCAGGCCTTGCGCATGTACCTGAGAAGATTCTTCGTCAGCCGCGTTGGTGCCAACATTGCCGATATGAGGATAAGTAAGGGTAACGATTTGGCGAGAATAGGAAGGATCAGTGAGGATTTCTTGATAACCGGTCATTGAAGTATTGAAAACGACTTCCCCAACCGCCGAACCCGTTGCCCCTATGGCCCGACCGATAAACTGGGTTCCGTCTTCCAGAACCAATAGCGCTGACTTAATCAAAACACCCTCCAGAGAATATTCACTCACTTTATTTGCATATTAATTCATAGCATGTCATGGATCAATGCAAATGTGTTGCCAGCGGATTTTTGGCAAACGGCGGCATTCTGGAGATTTGGTTGGTAAAAGTCAACTTAAAACGGATATTTTGCTTAGCCTTTTGCAAGCCTGGCGAGCGGAACAGAGCTTAAGCGACAAAAAGATCAGGTAAATCACCGCAGAAAACGCTTGCGCGCCGGGTTTAATAAAAAATGTCGTGTTGGAGCATGAAAAAGTAGACCGGATGGTCAAAATTTACATTTCAGTAACGTTAAAACGCTATAAGAGATATATTTTTAGAGCATTAAGTAAAATCACGCGATGAAACAGATAAAATAAAAGGGCAATAAAATATTGCCCTATGCAATCAAACAATTACGACTGCAATAACCACATCACGATGGGTAATAATGCTTACAAATTGTTGAGATCTAGCACGTCTCTCATATCAAAAAGGCCGTCTTTCTTGTTTTTAAGCCACAAAGCGGAACGTACCGCACCGTTGGCGAACGTCATTCGGCTGGAGGCTTTATGCGTAATTTCGACGCGCTCTCCTATATCGGCGAACATCGCCGTGTGTTCGCCGACGATGTCACCCGCTCGCACGGTTGCGAAGCCAATGGTGCCAGGAACGCGTTCGCCGGTGTAACCTTCACGGGTATAGACCGCGCAGTCTTTTAAATCTTTATCAAGTGCATGAGCAATCGCTTCGCCCATCGCCAGCGCCGTACCCGATGGCGCATCAACTTTGTAACGGTGGTGAGCTTCTACGATCTCAATATCGGTATAGTTGCCCATCACCTTCGCGGCCTTCTCCAGCAGCTTCAGCATGACGTTAACGCCCACGCTGAAGTTTGCGGCGAAGACAATCGCAATCTCTTTTGATGCATCATGGATAGCCTGCTTACCCGCATCGTCAAAACCGGTGGTGCCAATCACCATTCCCTTGCCGTGCTGGCGACAAAACGCCAGATGCGCGAGCGTTCCTTCCGGGCGGGTAAAATCGATGAATACATCGAAGTCATCTTTTACCGCCTCCAGGCTGCTTTGCACGGTAACGCCCGTGTGGCCAGCGCCTGCCAGCTCACCGGCATCGGTCCCCAGAAGCGACGAACCTTCACGCTCCAGTGCCGCGCCAAGCGCGACGCCATCCATCTGAAGTGCCGCCTGAATAAGCTGACGGCCCATACGTCCACCCGCGCCCGCAATAGCGACACGGATCTGTGCATCATGCATAGTTATTCTCTTACGTTAAAATGATGTAAACCGTTTTCAGATTAACCAGCCTTGAGAAGCACTGCCAACTGAAAACACCGATAATTAGAATTTAACGTGAAACGGACTTAAATATCAGTAAAAGACATGATTTTGTCGTCACGATAAAGTAACGGGTAAAAAAAAGGCCAGCACAGGAGGTGCTGGCCTTTCATCAGAAAAAGGTCTATTCAACTTCGCGGGCGTCGATGCGCAGTTCTTTCGGGACTTCGAAAACGATGTTCTCTTCACGTCCTTCCAGCGGCACCGCTTCGCCGCCGCCCAGCTCCTGCAGGCGGGTAATCACGTTTTGCACCAGAATATCCGGCGCGGAAGCGCCTGCGGTGACGCCTACACATTTTGCCTCTTTCACCCACGCTTCCTGAATGTCCGTCGCATCGTCAATCAGGAACGCCGCTTTCCCCATACGCTGCGCCAGTTCGGCCAGACGGTTGGAGTTAGACGAGTTTTTGGAGCCGACGACCAGCACCACATCCGCCTGTTCAGCCAGTGCGCGCACCGCTTCCTGACGGTTAGTGGTCGCGTAGCAGATATCATCCTTACGCGGGCCGACGATCTTCGGGAAGCGCTGACGCAGCGCGTCAATCACGTCTGAGGTATCGTCTACGGAGAGCGTCGTCTGGGTCATAAACGACAGACGGGCCTCATTTTTAACGTTCAGCGTAAAGACATCTTCAGGCGACTCAACCAGGTACATCCCCCCTTCCGGGTTGCTGTACTGGCCCATGGTGCCTTCGACTTCCGGATGACCGGCATGGCCAATCAGAATCGACTCTTCACCACGACGGCTGGCGCGCGCCACTTCCATATGCACTTTTGTCACCAGCGGACAGGTGGCATCGAATACGGTCAGATCGCGGCTTTTCGCTTCGTTACGTACCGCCTGCGAGACGCCGTGCGCGGAGAAGATCAGGATCGCACCGTCCGGCACTTCGCTGATCTGCTCAATGAAGATGGCGCCGCGCTCGCGCAGGCTGTCGACCACGTAGCGGTTGTGCACCACTTCGTGACGCACATAAATCGGCGCGCCGTAAATCTCCAGCGCGTTTTCAACAATGCTGATAGCGCGGTCTACACCGGCGCAGAAGCCGCGCGGGTTAGCCAACAGGATCTGCATTTCAGGCCTCCAGTGCAGGATCGATTTCCAGCACTTCAACATCAAAATGAACGGTACGCCCGGCAAGCGGATGGTTGAAGTCAACGGTAATAGAGTCGCCGTTGATTTCGCGGATCACGCCAGGCATTTCGCTGCCGTCCATAGCGGTAAAGAGCATAATCGCTCCGATCTCCGGTTCACCCGCGTCCATAAACTCGCGGCGCGAGAAATACTGGATCAGGTCCGGACTCGGCACACCAAACGCGGCATCCGGCTCCAGCGAAAAGGCTTTTTTCTCTCCCTCTTTCAGGCCCAGAAGCTGCTGCTCAAGACCTTCAGACAGGGAGGTATCGCCAAGACGAAACAGGGCCGGTTTGCCGTTATTGCGGGTGGATTCGGCCGTGGAGCCGTCATCCAGCTTCAGCGTGAAGTGAACGAGAACCGCGCTGTTGCTCTGTACGGATTTAGACATGCAAATTGCTCGCTTGTTTTGCCCGGTGGCGTTACGCCGCCGGGCGAGTGTGTTACGCCTGCTCTTTCGCGGCGGGTTTAGGCAGGAAGCCTTCCAGCACGATTAACGCGGCTCCAACGCAAATTGCGGTGTCGGCCAGGTTAAAGGTCGCGAAGTGCCAGTCGCCGACGTAGAAGTCGATCATATCGACCACAAAGCCGTGCCACAGGCGGTCAAACAGGTTGCCCAGCGCACCGCCAATGATCAGCGCGTAGGCGATGTTATTCAGCTTTTGCGTCGCCTTCGAGCGGTACATCAGCACCGCGAGGATCACACAGATACCGAGAGCGATACCCGCAAAGAACCAGCGCTGCCAGCCACCGCTGTCGGCAAGGAAACTAAACGCTGCGCCGTAGTTACGCGCGTAGTGCAGGTTAAGCGACGGGAACAGCGGAACCGTTTCCCCCAGAGCAAAATTCTGGAGGATCAGGAACTTGCTGCCCAGATCGATAATCAGCACCACCACAACCAGCCACAGCCAGCGCAGTCCTGTTGAACAGAGAGTTTTACTCATCAGGCAAACTTACGTTTTTCGCCGTCACCGGCGACGTTGCTTACACAGCGTCCGCAGATGTCTGCGTGTTCCGCCACCTGGCCAACATCGGTGGTGTAATGCCAGCAACGCGGGCATTTCTCACCGTCGGCTTTGCTCAGCGCGACTTTCAGTCCTTTGAGCAGTTCGCTCTGCTGAGCATCATCAGAAGCCTCGGCATAATCCGCAACTTTCGCGCCCGAGGTCAACAGGACAAATCGTAATTCATCGCCCAGCGCCGTCAGCTTCGCCGCCAGCTCCGGTTCGGCGTACAGCGTGACTGCCGCTTCCAGAGAGCCGCCGACTTTCTTGTCCGCACGCGCCTGCTCGATAACCTTGTTCACTTCGCCACGCACTTTCAGCAGCTCGTCCCAGAAGGCATCGTTCATCGCTTCGGTGCTGGAGAGATCGAACAGACCTTCGTACCACTCGCCCGTGAACACATACTTCTCACGGTCGCCCGGCAGGTAGCCCCAGATTTCGTCCGCGGTGAAGGACATGATCGGCGCCATCCAGCGAACCAGCGCTTCTGCGATGTGGAACAGCGCGGTCTGGCAACTACGACGCGCCACGCTGTCCGCTTTCGCGGTGTACTGGCGGTCTTTGATGATGTCGAGGTAGAACGAGCCCATCTCGATGGAGCAGAAGCGCATCAGGCGCTGCACCACTTCGTGGAAGTCGTAAGACTCATAGGCTTTCAGGATATCCTCCTGCGCCGCTTTCGCGCAGCCTACCGCCCAGCGGTCCAGCACCACCATCTCTTCCGGTTTCACCATGTCTTTTGCCGGATCGAACCCGTTCAGGTTCGCCAGCAGGAAGCGCGCCGTGTTACGGATACGACGATAGCTGTCGGCAGCACGCTTCAGGATCTCGTCAGACACCGCCATTTCGCCGGTGTAATCGGTAGAGGCCACCCACAGACGCAGAATGTCTGCGCCCAGCTTGTTCATTACATCCTGCGGAGAAACGGTGTTACCGATAGACTTGGACATCTTACGGCCCTGACCATCCACAGTGAAACCGTGAGTCAGTACCTGACGGTAAGGCGCTTTACCCTTCATGGCGGTGGAGATCATCAGAGATGACATGAACCAGCCGCGGTGTTGGTCAGAACCTTCCAGATACATGTCGGCGGCGTGACCGGCAAATTCCGGACGCACGTCAACGACTGAAGAGTGGGTAGAACCGGAGTCGAACCACACGTCCAGAGTATCTGGTACTTTTTCGTAGCTATCAGCGTCTGCGCCCAGGATGTCGCGAGAGTCGAGATCCCACCACGCCTGAATGCCGTCAACTTCGACGCGCTTCGCCACTTCTTCCATCAGTTCCAGAGTGTTCGGGTGCAGCTCCTGCGTCTCTTTATGTACGAACAGAGACATCGGCACGCCCCAGGTACGCTGACGGGAGATACACCAGTCAGGACGGTTAGCCACCATGGATTCGATACGCGCCTGGCCCCAGTCAGGGATCCACTGCACGCCTTTGATCTCTTTCAGAGACTGCTCGCGCAGGCCTTTCTGATCCATGCTGACGAACCACTGCGGGGTCGCACGGAAGATGATCGGGGTCTTGTGACGCCAGCAGCACGGATAGCTGTGCTGCATTTTTTCAACGTGCAGCAGCGCGCCGCTGGTGCGCAGCATGTCGACGATGATGTCGTTCGCTTTGAAGACGTTGATACCGTCCAGCGCCGGGTAGGTGCCAGGCAGATAAGAGCCGTCCGGGCCAACCGGGTTAGCGATTTCCAGACCGTACTTCAGGCTGATGTTGTAGTCGTCAGGACCGTGGCCACCGGCGGTATGTACAGCACCGGTACCCGCTTCCAGCGTCACGTGGTCGCCCAGGATCGCCGGAACGTCGAAGTCCAGGAACGGGTGTTTGAAGCGCATCAGCTCCAGCGCGTCGCCTTTCACGGTGCCCAGCACGGTGTAGTCGGTGATATGCGCGCGCTTCAGCACGCTCTCAACCAGATCTTTCGCCAGGATAACCGCCTGACCGTCAATCTGCACCAGCGCGTATTCGAACTCACCGGACAGGGAGATCGCACGGTTTGCTGGCAGGGTCCACGGGGTGGTGGTCCAGATCACCAAAGAGATCGGGCCGTTTACCGAGGAGACGCCAAATTTAGCCTTCACCGCATCCTGATCGACAGCGTTGAACGCCACGTCGATAGACGGAGAGGTTTTGTCGTAATACTCAACTTCCGCTTCTGCCAGCGCAGAACGGCAGTCCACGCACCAGTGCACCGGCTTAGCGCCTTTGTGCAGGTGGCCGTTACCGATGATTTTACCCAGCGCACGGATGATGTTGGCTTCAGTTTTGAAGTCCATGGTCAGGTACGGGTGCGACCAGTCGCCCAGCACGCCCAGACGGATGAAGTCAGCGCGCTGACCGTCAACCTGCGTGGCTGCGTATTCGCGGCACTTCGCACGGAACTCGGCGGCGGTGAACTTCTCACCCGGTTTGCCAAACTCTTGCTCCACTTTCAGCTCGATTGGCAGACCGTGGCAGTCCCAGCCAGGAACGTAAGGCGAGTCATATCCCGTGAGGCCTTTGGACTTCACGATAATGTCTTTCAGAATCTTGTTAACCGAGTGACCAATATGAATGCTGCCATTCGCATATGGAGGGCCATCATGCAGAATGAAGGTTTTTTTGCCTTTTTTGGCTGCACGAATGATGCCGTACAGGTCATCATCGGTCCAACGCGCCAGCATTCCCGGTTCGCGCTTGGCGAGATCGCCGCGCATCGGGAACCCTGTTTCCGGCAAATTCAGGGTTGATTTATAGTCACTCATCAGATTCTCGGTTCCGTATTTATCACGTAGGCAGTTAAGCCGGGTTCAAAGCCCAAAAAACTCGCGGGCCGTCAATTCATCTCGCGCAATTTGCGCTTTTAGTTCATCCAGCGAACCAAATCGCTGCTCGTTGCGTATTTTCTTACGCAGTATCACATCTATATGGCGACCATAGAGGTCCATTACAACGTCCAGCAGGTGCACTTCTAACTGTTGACGCACACCGGCGACGGTCGGACGCGTGCCAATGTTGGCGACGCCGTAGAACGGCTTATCGCCCAGTCCTGCCACTTCCACCGCATACACCCCTTTAACCGGGGAAACCTGACGACGCAGCGGTATATTCGCCGTCGGGAAGCCTATCGTGCGGCCCAGCGCATCGCCATGGACCACGCGGCCAGAGATAGTGAACGGATGCCCCAGCAGGGTTTCTGCCGTGTCCAGGTCATCATTAGCCAGCGCCTGACGCACCGCCGTGCTGCTGACGCGCACGCCGCCTTCGCAGAAGGTCATCGCGCTGGTGACGTCAAATCCGTACTCCAGACCAGCCTTCTGTAATAGCAAGAAATCGCCCTGACGACCAGCGCCAAAGCGGAAATCATCACCCACGGCAAGAAACTGTACGCCAAGACGCTTAACCAGCAGGTCGCTGACGAAATTTTGTGCTGTCAGCGCGGCAAAGCGACGATCGAAACGTAAACACAATACATAGTCCACGCCGGACTCCGCCAGATAGCGCAATTTCTCGCGCAGGCGAGTGAGTCGGGCGGGAGATTTATCGCCCGCGAACAGCTCCAGCGGCTGCGGCTCGAAAATCATCACTACAACGGGCAGGCCGCGGGCCTCCCCTTCTTTACGCAATCCCTGCAACAGCGCCTGATGACCACGATGCACGCCGTCGAAATTACCAATAGTCAGCACGCACCCGTGTGGCGCGCTGCTGAGATTATGTATGCCGCGTATCAGCTTCATGTCTGGCTCAAAACAGTGAAAATCGCCAAAGTATACCTTGTACAGCGGTTAAGGTTAACCGGCGATTGTTCGCGCAAAACAGAAAGCCGTAATGATTTCATCAGGCTGACCTTTCGCAGCGAAAAAATCTGCTCCTGAACTGCGATTTTTATGCCGAAAGGCTGTATTCAGGGAAGACAAGCTGGTAGAATCCTGCGCCATCACTACGTAACGTAGCGTCGCTAATTAACGGCGCTTATTTGCACAAATCCATTGACAAAAGAAGGCAAAGAGGGCATATTCCTCGGCCTTTGAATTGTCCACATAGAACATATTTGGGAGTTGGACTTGGCTAATATCAAATCAGCTAAGAAACGTGCCGTTCAGTCTGAAAAGGCTCGTAAGCACAACGCAAGCCGTCGCTCTATGATGCGTACTTTCATCAAGAAAGTATACGCAGCAATCGAAGCAGGCGACAAAGCTGCAGCGCAGAACGCATTTAACGAAATGCAACCAATCGTGGATCGTCAGGCTGCTAAAGGTCTGATCCACAAAAACAAAGCAGCGCGTCATAAAGCAAACCTGACCGCGCAGATCAACAAACTGGCTTAATCGCTACTTGTTGTTGCTTGTTTAAAGAACCCGCTTAACGCGGGTTTTTTTATGCCTTCAAATTGCCGGTGGCGTAAACAGCACCGAGTAGTCACGATTGCAGATTCGCTGCACCGCCGGGTGCTGAATCATTCTTTCGGCAAATATGGCGTGATACTCCTCCATCACGTTATCCACTCTGCCTATCTCCGTAATCTTATCGTCCGAATAGAGATCGTGCGCGTACAGCGTCGGCGCAACGAAGATCGCATTATGCGCTTCGCCAAAGGCTTTCATCAGCGCCGCATCGTCGAACTCACCGAGGATTTCTACCTTCAGCCCCTGCGAATTAAACCAGTTCAGCAGCTTGCGTCCGAGCATGGAACGTCTTCCCGGCACCAGCAGACGGCGCTCTTCAAGGCACGCGGGGAACGGTTTCTCCGGCGGCGGATTAATGCACCAGAAGTTCACGCCGCATTCGCCAATCTTCACCGAGAACAGCCCTTCCTGCTGGGTGGAGTCAATCGGGCAGTCCGAGATAATCATGTCCAGCTTGTGCTGGCTCAGCTGCTCCAGCAGCATCTCGTGGGTGGATTCAAAGCAGCGCAGGTGGATTTGCTCGTCTTCGACTACCGCCGCATCCAGCACGCCGCTCACCAGCCTCTTGGACAGCGCATCCGCCACGCCCACGTCAAAGAGCAGGTTCGACTCTTTGCGATAGTTGACGATATCCAGCATCTCCTGGCTCAGGGTGAACATTTTGTCCGCATAGCGGAACACCAGTTCACCCAGTTCGCTGGGTTCAATCCCACGCCCCTTTCGCTTGAACAGCTTGCCCTGCAGGCGCTCTTCCAGGGCCTTGATTTGCCCGGTGATGGTTTGCGGAGTCAGGTAGAGCGCCTCTGCCGCCCCCACCACCGAGCCCTGTTTGTAGACGTGCCAGAAGTAGTACAGATGGTTGTAATTTAAATGAGACATCGCGTCTTCTCTCCCTGAGTGTGTATCGGGAGAAGGATCGCCTCCTCCCGGTGTTCCGTTATGCCTGGACGGCCTGTCCGGACAACTTCACCTTCAACAAGGTATAACCGATTACCGCGGCCAGTAATGACCCGATGAGAATGCCGAGTTTAGCCCAGACGATAAGCTCAGGCGCATGCGCACCAAACGCCAGCGTCGAAATAAAGATCGACATCGTAAACCCGATTCCACACAGCACGCCGACGGCCATAATCTGCGAAAACGCGGTGCCATGCGGCAATGACGCCAGCTTCAGCTTCGTCGCCAGCCAGCAGAAGAGGCTAATGCCCAGCGGCTTACCGATAAACAGCCCGGCAATGATGCCCAGCGGCAGCACGGACGTCAGCCCGTCCAGCGTCACGCCGCCGAGGGAAACGCCCGCGTTGGCAAACGCAAACAGCGGCAGGATCATAAAGGCAACCCACGGGTGCAGCACATGCTCCAGCTGTTTGGCAGGCGACTTGCCGTCCTGCGGTTTAAGCGGCACGAAGAAGCCCACAATCACGCCTGCCAGCGTGGCGTGCACGCCGGATTTCAGCACCGCCGTCCACAGCACCATCCCCACCAGGATATAGATACCGATGCGGCGAACATTGAAGATGTTCAGCAACGCCAGCACCGCAATCGCCCCGGCGGCGACGCTCAGGGACAGGATCGACAGATCGCTGGTGTAGAACAGCGCGATAATCACAATGGCGCCCAGGTCATCGATGATCGCCAGCGCCATCAGGAAGATTTTCAGGGCCACCGGCACGCGGCTACCGAGCAAGGCTAAGACACCGAGCGCAAAGGCGATATCCGTCGCGGCCGGGATCGCCCAACCGTCACGCGCAACAGGATCCTGCCAGGTGAACGCCAGGAAGAGCAATGCCGGAACGACCATTCCGCCGATGGCTGCGATCACAGGAAACGCCGCACGCTGGCGGCTGGCAAGCGAGCCCAGAACCAGCTCACGCTTAACCTCAAGACCCACCAGCAGGAAGAATACCGCCATTAGCGCATCGTTGATCCACAGCAGCATGTTCTTGTTAATTTCCAGCGCCCCGACCTTCAGCTCAACGGGCGTTTCCAGAAATGCATGGTAGAGATCCTGCGTGATGCCAAGGTTAGCCAGCACCATCGCGGTCGCTGCGGCAATAATCAGGATCACGCCACCGGACGCCTCACTGCTAAAGAAACGGTGTAGTAATTTCATTTAAGTTCTCTCTTTTACAACAATACCTCGATAAAACCATAATACCAAGTCAAATAGCTCGGCAAAAACAGATTAATATTGAGGATAAACTCAGTTTAACCGAGCTATACGCGCAAATAAAAAAGCCCGGAATCGCTTCCGGGCTTTTGCGGATGAAAACCAGCTGATCGATTAGCGGGTCAAATCATCGAAGAATTTTTTGACGCCATCGAAGAAGCTTTTGGAGCGCGGGCTGTTTTTCTCACCCGTCGGGCCGCCGAAGCTCTCCTGCAACTCTTTCAGCAGCTGTTTCTGCTTGTCGTTCAGGCCAACCGGCGTTTCCACGACGACGCGGCAAAGCAGGTCGCCCTGCGCACCACCGCGAACGGATTTAACGCCTTTCCCGCGCATGCGGAACAGCTTACCGGTCTGGGTCTCGCCCGGGATCTTCAGATTGACGCGACCATCCAGCGTCGGTACTTCGATTTCACCGCCCAGTGCCGCCATCGCAAAGTTGATCGGCACTTCGCAGTACAGGTTGTTCCCTTCACGCTCAAAGATAGCGTGCTGTTTCACCTGCACCTGGACGTACAGATCGCCTGCCGGTGCGCCGTGCTCGCCTGCTTCGCCCTCACCTGCCAGACGGATGCGGTCGCCCGTATCCACGCCGGCCGGGATCTTAACGGACAGGGTCTTGGTTTTCTCAACGCGACCGTGGCCGTGGCATTTGGTGCACGGATCTTTGATCAGCGTACCGCGACCGTGACAGTGCGGACAGGCCTGCTGCACCGCAAAGAAGCCCTGACGCATCTGTACCTGACCCGAACCATGACAGGTTGGACAGGTTTGTGGCTGCGTACCCGCTTTCGCACCGCTGCCGTGGCAAACGTCACACTCTTCCAGCGTTGGAATACGGATCTCTTTGGTTACGCCGCGAACGGCCTCTTCCAGCGTCAGCTCCATGTTGTAGCGCAGGTCCGCGCCGCGCGCCGCGCGCTGACGACCACGGCCGCCGCCGAAGATATCGCCGAACACATCGCCAAAGATATCGCTGAAGTCAGCGCCGCCGCCAAAGCCGCCGCCACCGAATCCACCGCCGCCCATGCCGCCCTGTTCAAAGGCTGCGTGACCGTACTGGTCATAGGCCGCACGTTTTTGTGCATCGGTCAGGACTTCGTAGGCTTCTTTGATCTCTTTAAATTTGGCTTCAGCCTCTTTGTCACCCTGGTTACGGTCCGGGTGGAATTTCATGGCCAGGCGCTTATACGCCTTTTTGATTTCACGCTCTTCCGCAGTTTTCGGAACGCCTAAAATCTCGTAATAGTCTTGCTTTGCCATTGGTTTTTTTAAGCCCCTTAACATGCGAGCACGGGCGTGGAGAGTTCTCCTACGCCCGTGCCGATTAATTACCCTGCATCAGGGCGATTATTTTTTATCTTTAACTTCTTCGAACTCAGCGTCGACAACGTCGTCGTCTTTCGCGTTGTTCGCCGAAGAGTCAGCGCCCGCCTGCTGTTGAGCGTGCTGCTGCTGAGCGATTTCCATCAGCTTCTGAGAAGCCTGTGCCAGTTCCTGCATCTTCGCTTCGATGTCCGCTTTATCTTCACCTTTCAGTGAGGATTCCAGCGCACTCAATGCAGCTTCGATAGCAGTCTTGTCTTCCGATGGCAGTTTATCGCCTGCTTCTTCAACCTGCTTACGGGTGCTGTGCAGCAGATGGTCACCCTGGTTGCGGGTCTGAACCAGCTCTTCGAACTTACGGTCGGATTCCGCGTTAGCTTCGGCATCGCGAACCATTTTTTCGATTTCAGCTTCGTTCAGGCCAGAAGATGCCTTGATGGTGATCTTCTGCTCTTTACCGCTGTTTTTGTCTTTCGCAGACACGTGCAGGATACCGTCAGCATCGATATCGAAGGTGACTTCGATCTGCGGCATGCCGCGCGGTGCCGGGTTAATACCGTCCAGGTTGAACTGACCCAGAGATTTGTTATCCGCCGCACGCTTACGCTCACCCTGCAGCACATGGATGGTTACCGCAGACTGGTTGTCTTCAGCGGTAGAGAACACCTGGCTGTGCTTGGTTGGGATGGTGGTGTTTTTGTTGATGAGCGCAGTCATCACACCGCCCATGGTTTCGATACCCAGAGACAGCGGGGTAACGTCCAGCAGCAGTACGTCTTTAACTTCGCCGGTCAGTACGCCACCCTGAACCGCAGCACCGATAGCCACTGCTTCGTCCGGGTTAACGTCTTTACGTGGCTCTTTACCAAAGAACTCAGCCACTTTCTTCTGCACCATTGGCATACGGGTCTGGCCACCAACGAGGATAACGTCGTTGATATCAGACACGGACAGGCCAGCGTCCTGCAGAGCAACTTTCAGCGGCTCGATAGAACGGTTCACCAGGTCTTCTACCAGGCTTTCCAGTTTCGCACGGGTCACTTTGATGTTCATGTGTTTAGGACCGGTCGCGTCTGCAGTGATGTACGGCAGGTTAACGTCGGTCTGCTGAGCAGAAGACAGCTCGATCTTCGCTTTCTCAGCGGCTTCTTTCAGGCGCTGCATAGCCAGCGGGTCGTTACGCAGGTCAATGCCCTGATCTTTCTTGAACTCGTCAACGAGGTAGTTGATCAGACGGGTATCGAAGTCTTCACCACCCAAGTGGGTATCACCGTTGGTTGCCAGAACTTCGAAGGTTTTTTCGCCGTCAACTTCGTCGATTTCGATAATAGAGATATCGAAGGTACCACCACCCAGGTCGTAAACCGCGATAGTACGGTTGCCGACTTCTTTATCCAGACCGTAAGCCAGTGCAGCCGCGGTTGGTTCGTTGATGATACGTTTTACTTCCAGACCTGCGATACGGCCAGCATCTTTGGTTGCCTGACGCTGAGCATCGTTGAAGTAGGCAGGTACGGTGATAACAGCTTCAGTTACCGGCTCACCCAGGTAATCTTCAGCGGTTTTCTTCATTTTTTTCAGCACTTCAGCAGAGATCTGCGGTGGTGCAGTTTTGGTGCCTTTCACATCAAGCCATGCATCGCCGTTATCTGCCGCGATGATTTTGTAAGGCATGATGGAAACGTCACGCTGAACTTCTTCGTCCTGGAAGCGGCGACCGATCAGGCGTTTAATCGCAAACAGGGTGTTTTGCGGGTTTGTCACTGCCTGACGTTTAGCCGGCTGACCAACCAGAGTTTCACCATCCTGGGTATAAGCAATGATAGAAGGCGTGGTGCGATCGCCCTCGGCGTTCTCCAGCACGCGTGCAGTAGTGCCATCCATAATCGCTACACAAGAGTTGGTAGTACCCAGGTCGATACCAATAATTTTACCCATCTAAACGTCTCCACTAAAAATTCAGTCAACATGTGGTTGTGTACCTGTAATAAGGGCAGAACGTGCTTTTTCAACTGCCCAGATTTGATTTTTTTCAGGTCCACACACTGCGGTTGACTACAAGATGGGGTCGCGACGGCATCCATCAAGGGGCAAGCATAAAAAAAATTTTAATTTCACCCTGATGAGATCATAGACGCCACCGATTGCGCCCATTATGATGCCGCGCCCAGTCAGGGAGAACTGACGCGGGTTTAACCATTTCACCATATTAATGATGATTTTTTTGAGGACTTATGGGCAACACTAAGTTGGCTAATCCGGCTCCGCTGGGCCTGATGGGTTTTGGCATGACCACTATCCTGCTGAACCTGCACAATATCGGGATGTTCCCGATGGATGGCATCATCCTGGCGATGGGCATTTTTTACGGCGGTATCGCACAAATCTTCGCGGGCCTGCTGGAATATAAGAAAGGCAATACCTTCGGCTTAACCGCATTCACCTCTTACGGTTCTTTCTGGCTGACCCTGGTTGCCATTCTGCTGCTGCCTAAAATGGGCATGGCAGACGCGGCAAACGCCCACTTCCTGGGCGTTTACCTGGGCCTGTGGGGCGTCTTCACCCTGTTCATGTTCTTCGGTACCCTGAAAGGTAACCGCATGCTGCAGTTCGTTTTCCTGAGCCTGACCGTGCTGTTCGCCCTGCTGGCGATTGGGCACCTGGTGGATAACGAAGGCATCGTTCATGTTGCAGGCTGGATTGGTCTGGTTTGCGGCGCAAGCGCTATCTACCTCGCAATGGGTGAAGTGCTGAACGAGCAGTTTGACCGCACCATTCTACCGATTGGTGAAAAACACTGATCCCTCTGTCGTGTCCGCCTCGCGGGCACGACATCCCCCCGCCTGACGAAGCCAAAATCCTAATACCAGCCCCATCAGCGAGAGCGCGAGTACATACCAGGCTGGCGCCATCGGCGACACGCCCATCAGCACGGTAACCGCAATCGGCGTCAGCCCGCCAAAAATGGCATACGACACGTTATAGGAAAATGAGATCCCGGTGAAGCGTACCTCCGGCGGGAATGCGCGGACCATCACGTACGGTACCGCCCCGACAACGCCCACGCACAGCCCTACCGTGCCGTACAGCAGGAACAGCTGTTCAGGATGGCTGCCCGCCAGATGGTAAAACGCCCAGCTTGATGCGGCCAGTAACAGGCTGCCGACGATAAAGGTAACGCTGGCGCCGAAACGATCTGCCGCCAGCCCGGCGGCCAGACAGCCAAAGCAGAGCATGATTGTCGCGATACTGTTCGCCTGTAGCGTCACGGCAGGAGCGAAACCGTACTGCTTTTGCAGCCACACCGGAGACATCAATATCACCACCACAATGCCCGCCGAGAGCAGCCAGGTGAGCAGCATCGACACCACCACCGCTTTTTTATGGCGTACCACGACCGCCTTCACCGGCAGCTCCTGCGCCAGCGCTTTGCGCTGCTGCATCTCGAGGAAAATCGGCGTCTCCTGCAGCCAGCGGCGCAGGTACATCGCGACCAGACCAAACGCCCCGCCCAGCAGGAACGGAATACGCCAGCCCCAGTCGTGCACGGCCTGCTGCGTCATGCTGGTGTTTACAATTGTCGCGACGACGGAACCGAGCAAAATCCCTACTGTTAACCCCGCGGTTAAGGTTCCGCAGGCGATACCAATGCGGCGCGCCGGAACATGCTCCGCGACAAACACCCATGCGCCCGGCACTTCACCGCCAATCGCCGCGCCCTGAAGGACGCGCATCAGCAACAGCAGCAACGGAGCAAGAATGCCCATCGAGGCATAGGTGGGCAGCAGACCAATGGCCAGCGTCGGCACGGCCATCAGCAGAATGCTAAGGGTAAACATCTTCTTGCGCCCGACCAGATCGCCAAAGTGGGCCATGATAATGCCGCCCAGCGGACGCGCCAGATATCCGGCGGCAAAAATGCCGAAGGTTTGCACCTGACGCAGCCATTCCGGGATATCCGCCGGGAAGAAGAGTTCTCCCACCACGGCGGCGAAGAAAACAAAGATGATGAAGTCGTAAAACTCCAGCGCGCCGCCTAAGGCCGCGAGCGTGAGAGTTTTGTAGTCCTGTCGATTCAGAGGTCGGGTGTTATGTGACATAGCGAACCATTTGCGTGTGTTGTGGATTTATTTTTACAGCAATCGTAAAGAAAAAATTACTATACCGTAAAAGCTTTACCACGCTATCGCCGCTTCAGCTAATGCCACATATTGGTTAATTTCAGGAGATTGTTTCGCGGCGTGCGTTTTTCGGGCGAAAAGCTGCTACCACTTTCTCATCAGTTTCCACATACGGACCGTCTAGCAGCTGTATACAATACGGTACACTCGCAAAGATGCCGTGAACGAGGACGCTGCCATCTTCCGCCTTCAGCCCTTCCAGCGTCTCTTTGATCGACTTCGGCTGCCCCGGCAGGTTCAGGATCAACGCCTGCTTGCGGATCACCCCCACCTGGCGGGAAAGAATGGCCGTCGGGACAAAGTGTAGACTTATCTGGCGCATCTGTTCGCCGAAGCCCGGCATTTCACGATCGGCAATCGCCAGCGTTGCGTCCGGCGTCACGTCGCGGCGCGCGGGGCCGGTTCCGCCCGTCGTCAGAACAAGGTGGCAGCTCATCTCATCCACCAGCTCGCAGAGCGTCTGCTCAATGATCGGCTGTTCGTCAGGGATCAGGCGGGTCTGAATGTCGAAGGGGGTGGTCAGCGCGCTGCCAAGCCACTCTTCCAGAGCGGGGATGCCTTTATCCTGGTAAACACCGCTGGAGGCGCGGTCAGAAATCGACACTAAGCCGATGCGTAAGGTATTCATATCCATTCCATTCAAAAAGTACTGATTAAAGGGAATGATACACGCAGAGAGGAGATTCAGACAGGGTACGAAAGAAGTCGCGTGACCGGGAACCCGGTCACGCAGAATGATTACAGCAGGTCGCCGATCATTTTTTCCAGTTTGCCCTGGTCAACAGCAAACTTACGGATACCGTCCGCCAGCTTGTCTACAGCCATTGGATCCTGGTTGTGCTGCCACAGGAACTCGGATTCGGTGATGCGCTCTGGGCGAGCTTTCACTTCACCGGTGTAAGACAGCTTACGCTCGATGGTACCTTCGCTTTCTGCCAGCTCTTTCAGCAGTGCAGGAGCGATGGTCAGGCGGTCACAGCCAGCCAGCTCGATGATTTCACCGACGTTACGGAAGCTTGCGCCCATAACCACGGTCTCATAGCCATGCTGTTTGTAGTATTCGTAGATTTCAGTAACAGAAACCACGCCTGGATCTTCAGCCGGCGCGTACTCTTTCTTATCGGTGTTGGCTTTGTACCAGTCCAGAATACGGCCCACGAACGGAGAAATCAGGTATACGCCTGCTTCTGCACATGCGCGCGCCTGCGCGAAGGAGAACAGCAGGGTCAGGTTACAGTTGATACCGTCTTTTTCCAGCTGCTCTGCCGCGCGGATACCCTGCCAGGTAGAAGCCAGTTTGATCAGGATACGGTCGTTGCTGATGCCAGCGTCGTTGTACATTTTGATCAGACGTTTCGCTTTCGCGATAGACGCTTCGGTGTCGTAGGAGAGACGTGCATCCACTTCGGTAGAGATACGGCCAGGAACCAGTTTCAGGATTTCCAGACCGATGTTCACTGCCAGCTTGTCGGTAGCGTCCACAACCTGCTGCGCGCGGTCGCTGCTCTGTGCTTTCGCCCAGGTCACTGCGTCGTCAATCAGTTTGCGATACTCAGGGATCTGTGCGGCGTTAAGGATCAGAGAAGGGTTAGTTGTGGCATCCTGCGGCTGGTACAGCTTCATTGCCGCGATATCTCCGGTGTCAGCTACGACAGTGGTGAACTGACGAAGGGAGGTCAATTTATCCGTCATGATAGTGTTTCTCTTTTAACGTGCCCTGGATAATTCACGCTACCGACAGCATGCCTGCAGCGGAAAAATGACAGGTTTACTTGTTAGGGGGATGTAACCGGTCTGCCCTGATGATAACACGAGTGAGAGGCAGCGCAACCGCAGACAGTGCGCTTAGGTAGAGTATGGTAAACTCGGAAGATTAACAGGCTGCTAAGCAACAGCATGCCCAATCAGTGGTAGCGCTTACATATTCACTTTGGCATCAACAAGAGGGACGTTAATGCCTGATTTCTTTTTCTTTATTAACGAAGTCCTGTGGGGTTCGATAATGATTTACCTGCTTCTGGGAGCAGGTATTTGGTTTACGCTACGCAGTGGGTTTATCCAGTTTCGTTATATTCGCAAGTTTGGCAGAAGTCTGAAAAACAGCGTTACGCCCCAGCCGGGCGGATTAACGTCGTTCCAGGCACTCTGTACCAGCCTGGCGGCACGCCTCGGCAGCGGGAATCTGGCGGGCGTTGCGCTGGCCATCAGCGCCGGTGGGCCAGGCGCGGTTTTCTGGATGTGGGTAACGGCGCTACTCGGGATGGCAACCTCCTTTGCGGAAAGTTCGCTCGCCCAGCTGTATAAAGAGAAAGATAAAAACGGCCAGTTTCGCGGCGGTCCTGCCTGGTACATGGCGCGTGGCTTAGGGATGCGCTGGATGGGCGTTCTGTTCTCGCTTTTTTTACTGCTCGCGTACGGCCTTATTTTTAATACCGTCCAGGCAAATTCTGTCGCCAATGCCCTGCGCTATGCCTTCTCCTGCCCGGAGTGGATCGCCGGTATCGTGTTAGCCCTCGTCGTTTTGCTCACCATTTCAGCCGGTCTCAGGGGCATCGCCCGCCTGATGCAGTGGCTGGTTCCCGTTATGGCGCTGCTTTGGGTTGCCGCGAGCCTGTTCGTCGCCGCGCTGCATATCGACCAGGTGCCGGGCGTGATTGCGACCATCGTCAAAAGCGCATTTGGCTGGCGCGAGGTGGCCTCCGGGGCGCTGGGCTACACCTTCAGCCAGGCGCTGATGGCGGGTTTTCAGCGGGGCATGTTCTCCAATGAAGCCGGAATGGGGTCAACCCCCAACGCGGCCGCTGCCGCCTCTTCCTGGCCGCCGCACCCGGCGGCACAGGGCATTGTGCAGATGATTGGCGTCTTTACCGATACCATTATCATCTGCTCCGCCAGCGCCATGATTTTGCTGCTGGCAGGCCCCGTCCCGCATTCTTCTGGTACCGCCGGGATACAGCTTCTCCAGCAGGCGCTGGTGAATCTGACCGGCGGCTGGGGAGCTGGATTTGTCTCGCTCGTCCTGGTGTTGTTTGCCTTCAGTTCGATTGTGGTGAATTACCTCTACGCCGAAAATAACCTTATCTTCCTGAAACTCGACTCCCGCGCCGCAATCGGAACCCTGCGTCTCGCGGTCATATTGATGATCATCGCTGGCTCCTTCCTCAGTATGCCGCTGGTCTGGCAGCTGGCCGATATCATTATGGCGCTGATGGCGATCACGAACCTCACCGCTATCCTCCTGCTCTCGCCCGTTGTGACCCTGATTGCCAGAGACTATCTGCGTCAGCGCAAACTCGGCGTTCCGCCGGTATTTGATCCCGCCCGCTATCCCGACGTTAAGGCGCAGCTTGCCCCCGGTACGTGGGATGATTTGCCGCGGCAATAACAGCTATCGATCAATTCAGGGCGATTTTTTGCTAAAGTCGCTCTAAATTTCCTGCAAGGACTGGATATGCTGATTCTGATTTCACCTGCAAAAACGCTCGACTACCAGAGCCCGCTCGCCACCGAGCGCTATACCCAGCCTGAACTGCTGGACTACTCGCAACAGCTGATCCGCGAAGCGCGTAAACTCTCTGCGCCGCAAATCGCCTCGCTGATGAGCATCAGCGACAAGCTGGCCGATCTTAACGCGACCCGCTTTCACGAGTGGCACCCGGATTTCACCCCGGCGAACGCTCGCCAGGCGATTCTGGCGTTTAAAGGTGATGTCTACACCGGCCTGCAGGCGGAAGATTTTAGCGAAGCCGATTTCGATTTTGCCCAGCAGCATCTGCGCATGCTGTCGGGACTGTACGGCGTACTGCGCCCGCTGGATCTGATGCAGCCGTATCGTCTGGAGATGGGGATTCGCCTGGAAAATGCCAAAGGCAAAGATCTGTACCATTTCTGGGGCGATATCATTACCGACAAACTGAACGCGGCGCTGCACGCTCAGGGCGACAACGTGGTGATTAACCTGGCATCCGACGAATACTACAAGTCGGTGAAGCCGAAAAAGCTGGATGCGGAGATTATCAAACCGGTATTCCTCGACGAGAAGAACGGTAAGTTCAAGGTGATCAGCTTCTACGCCAAGAAAGCGCGCGGCCTGATGAGCCGCTACATCATCCAGAACCGCCTGGCGAAGCCGGAGCAGCTGACCGCCTTCAACAGCGAAGGCTATTTCTTTGACGAAGAAGCGTCAGGGAAAGGCGAGCTGGTGTTTAAGCGCCACGAGCAGTAAAACAAACCCCGCCAGCTGGCGGGGTTTTGCATTAATGGTGTTTCCAGTCCGGGCCGCGATCGTCGCGGTGGTCATCGTGGTGATGGTCATCGTGACGATCGTCGTGTTTACGATGCTCATCATGTGGACGCCAGTGGTTATCACGCCAGTCATAATGCGCCTTCCACCAGTCGTGGTCGCGCCAGCGGCCGCCGTCCCAGTAATGACCGTTGTTATCCTGGTCGCCAATCTGCAGTTTGACCGCCGGTACGAGGGTAATTTCAGATGCCTGAACCGCCATGGGGGCGGCCAGCACCAGTGAAAGCGCGATGAGTGCAGGTTTCAGTGTAGACACAGGTGACTCCTTATTCTTCTTGCCCAACGTGGGCCGATGTAAGGAGATTACGCGAGGGGAACGGGGGATGTTATTCTCTGCAATCCTAAACGCTAAGTGACCGCATTTATTGGGAATATCTGCTTTTTTCCTGCTTTTTCTCTCCTTAATTTCTCCATAAAAAAGCCGGGTGGCGCTGCGCTTACCCGGCCTACGATTAGGTCGTCGTGGTCATTGTAGGCCCGGTAAGGCGTAGCCGCCACCGGGCAACACAATCACGCGCGGGTCATCATCAGCTTACGCAGCGCGGCAAAGTCTACCGGCAGTTCATGGGACAGCAGAGGCAGGTCGGCGCGCTCGGCCAGCTCTTTCGGCAGCGGCAGCGTTTCGCCCAGGATTGCCTCCACGCTCTCTTTGAACTTCGCCGGATGCGCGGTGCCCAGGAACAGGCCATATTCACCCGGGTTAAGCTGGTCGCGCAGCGCGCGGTAGGCAATCGCCGCGTGCGGTTCAGAGGTATATCCCACCGCCTTCAGCTCGCGCATGGTGGATTTGGTAGTTTCATCCGTCACCGCGGCATAGCCCAGGTCGCCCAGACGCCAGATCTTACGGCGGAACAGCTCTTCCACGCGCGGCCAGTTGTTCGGCTGAGACACATCCATCGCGTTGGAGAGGGTCGCCTGCGTGGCGTTCGGCGCCCACTTCCCGTCTTTCAGGAAGCGCGGCACGGTGTCGTTGGCGTTGGTCGCGGCGATAAAGCGTTTCACCGGCAGACCCAGGGATTTTGCCAGCAGCCCTGCCGTCAGGTCACCGAAGTTACCGCTCGGCACGGAGATCACCAGCTGGTTGCGCGCTTCCTGCGGCAGCTGCGCCACCGCTTCGAAGTAGTAGCAGATCTGCGCCAGCAGACGGCTGATGTTGATGGAGTTCGCAGAGTTAAGACCCAGAGCTACCTTCAGCTCTTCGTCGTCGAAGGCCTGCTTGACCAGCGCCTGGCAGGCATCGAAATCACCGTCAATTGCCACGGTTTCAATGTTGCCGCCGAGGGTACAGAACAGTTTTTCCTGCAGCGGGCTGATTTTGCCTTTCGGATAGAGGATCACCACGCGGACGTTTTTCAGGCCGTAGAACGCGTGTGCCACCGCCGCGCCGGTATCGCCGGAGGTTGCGGTCAGGATGGTCACCGGCTTGTCGCCGCTGATGTGGGTCAGCATCTGCGCCATAAAGCGGCCGCCGAAGTCTTTAAACGCCAGGGTTGGGCCGTGGAACAGCTCCAGACAGCCCACGTCAGGCTCAACCTGCTGAACCGGCGCCGGGAACGCGAATGCCGCGCGTACGCGCTCTTCCAGCAGCTCCTGCGGAATTTCATCGCCGATAAACGCGGACAGAATTTTGGTGCTGCGGGTGATGAAGTCCTGCTTCAGCAGGTCATCAATCTCGGTCAGCTGGAATTCCGGCAGGTCATGCGGGAAGAATAGCCCCTGGTTTTTGCCCAGCCCCTGAGTTACCGCCTGCGCGAAGCTGACCTGCTCGTTATGATCTTTAAGGTTATAGAGTTTCATTAATTATCCCAGTACTCGTGCGCCAGCCGTGTCCAGACGGCAAATATGAACAAAGCCTTCCTGATTTTGCAGGTAGTGTTTAGAGAGCCAGTCCGCCACGCGCTGCGCAGTGTCTGCCTTGTCGCACAGGGCGAACAGCGTCGGGCCGGAGCCGGAGATGCCGCACGCCTGCGCGCCGATATCCATCGATGCCTGTCGCGCCTCGTTAAAGCCAGGCAGCAGCTTCGTGCGGTACGGCTCGGCAATGACGTCCTTCATCAGCTTCGCCGCCAGCTGCGGCTGACGGGTGTAGCAGGCGTGGATAAAGCCCGCCAGATGACGCCCGTGGGCGATACAGTCCTGACGACGATACTGCGCGGGCAGGATCGCACGCGCTTCCGCGGTAGAGACCTTAATGCCCGGATAGGCCAGCACCCACAGCCACTCATCAAACCCTGGCACCTGCTGGCTGATGATGCCATTTTCTTCGATCATCAGCTGCATGCCGCCGAGGAAGCACGGCGCCACGTTGTCATAGTGAATGCTGCCGGAGATGCGCCCTTCCAGCTCGCCCATTAAGCCCAGCAGGCGGTTGTTGTTCAGCGGCTTGCCGCAGTGCTCGTTCATTGCCACCAGAGCGGCGACCACCGAACAGGCGCTGGAACCCAGCCCCGAGCCAATCGGCATACTTTTTTCCAGCGTCATAGCGACCGGCACGTTTTTACCGATCTCCTGACAGAAGCGTTCCCAGCACTGATAGACGATGTTCTCACGCGGGTCGGACGGCAGTTTGCTGGCGAAGCGGCCCACGTTGTTCAGGCTGAAGCTGTCTGCCGCTTCCACCGTGACCGTATCGCCCAGCAGCGAACCATCCACCGGCGTCACCGCCGCACCCAGCACGTCAAATCCGACGCTCATATTCGCGCTGGAAGCCGGGGCATAAACTTTGACCATGTTAAACTCCTAACTTCCATGACAGGGTACGCAGCAGATCGGCAAACACACCCGCCGCCGTAACATCGTTCCCTGCGCCATAGCCGCGAAGCACCAGCGGCAGTGGCTGATAATAGTGGCTGTAAAACGCGAGGGCGTTTTCGCCGTTTTTGACTTTGTACAGCGGGTCGTTGCCATCCACTTCGGCAATCTTCACCCGGCACACGCCATCTTCTTCAATGTTGCCAACATAGCGCAATACCTTACCTTCATCACGGGCTTTCGCAACGCGAGCGGCAAAAGCATCGTCAAGCTGCGACAAATTTGCCATGAATGCAGCGACATCACCGCTGCTGTCAAATTCTGCCGGCAGCACGGGTTCAATCACGATATCGGAAAGCTCAAGTTCACGGCCCGTTTCACGGGCGAGGATCAGCAGCTTGCGCGCCACGTCCATACCGGAAAGGTCGTCACGCGGATCCGGCTCGGTATAGCCCAGCTCGCGCGCGGCGCGGGTGGCTTCCGACAGGCCCATCCCCTCATCCAGCTTGCCGAAGATAAACGACAGCGAGCCGGAGAGAATGCCGGAGAAACGCTGCAGTTCGTCGCCCGCGTTCAGCAGGTTCTGCAGGTTCTCGATAACCGGCAGGCCGGCACCCACGTTGGTGTCGTACAGGAACTTGCGGCGCGACTTGCTCGCCGCCAGACGCAGCTGGTGATAGTAATCCATCGACGAGGTGTTGGCCTTTTTGTTCGGCGTCACCACGTGGAACCCTTCGCGCAGGAAGTCGGCATACTGATCGGCCACCGCCTGGTTCGAGGTACAGTCGACGATCACCGGGTTAAGCAGATGATACTCTTTCACCAGACGGATCAGGCGGCCCAGGTTGAACGGCTCTTTCGCCTCGCTCATCTCGGCCTGCCAGTTTTCCAGGTTAAGGCCATGCACATTGGTCAGCAACGCTCTGGAGTTGGCAATCCCGCAGACGCGCAGATCGATATGTTTCTTCTTCAGCCACTCCTGCTGACGCTTCACCTGCTCCAGCAGCGCGCCGCCCACCCCGCCGACGCCAATCAGGAACAGCTCGATAACCTGATCGGTGTTGAACAGCATCTGGTGAACCACGCGTACGCCGGTGGTGGCGTCATCGTTGTCCACGACAACAGAAATTGATCGTTCTGACGAGCCCTGGGCAATCGCCACGATATTGATGTTGGCGCGCGCCAGCGCGGCAAAGAACTTGGCGGAAATACCGCGCAGCGTGCGCATGCCGTCGCCGACCACGGAGATAATCGCCAGGCGTTCCTGAATGGCGAGCGGCTCCAGCAGCTCTTCTTTGAGTTCCAGATAGAACTCCTCCTCCAGCGCGCGACGGGCGCGCAGGCAGTCAGCCTGCGGCACGCAGAAGCTGATGCTGTATTCGGAAGAAGACTGGGTAATCAGCACCACCGAGATACCGTTGCGGGACATAGCCGCAAAGACGCGCGCCGCCATGCCGACCATCCCCTTCATCCCCGGACCGGAGACGCTGAACATCGCCATGTTGTTGAGGTTGGAGATGCCTTTCACCGGCAGACCGTCCTCATCAGTACTCGCGCCAATCAGCGTACCCGGCGCCTGTGGGTTACCGGTATTTTTAATCAGGCAAGGGATCTGGAACTGAGCAATCGGGGAGATGGTACGCGGGTGAAGCACTTTGGCGCCGAAGTAGGAAAGCTCCATCGCTTCCTGGTACGACATCGACTTCAGCAGTCTGGCATCGGGTACCTGGCGCGGGTCGCAGGTATAGACGCCGTCGACGTCAGTCCAGATTTCACAACAGTCCGCGCGTAAGCAGGCGGCCAACACGGCGGCGGAGTAGTCAGAGCCGTTACGGCCCAGCACCACCAGCTCACCCTTCTCGTTACCGGCTGTGAAGCCTGCCATCAGGATCATATGGTCAGACGGAATTTTGCTGGCGGCGATACGGCGGGTTGATTCGGCGATATCAACGGTGGATTCGAGGTAGTGGCCCACCGCCAGCAGTTTTTCAACCGGATCGATCACGGTCACGCTATGACCGCGCGCTTCCAGCACGCCGGCCATGATGGCGATAGAGAGTTTTTCGCCCCGGCAGATCAGCGCCGCGTTGACGCTGTCCGGGCACTGGCCGAGAAGGCTGATGCCGTGCAGGACATGTTTGATTTGCGCGAATTCCTGCTCAACGAAGGACTTCAGCTGAGCGTGCGGGAAGCCAGGCAGCGCCTCTGCCAGCCCTTGCAATAAATCAGCGAAGATACGTTCTGCGTCGCTGATGTTCGGGAGTGCATCCTGGCCACCGATGGTTTTTTCAATCATCGCCACCAGATGGTTCGTGATTTTTGCCGGGGCAGAGAGCACGGTAGCAACCTGCCCCTGCCTGGCGTTGCTTTCCAGGATATCGGCAACACGCAGAAAACGTTCTGCATTTGCCACTGATGTACCGCCGAACTTCAACACTCGCATGGTTCTACCTCGTTTCCTTTAGCCGAAAAAAAAGCCCGCACTGTTCAGGTGCGGGCTTTTTTTTGTTTTTCCTGTACGCGTCAGCCCGCATCGTTACCTGTGGTAATGATGATGGTTGTGGTAATGGTGGTGATGCTGATGCGTTTCATGGATGTTGTGTACTCTGTCATTATTATCTGTCTGTCCTGTATTCTTTTAGGGTTAAAGGATCGAGCACCTTAAGTCAACGAATTTTTAATTTGATCACAATTCGGGAGACTCTCACGTCCCGCTGTTTGCAGATTTATTTTCATCCGATTCGCCCAATAGCAACCCTTCTGGACAGACTTATTCGCCATAGTAAAAACTTATGACAGGATTTTACTCCGCCAATTTTTTTTCAATATCGTGCAGCAAACGGTGCAGCATTGCGGTGTCCCGCTGCTCAAGACGGCCCAAACGCTGCTGCAGCCAGTCAGCCATTTTCTGATCGTCCGCTACCCCCAGCTGAAACAAGAGTTGCTCAACGCGAGCGCGCAGCGCAGCCAGCTGATTTTCATTTGCCCCTTCTGCCGGAGGTTGGGGGATTTGTATTAGGGAGGCTAATTGATAGCAGTAGACCATGACCGCCTGGCCTAAATTCAGGGAGGGATAATCGGCGACCATCGGCGCACCGGTAAGAACGTCCGCCAGCTCCAGCTCTTCGTTGGTTAATCCTGAATCTTCGCGACCAAACACCAGGGCGGCTTTATCCAGCCACTGGCTTTTCTCACTCAGCATCGGCACCAGCTCCGCTGGCGTGGCATAGTAATGGAACTTCGCACGGCTGCGCGCGGTGGTCGCAACGGTAAACGAAATGTCGTGCAGCGCATCAGCAAGCGTAGCGTAAGTGGTTATATTATCGAGGATATCGCCCGATCCGTGCGCGACCCAACGAGCTGCAGGCTCCAGGTGGGCAGTGCTGTCCACGATACGTAAATCGGTGAACCCCATGGTCTTCATGGCACGCGCGGCAGCGCCTATATTTTCGGCTCTGGCTGGGGCAACCAGTACAATCGACAGATGCATTTATGCTCTCTTTTTAATCAGTTAGCGGGTAAAAATGTGATGCACTTCAACATATTACGCAGCGCGAATTTACAAAATTGCAACACAAATCACCGAAATAGCGTTTCATAACAAATTAAAAACGCTAAACTATTCCTTGTCTGAACAATCAGTTAGAATGTTAACAGAACACTATTATCCCTATGTTTTATAATGATAATAGCAATATGAATACCCTATTCTGATTGGATTCGCTTCGTTTATAAATCAATGTCCGCAACTAGTTGGTTTATTGAAAAATTGTGACAAAGGCTAGCATTCCGCTACGATGATTTCATCAAACTGTTAACGTGCTACAATTGAACTTGATATATGTCAACGAAGCGTAGTTTTATTGGGTGTCTGGTGTCACTTAGCCTGTTATGTTGCTGTTAAAATGGTTAGGATGACAGCCGTTTTTGACACTGTCGGGTCCAAAGGGAAAGTACCCAAGACCAAGCTAATGATGTTGTTGACGTTGATGGAAAGTGCATCAAGAACGCAATTACGTACTTTAGTCACGTTAAGCCGATCATGTTAATTTGCGACATGCATCAGGCAGGTCAGGGACTTTTGTACTTCCTGTTTCGATTTAGTTGGCAATTTAGGTAGCAAACATGCAGACCCCGCACATTCTTATCGTTGAAGACGAGTTGGTAACACGCAACACGTTAAAGAGCATTTTCGAAGCAGAAGGCTACGATGTCTTTGAAGCGACCGATGGCGCAGAGATGCATCAGATCCTTTCTGAAAATGATATCAACCTGGTGATCATGGATATTAACCTGCCGGGCAAAAACGGTCTTCTTCTGGCGCGCGAACTGCGCGAGCAGGCGAACGTCGCGTTAATGTTCCTGACGGGCCGTGATAACGAAGTTGATAAAATTCTTGGCCTGGAAATCGGTGCGGATGACTACATCACCAAGCCGTTCAATCCTCGCGAGTTAACCATTCGTGCACGCAACCTGCTGTCCCGCACCATGAACCTGGGTACGGTCAGCGAAGAGCGTCGTAGCGTAGACAGCTACAAATTCAACGGCTGGGAACTTGATATCAATAGCCGTTCGTTGATTAGCCCGAACGGTGAGCAGTATAAACTGCCGCGCAGTGAATTCCGCGCGATGCTGCACTTCTGCGAAAACCCGGGAAAAATTCAGTCCCGTGCAGAACTGCTGAAGAAAATGACCGGCCGTGAGCTGAAGCCGCACGACCGTACCGTAGACGTGACCATCCGTCGTATTCGTAAGCATTTCGAATCTACGCCAGATACGCCGGAAATCATCGCCACCATTCACGGCGAAGGGTACCGTTTCTGCGGCGATTTACAGGAATAATCCCGCAGTTAATGCATTAAAAAACGGCGCTTATGCGCCGTTTTTTTATTCCCGCCAGGGCATAATCGGCACCGCGCTGATCGCGTTTTTCGGTGACCCTTCCACCACTTTGTCAGAATAGGCCAGGTAGGCCAGCGTATTGCGTTTGGCATCGTAGAAACGCACAACCTGCAGCTTTTTGAACACCAGCGAGGTCCGTTTCTGGAATACCACGTCGCCCTGCGCTTTGCCGTTTTTAATTTTGTCGCTCAATTCAACCGGGCCCACCTGCTGACAAGAAATCGCCGCATCGGAGGTATCTTCCGCCAGTCCCAGCCCGCCTTTGATACCGCCCGTTTTCGCGCGGCTGACGTAGCAGGTGACGTTTTTCACGTCCGGATCGTCAAACGCCTCCACCACGATTTTGTGGTCCGGGCCGAACATTTTGAACACGGTATCGACGGAGCCAATCTGTTCTGCCTGCGCCACGCGCCCAACCATCAGCATCAACGCGGTGAAGATCAAAGTCTTGTATTTCATATTGTTACCATTCTTTAAAATTACACTGAGCAATTATTCAACACTTTAGACAAAAATGTAGCAAGATCACAGGATTAGAATATATCTGCCTGTAATGTGCTCTAAAAAGCATGAATGCGCAAAAAAAACACTGAATGCTAAAACATCAAAAAATGCTATTATCCGCTAACCTGTTATCAGGCACCTGCTGTTTTAAGGATGAGGATAGTATATGGATCAGGCTGGAATTATTCGCGACCTGCTCACCTGGCTGGAAGGTCATCTCGACCAGCCTTTGTCACTGGATAATGTGGCGGCTAAAGCAGGCTATTCCAAGTGGCATCTTCAAAGGATGTTCAAGGATGTCACCGGTCATGCTATCGGGGCCTATATTCGCGCACGTCGTTTATCAAAATCTGCTGTAGCATTGCGCCTCACCGCGCGGCCGATTCTGGATATTGCCCTGCAATATCGTTTCGATTCACAGCAGACCTTCACCCGCGCCTTTAAAAAACAGTTCTTGTTGACGCCAGCGCTTTATCGTCGCTCGCCTGACTGGAGCTCGTTTGGCATGCGTCCGCCGCTGCGTCTGGGCGAGTTCGCAATGCCGAAGTACGACATTATTACACTGCCGGAAACCCATCTGATCGGCACAACGCAGAGCTACTCCTGTTCACTGGAGCAGATTTCCGAGTTCCGTCATCAGATGCGCGTCCAGTTCTGGCGCGACTTCCTGAGCCACGCACCGACGATCCCGCCAATCCTGTATGGCCTCAACGAAACGCACCCAAGCCAGGAAAAAGACGACGAGCAGGAGGTGTTCTACACCACCGCGCTGACGCCAGAGATGGCCAATGGGTATATTCAGGGTTCGAAGCCTGTCGTGCTGGAAGGCGGCGAATACGTGATGTTCGCCTATGAAGGGCTGGGAACGGGGGTTCAGGAATTTATCCTGACCGTTTACGGAACCTGCATGCCGATGCTGAATCTGAATCGCCGTAAAGGTCAGGACATTGAGCGCTACTACCCGGCGCAGGATGCCAAACCGGAAGAAGGCCCAATCAATCTGCGTATGGAATTTTTGATTCCAATACGTCGTTAACGCTGCAGTTCGTCAAGCGCAGGGGCATCGAGATGCGAAATGTCCCCTGCCATCTCCACGACCCAACCTGACGCCAGCCACGCGCTTTCCTGATAATCAATTCGGGAAATGGAGCAGTTACGCAGACGCAAACGGCGCTCAGCGTAAGCCGGTAATCCCAGAATGGTGCTCACCAGGCAACCCAACGCAATCCCGTGACTCACCAGCAGCGGACGGCTTCCCGCCGGCAGCTTCAGGCATTCCGCCAGTGCGGCATGCATACGGACGCTGAGCTCCTGCATGGATTCGCCCTCAGGAATACGGCCATCTTCGGTACCGTTCACCAGCGTGCGGCGCCAGCCCTCTTCCGTTTCCGTCAGCGTATCGATATGGCGTTTTTCCAGCACGCCCATATCCAGCTCGCGCAGGCGCGGCTCCAGCATGACGTCACAGCCGCAGGCGTCTGCAATGATGCGCGCCGTCTGCTGTGTGCGACCTAAATCGCTGGTAATGACGTGGGTAATGCCCAGCGTTCGGGCGCGTTCTGCCACCTGCCACGCTTGCTGCACGCCCTTCTCTGTAAGAGGACTGTCTGACTGGCCTTGAATACGTCGCTCGGCGTTCCACTGCGTTTCACCGTGGCGAACAAGGTATACCTGTAACATGCTTTTTTTCCGTTATACTGCGATGAGTTTTTTTGAATCGAGCTTAATTATGCACCATGTTGTCTCTGCTACCACTAATCCTGCCAAAATTCAGGCAATTCTAAGGGCATTTGAAGAGATCTTCGGCGCAGGATCCTGCCATATTGAGGCCATCGGCGTCGAGAGTGGCGTTCCTGAACAGCCGTTTGGCAGCGAGGAAACGCGCGCTGGCGCACGAAACCGCGTGGCAAATGCCAGGGCTGCGGCACCGGATGCGGACTTTTGGGTAGCGATTGAAGCAGGTATCGACGAAGGCGCAACCTTTAGCTGGGTGGTGATCGAAAGCCGTGAACAGCGCGGTGAAGCGCGTTCAGCCACCCTGCCGCTGCCGGAGATTATTCTGGAAAAAGTCCGCGCGGGTGAAGCGCTCGGGCCGGTGATGTCGCAGTACACCGGCATTGATGAGATTGGCCGTAAAGAAGGGGCGATTGGCGTCTTTACCGCAGGCGCGCTGACGCGTTCAGGCGTTTATCATCAGGCGGTGATCCTGGCGTTAAGCCCGTTCCATAACGCGATTTATCGTTAGGTATTTTTCAGCAATACCGCTTCCAGCCACTGGCGCAGCTCAACGGGTGCCGACTTCAGGCTGTTCGATCCGCGGGTAATCGTTGCGATGCCCGCGCCGAGCTCATTTTTCAGCTCGCGCTGGCTCATTTCTCCGCGCAGCAGCTCTTCAATGATGCGCACGCGCGTGCCCAGCGCCTCACGCTCGTCCGGCGTGAGCATCAGCTGCATCAGGGGTAAATGCAGATCCTGTTCGTAAGACTGACGCAGCAGCTCCACAAAACGAAGCCACTCCAGATGACGTTGTTCGGCCATTGCCGAGGAATACGGGGAATGCTGGGTCATGTTATGCTGCCTCTTGTACTCTTTAGCGAGTACAGCATAACACAACCCACGCCGATCAGTAACGTCTCTGCCACTCGGCATCGCTCATCAGGGTATCTTTCTGCCCCATGAAGTAGCGATAGTAAGCGTCATAGGCCAGCACGTTCTTCACGTAGCCGCGCGTTTCCGAGAACGGGATGCTCTCCACAAACGCTACCGCGTCGATGCGTCCGGCGCTGTTGCCGAGCCAGGTGCGCACGCGCCCAGGACCCGCGTTATACGCCGCCGAAGAGAAGATGCGGTTATTGCCGAACTGCTGATACACGTACTGGAGATAGCTGGTACCGATATTGATGTTGGTATCCGGATCCAGAAGCTGCGACGGACTGCTGTACCCCGGAATATTAAACATCTTCACCGTGTGCGTCGCCGTGCCTGGCATAATCTGCATCAGGCCGCTGGCGCCCACCGGGGAACGGACTTTCGGGTTCCAGGCGCTCTCCTGACGGGCAATCGCCATCGCGTAGCTTTGCGGGATATCTTTGCCGCTGGTGTAGCGATCGAAAAGATCTTTGTACGCCAGCGGGAAACGCTCTTCCAGATGATCCCAAAGCTTGCCGGCGATCGTCGCCTGCACGCTGAGATCCCACCAGTGATTATCAAACGCATAGCGGGCAAGCTGGGCTTTCTCGTCGGTGGTGCGGCTGGTCACCAGATTTGCCCACTCGCTGCGCGCGGTGTTATCCATATTCCAGTACATCAGCTCGCGAACGCGCGCCATTTCTGGCCCCTGCGTCAGCGCCGGGTTCGCGTTGGCAGGCGCTTTATCTATACGGAAGGTGTATTCCTCGCCCAGACGCTGCGCGGCAGCCATTGGGTAAAACCCGCGCTGCTGCATCAGCGTATGGAGGATCTCTTTGGCTTCATCATCACGGCCGCGCTCCATCAGCAGATCGGCCTGCCAGTAGCGCCATTCGTCTTTCTCTTTGGCCTCCATTGGCAAACGCGCGAGCCAGGTATTGAGCCCGCGACGATCGCCCGTGCCCAGCGCCATGCGCACGCGGCGTTCCACCAGAGAGGTGGCGTTCGAACGCATAATCGCATCGTCACGCCAGCGCGCCTGTTCATCGGTCACATCGGTGCCCATCAGTCGCCACGCCACAATATCGCGCAGCTCCTGGGTTTGCTCCTCATTGAGCTGCTGCGCCTGCACCAGCTGCGGGATCATCAGCCGCGCGTTTTCCACATCGTCACGCGCCACACTGGCAAAGGCCACCGCCGCCATCTGGCGGGTAAAATCGGTCGCGCCCGTACTGCGGGCAAAGGTCAGCACGCTGTTGGGATCGTTTGCAAGCCCGATAACCGCGGTAGAGATCGTCTGGTAATCGGACGGCATCTGCCCCGCCAGCGTGGTCACCAGACGCGTGTTACCGGCTTTCATCGCCAGACGGATGCGCTCAAGGTAGGACAGCGGATCCTGCTTGCCGGAAGCGCGCCACGCGCTAAACAGGGAATCACAGGCGTTTGGCTGGTTTTTTCCGGTCAGCCAGAGCTCTTTCGCCCCGGCCCAGGCCTCTTCCTGCTGGCCGGTCGCCCATTTCGCGTAGTAATAGTTACACTGGGCTTCGGTGGCGTTCGGCTTTTCAGGGCTAAACGCCAGCAGGCCGCGCCAGTCTTCGCGACGCGCCAGCTCATTCACAAAGCGAGACTGGAGATTTCGGGCAGGCGGCAGGGTCGGGTTCGCCTGAATGAAGTTATTCACGGTGACGGTGGGTTGGTTCATGAGATCGTCGGTTATCTGGCGGTACTCCAGATACGGATACAGCGGATAATCCTTTAGCGTCGGCATCAGCGCCTGCACGGTATCCATCTGCTTGTTGTCCCACGCCTGTTTAATCTGGGCGTAGCGGTTACGTTGTTCATCCAGTGAGTCGGCATGCACCGCCTGGCTTACCGCCATTACGCATACGCTGGCAGCCAGCAGACGCCAGACCACCCGTTTGGCTTTTTCCACAAGCTCTTCCTCATTGTTTTTTCGTCAATTGCAGCGTCTTGCCACGTCAAAGTCTAATTAACTTATGCTAACCAGGCATCCTTCAACGCGCCACGTCATGGACACTTTTTTACCTTTCTTGCGCGTTTTAACACTCCCGACGTTCCTGGCTGGGATTAGGACGTGAAAAAGGCTACACTTCGAGGCTGAAATTCCTTCTCATTACGATAAAAGAGGCGAAGTCCAACGTGGCTCAATTCGTTTATACCATGCATCGTGTCGGCAAAGTTGTCCCGCCGAAACGTCATATTCTTAAAAATATCTCGCTGAGCTTCTTCCCGGGCGCAAAAATCGGTGTTCTGGGTCTCAACGGTGCCGGTAAGTCCACCCTGCTGCGCATCATGGCCGGCATTGATACAGACATCGAAGGTGAAGCCCGTCCGCAGCCTGGCATCAAGATTGGTTACCTGCCGCAGGAACCTCAACTGAACCCGGAACACACCGTTCGCGAATCCGTTGAAGAAGCGGTATCCGAAGTGGTTAACGCGCTGAAAGGTCTGGATGAAGTGTATGCCAAATACGCCGAGCCGGATGCGGACTTCGACAAGCTGGCCGCGCAACAGGGCAAGTATGAAGAGATCATCCAGGCGCACGACGGTCACAACCTGAACGTGCAGCTGGAGCGCGCGGCTGATGCCCTGCGTCTGCCGGACTGGGATGCGAAAATCGCGAACCTCTCCGGGGGTGAACGCCGCCGCGTGGCGCTGTGCCGCCTGCTGCTGGAAAAACCAGACATGCTGCTGCTCGACGAACCGACTAACCACCTGGATGCAGAATCCGTGGCGTGGCTGGAGCGCTTCCTGCACGACTTCGAAGGCACCGTTGTGGCGATTACCCACGACCGTTACTTCCTCGACAACGTCGCTGGCTGGATCCTGGAGCTGGACCGCGGTGAAGGTATTCCGTGGGAAGGCAACTACTCTTCCTGGCTGGAGCAGAAAGATCAGCGTCTGGCACAGGAAGCTTCTCAGGAAGCGGCGCGTCGTAAGTCTATCGAGAAAGAGCTGGAGTGGGTTCGTCAGGGCGCGAAAGGCCGTCAGTCTAAGGGCAAAGCCCGCCTGGCACGCTTTGAAGAGCTGAACAACACCGAATACCAGAAACGTAACGAAACCAACGAACTGTTTATTCCACCTGGAGCACGTCTGGGGGATAAAGTGGTTGAAGTTACCAACCTGCGTAAGTCCTACGGCGACCGTCTGCTGATCGACGACCTGACCTTCTCCGTACCGAAAGGCGCTATCGTCGGGATCATCGGTCCGAACGGCGCGGGTAAATCGACCCTGTTCCGCATGATGTCCGGTCAGGAACAGCCTGACAGCGGCTCTATCACCTTGGGTGAAACCGTGAAGCTGGCCTCCGTTGACCAGTTCCGTGACGCGATGGATAACAGCAAAACCGTGTGGGAAGAAGTCTCCGGCGGTCTGGATATCATGCGTATCGGCAACACCGAGATGCCAAGCCGCGCCTATGTTGGCCGCTTTAACTTCAAAGGCACCGACCAGGGCAAACGCGTGGGCGAGCTGTCCGGCGGTGAGCGCGGTCGTCTGCACCTGGCGAAGCTGCTGCAGGTGGGCGGTAACGTTCTGCTGCTCGATGAACCAACCAACGACCTGGATATCGAAACCCTGCGCGCGCTGGAAAACGCCCTGCTGGAGTTCCCGGGCTGCGCGATGGTTATCTCGCACGACCGCTGGTTCCTGGACCGTATCGCGACCCACATCCTGGACTATCAGGACGAAGGTAAAGTGGAGTTCTTCGAAGGTAACTTCACCGAATACGAAGAGTACAAGAAACGCACGCTGGGCGCCGACGCGCTGGAGCCGAAGCGTATTAAGTACAAACGTATCGCGAAATAAAAGCAAAACGGCAACCTCGGTTGCCGTTTTTTATGTTTGTACCCTCTCCCCGTGGGAGAGGGCCAGGGTGAGGGCATCAGGCGGCACAAACTCAGCCACCCACGTAATACCGCTTCACCTCATCAAACTGCATCGCAAACTCGATATAGCTCATCAGCGCAGGCGAATTCAGCTTGCGGCTCGGGTAGGCCAGCCACAGATCGTTACCTTCAACATTCCACTCCGGCAGCACCTGAACCAGCGCACCTTTTTCAATTTTATCTTCCAGCAGAAATGCGGGTAAGAGCGTGATCCCCGCACCGGCAATCGCACACTCGCGGGCGTATACCAGATTATCGGTCATGTGCGCGTTATCCGGCAGGTAGCGGTAATCCTCGCTCTCGCTTCGCAGAAGCCACTCCGACCATGCCCGGTGCGTAATACAGCGGTGCTCCACCAGCTGGCGGGGATGCGTCAGCGGATCCCGACGCGCCAGATAGTCCGGCGAGGCCAGCATGTAGCGCGGGCAGTGTCCGATCATTCTGCCTATCAGAGAGGAGTCCTGCGGCTTGCCGGTGCGCAGCGCCACGTCAAAACCGGACTCGACCAGGTCCACCACGTCGTCAGAGATCGATACATCGAGCGACACGTCAGGATAGCGAAGCTGAAACTCGGCATTCATATGCGCCAGCAGGGTCGCGCCAATCCCCGCCGGGCAGGTAATACGCAGCCGGCCGCTGGGGTTTTCACGCAGGCGCTGAATGGCATACTCTGCCCGCTCGCTGGCCGCCAGCATCTCCCGACAGTGCACCAGATAGTGCTCGCCCGCGAACGTCAGGCTGATCCTGCGCGTGGTGCGGTTCAGCAGGCGGATACCCACCTGCTGCTCCAGCTGGCTAATTCGCTGACTAACGCTGGATTTCGGCAGTTCGGCCTTCTGCGCCGCCGCGGTAAAGCTTCCCATCTCCGCCACCAGCGCGAAAAGCGCCATATCCTGCAGCTGTTTAAACATGATTGTTCATCCTGTACGAACGCTGAGTTCTTGATTGTCCATCTTATCACGCAGCTGTCCACTTTATAGACTAGCCTCAACAAAACGCATTCCATTGAGGAGCACACCATGTCTGTTAAAGCCATTGCCGTTAACCCAGAAAATCCGTCCATCTTCATTGAAATCACCCCGCCAATGCCGCAGCCCGGCGAGCACGATCTGCTGGTAGAGGTGAAAGCCGTCTCCGTTAACCCGGTCGATACCAAAGTCCACGCAGGCATTGCCAGGAACGGGCTGAATGAGCCGCGCATCCTCGGGTGGGATGCCAGCGGGATCGTCAAAGCCGTGGGGGCTGGCGTGACCGGATTCAAACCGGGGGATGAAGTGTGGTACGCGGGCGACATCACCCGCCCGGGCAGCAATACCACGCATCAGCTGATCGATGCGCGGATTGTCGGGCATAAGCCTGCCAGCCTCGGCTGGGCCGCGGCTGCCGCGTTGCCACTGACCGCCCTTACTGCCTGGGAAGGATTATTCGAGCGGCTGAACATTCAGGATGCCGGGGCGGATAAAACGCTGCTGATCATCGGCGGTGCGGGCGGCGTGGGATCGCTGGCAATCCCCTTTGCGAAGCACAACAGCAAGGTGAAGATCGTCGCAACCGCTTCGCGAGAAGATTCCGCCCGCTGGTGCCGCGAACGCGGGGCTGACGTTGTCGTCAACTACCGCGACCTGAAAGGCGAGCTGGCGAAACAGGGGCTGACCTTTGTGGATTACATTTTCATCCTCAACGATACCGACGGGCACTGGGATGCGGTCAGCGAACTGATTGCGCCGCAGGGGCATATCTGCTCCATCGTTGAGAATGAACGTCCGCTGAACCAGGACAAGCTGAAGTCCAAATCCGCCGCCCTGCACTGGGAATTTATGTACACCCGCAGCATGTACCAGACCGCGGATATGGCGCGTCAGGGTGAGATCCTCAATGAGGTGGCAAAACTGGTGGATAACGGCGTGGTGGAAAGTTCGCTGAGTGAAACGCTGCACGGGCTGAGCGTGGAAAGCATTACCGAGGCGCACCGTAAAGTGCTGGAGGGGCATATGCGCGGGAAAGTGGTGGTTGAGTTCTGAGTGGTTTGATGCCCTCTCCCTGTGGGAGAGGGTGGTTAACGCTTACCCCTGCTCTCCCATCATCTCCTTCACCAACTCGACGCAGCGCAGGAAGCGGGAGTCGTAGTCCGACTCTTCCACATGCACAAACTCAACGTTGTTTTCGTTGAGCATCTCCACCAGCATGGACTGGAATTCCCGTCTGTCCACGGAGCTGCCGAGGCTGCGCATGCCGTCAGCGACCCACGGGGTGTTGTTTTCCAGCAGGATCACCAGGTCAAAGCGGTATTCGTCAATCAGCGCCTGCACGAACGGGTGCTCGCGCCCTTCATATTTTTTACAGAACGCCTGCGTGGTCACGAAATCGGTATCGATAAACGCCACTTTGTTGGCGTATTTGACCGCAAAATCAATGTACTGGGCATGACCGAGCGCGATTTTGTCGTAGTCGGAATACTGCAGCGCCATCTCGTCGCCGCCAAGGTGTGAGAAAACATAATCGCGGCCGTATTCCCACGCGCTGGTGGTATTGAAGATGTTCGCCAGCTTGTTGACCAGCGTCGATTTCCCGCTCGACTCGCCGCCCAGGATCGCGACGGTACGCACGAAGAACGGCTTCACTTCGGTCGGAATGTAATCCCAGTAGCGGAACGGGTTTTCGCGGATCTGCGCCCCGCTGATGTTCATAAAGGTACGTTTCGGGTCGATCAGCACCGTCTCGATACCCAGATGCTCGCGGAACTGCGGCGCGTCGGACTCTTCAGAGGTGTAGATCCAGTTAGGCGCAATGCCCTTCTCTTCCATAAACGCTTTGATGCCGTTGCTCCACACGTCCCAGCCGTGCGGATACGGCTCCATGCCCTCTTCGTTAAAGGCATGAATACGAATATTTTTCTGATACTTAAAGGTCTGGAGCAGCCAGCGCAGGCGGTCCGGTACGGTCGGCTGCTGCGACATGGCGCTGTCTTCAAACAGCTGGCGATCGCGGGTTTCGTCGTACCCCATGATGATGTGCAGCTCGTCCACCTGGCTGCAGGCGCGCTGGATCAGATAGATATGCCCGGTATGCAGCGGGTAAAACTTGCCGAACACCACGCCGATGTTCTTTTGCATACGCGGGAACTCCAGCCCCAGAAAGCGGTGCAGCGCTTCGAGCTTCTGCGCGCTGGGGCTTTTGATTTTGGCGTTCAGCAGTTGGCTCAGGTAGCCTTTGGTCATGCCGCTGGCGTCTGCCACCTGCTGCAGCGTGCAGCCCTTCTGGCGGATAGCGGTCTTGATATAGTCAAATGATGACATAAATTACGGTGCCTCCTGCAAAATCAAATTTACGTAATTATAAGTCGTCAAAGACATTTAACGCATCAGCGAGTTTTTTCACGCCAAATACCTGCATCCCTTCCGGGATCTTTTTCGGCACGTTGGCGGCGGGAACTATCGCCCGGCGGAAACCGTGTTTTGCCGCCTCGGAGATACGCTCCTGACCGCTGGGTACCGGACGGATTTCCCCGGCGAGGCCCACTTCGCCGAAGACGACCAGATCCTGCGGCAGCGGTCTGTCTCGCAGGCTGGAGACCATCGCCAGCAGCAGCGCCAGGTCTGCGCTGGTCTCCGTGACTTTGACGCCGCCGACCACGTTAACGAAGACGTCCTGATCCGCCATCTGCAACCCGCCGTGACGGTGCAGCACCGCCAGCAGGATCGCCAGACGATTCTGTTCCAGACCAACCGCCACGCGCCGCGGGTTGCCCATCATCGACACGTCCACCAGCGCCTGAATTTCGACAAGCAGTGGACGTGTCCCTTCCCACAGCACCATCACCGAGCTGCCGGAGGTGATCTCATCGCCGCGGCTCAGGAAGATGGCCGACGGATTGCTGACTTCGCGCAGCCCCTGTTCGGTCATGGCAAACACGCCCAGTTCGTTCACCGCACCAAAGCGGTTCTTGTGGCTACGCAGGGTGCGGAAGCGGGAATCCGCGTCGCCATCGAGCATTACGGAGCAGTCGATACAGTGTTCCAGCACCTTCGGCCCGGCCAGCGAGCCGTCTTTGGTCACGTGGCCGACCATCACAATCGCCACGCCGCGCGTTTTGGCAAAGCGCGTCAGGTAAGCCGCGGTTTCACGCACCTGCGCGACGCTGCCCGGCGAAGACTGAATGTCCGCCATATGCATCACCTGGATGGAGTCGATCACCATCAGCTTCGGCTGCTCTTCTTCGGCAATCATGCAGATCTGCTCGATGCTGGTTTCGGAGAGCATGTTCAGGTTGCCGGTCGGCAGGCCCAGACGGTGCGCGCGCATCGCCACCTGCTGCAGTGACTCTTCGCCCGTGACGTACAGGGTTTTCATCTGTTCGGCGAGCTTGCAGAGCGTTTGCAGCAGCAGGGTCGATTTACCCGCGCCCGGGTTACCGCCGATCAGGATCGCGCTGCCCGGCACCACGCCGCCGCCGAGCACGCGGTCAAACTCTTTGAACCCGGTGGAGAAGCGCGGCAGCTCTTCGAGGCTGATGTCCGAAAGTTTTTGCACCTTCGCCACGCCCGCGTTACCGGCATAGCCGCTCAGGCGCTCATTGCGCGCCACGCTCGGCGAAGCCGCCACACCACGCACTTCGGTGATGGTGTTCCAGGCATGACAGGCGCTGCATTGCCCCTGCCAGCGCGGATAATCCGCACCACATTCATTACAGACAAATGCGCGTTTTGGAGCTTTCGCCACGGTTTACCTCGTTATTTCTGATTAAGGCTGCCGGAGAGAATGCAGAACACCCCCATCAGGTCAGCGTGACGGATAGTGACTTCCGTCTTTTCATTCACTTTTGGCTTGGCGTGGTAGGCAATGCCCAGCCCGGCGGCTTTGATCATCGGCAGGTCGTTCGCGCCATCGCCGATGGCGACGGTCTGGACGACCGGAATTTCATATTTTTCCGCCAGACGCGTCAGCGTATTGGCTTTGTACTGGGCATCTACGATATCGCCGATCACCTGGCCGGTCAGCTTGCCGTCCATGATCTCCAGCTCGTTGGCCACCACGGTGGTCAGATGCAGTTTTTCCCGCAGATAATCCGCGAAGAAGGTGAAGCCACCGGAGGCGATCGCCACTTTCCAGCCGAGGGACTGTAGCTTCAGCACCAGCTGCGTCAGCCCTGGCATCAGCGGCAGCACGTCGCGCACCTGGCGCAGAATGTTGGCATCAGCGCCTTTCAGGGTCGCCACGCGCTGTCTCAGGCTGGCGGTGAAATCCAACTCGCCGCGCATCGCACGCTCGGTAACTTCCGCCACCAGCTCCCCGCTGCCCGCCAGCTTCGCAATCTCGTCGATACACTCGATCTGAATGGCGGTAGAGTCCATGTCCATCACCAACAGGCCCGGGGTTTTCAGGTGCGGAATTTTGCCTAGCGGCGCGACGTCCAGCCCCGCGTCATGCGCCAGACGCGTTGCGCGCTGAGTCAGGGAACCCGCCAGGCGAATAACCTGGTAGTCTTCCACGCACCAGGCGGCGACGATGACCATCGCCGCACCCAGCTTGCTTTGATACTGGGTCAGGCGTTGCTTATCCAGACCGCGTCCGTAGAGGAGCCAGCCGCTACGACCGGCGTGGTAATCCAGAGGCATCACCTCATCGCCACTTAAAGAGAGCGGCAATCCTGGCCATAAAGAGACATCCGTTGGCAGGTCACACCAGGTAATGTTCGGCATTAAAGCTCCTGTAATTTCGTTCGCGCCGGAAGGTTGCAGAGGGAAAATAACGCATGAGGCTACCCTGTAACCATCACTTCTGGCAACATTAAGCCGTAAATTTTCAGCAGGTGGAATATGGCTCGCGCAAAACTGAAATTCCGGCTTCATCGCGCCGTGATTGTCCTTTCCTGTCTCGCACTACTAGTGGTGCTGATGCAAGGGGCATCGTGGTTTAGCCAGAACCATCAACGGCAACGTAACCCGCAGTTTGAAGAGCTGGCCCGCACGCTGGCGCGCCAGGTGACGCTCAACGTCGCGCCGTCCATGCGTACCGAAACGCCGGACGATAAGCGGATAGGCCAGGTTTTACGCCTGCTCACGGAGAACAGCCGCATTCTTGATGCTGGCGTCTATGATGAGCAAGGCAACCTGATTGCCCGCGCGGGCGAGCACGTCGACGTGCGCGACAGGCTGGCGCTGGACGGGAAAAAAGCCGGGGGCTACTTTAACCAGCAGATTGTCGAACCTATTCAGGGGAAGAATGGCCCACTGGGCTATCTGCGCCTGACCCTCGATACCCACACCCTGCCTACTGAAGCCAAACAGGTCGATAATACCACCAATATTCTGCGCCTGATGCTGCTGCTTTCACTCGCCATCGGCGTTGTGCTGGCGCGCACCCTGCTTCGCGGCAAGCGCTCGCGCTGGCAGCAATCCCCGTTCCTGCTGACCGCCAGCAAATCCGTCCCCGAAGACGAAGAGAGCGAGAAGAAAGATTAGTGATAAAGTAGGCGAACGATTCGGAAAAGGAACTTTGCCATGACGACGTTACGCCTGCTTATCTCTGACTCTTACGATCCCTGGTTTAATCTCGCGGTAGAAGAGGGCATCTTCCGCCAGATGCCCGCTACCCAGCGCGTACTGTTTCTCTGGCGTAACGCCGATACGGTGGTCATCGGCCGCGCGCAAAACCCGTGGAAAGAGTGCAACACCCGGCGTATGGAAGAAGACAACGTCCGCCTCGCACGTAGAAGCAGCGGCGGCGGCGCGGTGTTTCACGATCTGGGCAATACCTGCTTTACCTTTATGGCGGGCAAACCGGAATACGATAAAACCATCTCAACGTCCATCGTCCTCAACGCGCTCAATTCACTCGGCGTGACGGCAGAAGCCTCCGGGCGTAACGATCTGGTGGTGAAAACCCCCGAGGGCGACCGGAAGGTCTCCGGCTCCGCCTACCGCGAAACGATGGATCGCGGGTTCCACCACGGCACCCTGTTGCTGAACGCCGATCTGAGCCGTCTGGCTAACTACCTGAATCCGGATAAGAAAAAGCTCCAGGCCAAAGGAATTACCTCCGTGCGCGGCCGCGTGGCAAATCTGGTGGAGCTGTTGCCGGGGATCACGCACGAGCAGATTTGCGATGCCATCCGTGACGCGTTCTTTGAACATTACGGCGAGCGCGTGGAAGCAGAAGTCATCTCCCCTGAAAAAATCCCGGACCTGCCCAACTTCGCCGAAACCTTCGCCCGCCAGAGCAGCTGGGAGTGGAACTTCGGTCAGGCTCCTGCGTTTTCCCATCTGCTGGACGAGCGTTTTACCTGGGGCGGCGTGGAGCTGCATTTTGACGTGGAGAAAGGCCATATTACCCGCACGCAGGTGTTTACCGATAGCCTGAACCCGGCACCGTTAGAGGCGCTGGCGGCACGTTTGCAGGGCTGTTTGTACCGGGCTGATATGCTGCAGCAGGAATGCGACGTGTTGATCGGAGATTTCCCGGAGCAGGAAAAAGAGCTGCGGGAGCTGTCGGCGTGGATTGCACAGGCCGTGCGCTAGGTGCGGTCTGGTGNNNNCCCACAGGGAGAGGGAGGGAAGAGACAGAATTACTCTTTATCGCCCAGCAGAACGGATTCCAGCGCGATTTTGATCATGTCGTTAAAGGTAGTCTGACGCTCGGCAGCGGTGGTCTGCTCATGGGTACGGATGTGGTCAGACACGGTGCAGATGGTCAGCGCTTTCGCACCAAACTCAGCCGCGACGCCGTAGATACCTGCCGCTTCCATTTCCACGCCCAGAATGCCGTATTTCTCCATCACGTCGAACATCTCGCCTCCGTCCGGGGCATAGAACAGGTCAGCAGAGAAGATGTTACCCACGCGCGCTTCAACGCCCAGCGCTTTTGCCGCGTCAACCGCGTCACGCACCATGCCGAAGTCAGCAATCGCCGCGAAGTCATGGTCTTTGAAACGCATGCGGTTAACTTTGGAATCGGTGCAGGCACCCATGCCGATAACGATGTCGCGCAGCTTCACGTCCATGCGCACCGCGCCGCATGAGCCAACGCGGATGATTTTCTTCACGCCGAAGTCGGTGATCAGCTCTTTGGTGTAGATAGAGCAGGATGGGATACCCATACCGTGGCCCATAACGGAGATTTTGCGGCCTTTATAGGTACCGGTGAAGCCCAGCATGCCGCGAACGTTGTTCACTTCACGCACGTCTTCCAGGAAAGTTTCTGCAATGTGCTTCGCGCGCAGCGGGTCGCCCGGCATCAATACGACGTCAGCGAAATCACCCATTTCTGCGTTAATGTGAGGAGTTGCCATCTTCAGTTCCTTTTACATTGTTTATTCTTTTCACCCTCTCCCTGTGGGAGAGGGCCGGGGTGAGGGCATCAGACCTCACCCAACATGATTCAGAACATGGCCTTGCCATATTCCATGTCAGACGTACCAAAGTATTTCGCCAGGGTCTGGCCAATGTCCGCGAAGGTTTCACGGTGACCGAGCGAGCCCGGCTTCACTTTCGGGCCGTACACCAGCACCGGAATGTGCTCACGGGTGTGGTCGGTACCGGTCCAGGTTGGATCACAGCCGTGGTCCGCGGTCAGGATCAGAATGTCATCTTCACCCACCAGCTCCATCAGCTCCGGCAGACGACGGTCGAACAGCTCAAGACCTGCTGCATAGCCTGCGACGTCGCGACGGTGGCCCCAGGAGGAGTCAAAGTCCACGAAGTTGGTGAAGACGATAGTCTTGTCGCCCGCTTCTTTCATCTCTTTGATGGTGGCATCAAACAGCGCGTCCAGACCGGTGGCTTTCACTTTTTTGGTGATGCCGCAGTTGGCGTAGATATCCGCGATTTTACCCACGGAAACCACGTGGCCGTCTTTCTCTTCAACCAGCTTCTGCAGTACGGTCGGTGCCGGTGGCTCAACGGCCAGGTCGTGACGGTTACCGGTACGCTGGAAGTTACCCGCTTTGTCACCCACAAACGGACGCGCGATCACGCGGCCAATGTTGTAGCCGCCTTCGGTCAGCTCTTCACGGGCGATTTCGCACAGCTCGTAGAGTTTATCCAGGCCGTAGGTCTCTTCGTGGCAGGCAATCTGGAACACGGAGTCAGCAGAGGTGTAGAAAATCGGCTTGCCGGTTTTCATGTGCTCTTCGCCGAGCTGATCCAGAATTACGGTACCGGAAGAGTGGCAGTTACCGAGGTAGCCCGGCAGGTTGGCGCGCTTCACCAGCTTATCGAGCAGCTCCTGCGGGAAGCTGTTCTCGTGATCGGAGAAGTAACCCCAGTCGAACAGCACCGGCACACCGGCGATTTCCCAGTGGCCAGACGGGGTGTCTTTACCGGAGGAGAGCTCGTGAGCCCAGGCGTAGGCGCCCACGACTTCCGCGTTGCCGTCCATACCGGCTGCGATTTTACCGGTAGAACCTTCATGCGCTTTCACCAGACCGAGGCGGGTCAGGTTAGGTAGAGTCAGAGGGCCTTTACGACCGTTATCCGCTTCGCCTTTCGCACAGGCTTCCGCGATGTGACCCATGGTATCGGAACCCACGTCACCAAAACGTTCTGCATCTTCGGTTGCGCCGATGCCGAATGAGTCCAGCACCATAATAAATGCACGTTTCATAATTGTTCTCCGTACGTAGTGCTTCAAAAATTATCGATCAGATCAGTATACCGCTATTCGGTGATACGGCGATAGACAGTCGGTGTGGTTTCCGGCGCTTTATCGTCAAGCGTAATTGCCGCTTTCACCGCTTTAGCCGCTTCCTGCCAGCTGGCTTCGTCTTTGGCGTGGATCACCGCCAGCGGACGTTGACCGTCAACGCTGTCGCCCAGACGGGCCATATCGGTAAAGCCGACGCTGTAATCAATGGTGTCTGACGCCTGACGACGGCCGCCGCCCATCGAGACCACCGCCATACCCAGCGCACGGGTGTCCATTGCAGAGACAAACCCTTCGCTATCGGCATACACCGCTTTGCTGAGAGTCGCGGTTGGCAGGTATTTCGCGTAGTTTTCGACGAAATCGGTCGGGCCTTTCTGGGCTGCAACCATGCGGCCGAAGATCTCCGCCGCTTTGCCGTTATCCAGCACCGCCTGCAGCTTCGCGCGGGCTTCTGCGTCGTCTTTGGCAAGCTTGCCGGAGATTAACATCTCAACGCACAGCGCCATGGTCACTTCGAACAGGCGCGGGTTGCGATATTCACCGGTCAGGAACTGCACCGCTTCACGCACTTCGACGGCGTTACCGGCGCTGGACGCCAGCACCTGGTTCATGTCGGTGAGCAGCGCAGTGGTGCGCACGCCCGCGCCGTTGGAGACGCCAACGATCGCTTCTGCGAGCGCAGCAGAAAGTTCATAGGTCGGCATAAAGGCGCCGCTGCCGACCTTCACGTCCATCACCAGCGCGTCAAGCCCTTCTGCCAGTTTCTTCGCAAGGATAGAGGCGGTGATCAGCGGGATAGAGTCAACGGTCGCGGTAATGTCGCGGGTCGCGTAGAAACGCTTGTCTGCCGGAGCAAGAGAGCTGGTCTGACCGATAATCGCCACACCAACGTCTTTAATAATGTCGCGGAAGCGGTTGTCATCCGGGAAGATATCGAAGCCCGGAATGGCTTCCAGTTTGTCGAGCGTACCGCCGGTGTGGCCCAGGCCGCGCCCGGAGATCATCGGGATGTAACCGCCGCAGGCTGCCACCATTGGGCCGAGCATCAGAGACGTCACGTCGCCCACGCCGCCGGTGGAGTGCTTATCCACAATCGGGCCGTTAAGGTTGAGGCTTTTCCAGTCCAGAACGGTTCCTGAATCTCGCATCGCCATGGTCAGCGACACGCGCTCAGGCATCGACATATCGTGGAAGAAAATGGTCATCGCCAGAGCCGCAATCTGCCCTTCTGAGACGGTGTTATCACGAATGCCGTTGATGAAGAAGCGGATCTCTTCATCGCTTAATGCATGACCATCACGTTTTTTACGAATAATTTCTTGTGCGAGAAACACGGTAACCTCCATGCGGAATCGGGGGAGTTGTGGCGGGTGGCGCTACGCTTACCCGCCCTACGATTCTTTAGGCCGGATAAGCTAAGCGTCATCCGGCATTGTCTGGCAATCAGTAGCTGCTTGCGCTCTTACCGTCGCCGTGACCCAGCGCTTTCAGCAGGCTAGCCAGCAGGCTGGACGCACCGAAGCGGTAGTGACGGGAATCGGCCCAGTCGGCGCCAAACAGCTCGTCGGCAATCGCCAGGAACTGCTGCGCGTCTTCAGCGGTACGCACGCCGCCCGCAGGTTTGAAACCAACGGTTTTGGATACGCCCATGTCGCGGATCACTTCCATCATGATGCGCGCGCTTTCCGGGGTCGCATTCACCGGCACTTTACCGGTAGAGGTTTTAATGAAATCCGCACCGGCTTTGATGGAGATTTCAGACGCTTTACGAATCAGCGCTTCTTCTTTCAGCTCGCCGGTTTCGATGATCACTTTCAGCAGCACGTTTGCCGCCGCGCACGCGTCTTTACAGGCTTTCACCAGGTCAAAACCGACCTGCTCGTTGCCGGCGATCAGCGCGCGGTACGGGAACACCACGTCAACTTCGTCTGCGCCGTAGGCAATCGCCGCGCGGGTTTCTGCCAGCGCGATCTCGATATCGTCGTTGCCATGCGGGAAGTTAGTTACGGTTGCAATACGCACGTCCGGCGTACCCTGCTCTTTCAGAGTCTTACGGGCAATAGGGATAAAGCGCGGGTAGATACAGATGGCTGCGGTGTTACCCACCGGCGTTTTCGCCTGATGGCACAGGGCGATGACTTTTTCATTGGTGTCGTCATCGTTCAGGGTGGTCAGGTCCATCAGTTTCAACGCGCGCAGGCTGCTTGCAGTTAAATCGGTCATAACATTCTCCAACGGCAGTGCCGTATAAATTTTACCTTGCGGGTCTGTGAGTATTCTAACATTCACCCGCATCCACACTTCGACATTCATCACAGTTAATGAAAACTGCATACAAATTTGCATTACTGTAATGAGATATTCTTCAAACTTTAGCGCGTAAATTGCCGACTAAAGCAGCGATACCCCCTGTCGGATCAAAAGCCCCGACAGGCTGGCTTTCTACAATCTGTTCATCATCCGCAGAACACTCAAGGAAGCGAATATGCCCCACTCCAGCCCCGACGCCCTGCAACAACGTTGCCAGCACATTGTGACAAGCCCGGTGTTAACCCCGGAACAAAAACGTCATTTTCTGGCGCTGGAAGCGGAAAACAACCTGCCTTACCCGGCACTTCCTGAGGCCGCACGAGCCGCGCTGGACGAGGGGTTTATCTGCGACATGTTCGAAGGTCATGCGCCTTACAAACCCCGTTACGTTCTGCCGGATTACGCAAAATTTCTGGCTAACGGTTCAGAGTGGCTGGAGCTGGAAGAGGCGAAAGATCTTGACGATGCCCTCTCGCTGTTAACCATCCTCTACCATCATGTTCCGTCCGTCACATCGATGCCGGTGTATCTCGGTCAGCTTGATGCGATATTAACCCCATATGTTAGAATTCTAACACAAGAAGAGATCGATAGCCGAATAAAACGTTTCTGGCGCTATCTCGACCGTACGCTGCCGGATGCGTTTATGCACGCAAACATCGGGCCTGAAGATACGCCCGTCACGCGTGCCATTCTGCGTGCCGACGCAGAGCTGAAGCAGGTCGCACCGAACCTGACCTTTATCTACGATCCCGATATCACCCCGGACGACCTGCTGCTTGAGGTGGCAAAAAACATATGTGAATGCAGCAAACCGCATATTTCTAATGGCCCGATGAATGATAAAATTTTCACAAAAGGCCGTTACGGCGTAGTGAGCTGTTACAACTCCCTGCCGCTTGCTGGCGGTGGCAGCACTCTGGTGCGCCTCAACCTCAAAGCCATTGCTGAACGCAGCGCATCCATTGAAGACTTCTTCACCCGCGCGCTCCCGCACTACTGCCAGCAGCAAATTGCCATCATCGATGCGCGCTGCGGTTTCCTGTACGAGCAATCTGGCTTCTTTGAGAATAGCTTCCTGGTCAAAGAGGGGCTGATTGATGCGGATCGGTTTGTGCCCATGTTTGGCATGTACGGCCTGGCGGAAGCGGTGAATACGCTCTGTGAAAAGGAGGGCATTGAAGGCCGTTACGGAAAAGACGAGCAGGCCAACGCGCTGGGCTATCGCATCAGCGAACAGCTTGCGGCATTTGTTGAAAACACGCCGGTGAAGCACGGCTGGAAGCATCGCGCGATGCTGCACGCGCAGTCGGGGATCAGCTCCGATTCGGGCACCACGCCGGGCGCGCGCCTACCCTACGGCGATGAGCCGGATCTTATCAGCCATCTGCTGGCCGTTGCGCCACATCACAAACACTATCACTCTGGAATCAGCGATATTCTCACCCTGGAGGAGACGGTCAAACGCAATCCGCAGGCGGTGGTTCAGCTTTGCCTGGGGGCGTTCAGAGCGGGAATGCGTGAATTTACCGCCAACGTCGCGGGTAACGATCTGGTACGCGTGACCGGCTATATGGTTCGTTTGTCGGATCTGGAGAAATATCGGGAAGCCGGATCGCGCACCAATACTACCTGGCTAGGGGAAGAAGCCGCACGCAATACCCGAATTCTGGAACGTCAGCCGCGCGTGGTTAGCCATGAACAGCAGATGCGCTTTAGTTAGTCAGGTCATTCCTTTTTCCTGCGTGGACGGGCCGGGCAGCCGCCTGGCGCTGTTCCTGCAGGGCTGCAACCTGCGCTGTAAAACCTGCCACAACCCGTGGACGATCGGCCGCTGCAACGACTGCGGGGACTGTGTGACCCACTGCCCGCACGACGCGCTGACCATTCAGGCCGGACGCGTCTGGTGGCAGGAGAGTGACTGCCACCAGTGCGACACCTGCCTGCACCTGTGCCAGCAGCAGGCAACGCCTATGGCGCACCGCTTCAGCGTGGAAGAGATCCTCACCCAGGTCCGCAAATCCGCCCCCTTTATCGAAGGGATCACCGTGAGCGGTGGTGAAGCCACAACGCAATTGCCGTTTTTGATCGCCCTGTTCACCGCGATCAAAGCCGATCCCGCCCTGCGTCACCTCACCTGCCTGGTAGACAGCAACGGTCTGTTAAGCGAAACCGGCTGGCAAAAGCTGCTGCCGGTACTGGATGGCGCGATGCTGGATCTGAAGGCGTGGGGGAACGAGCATCACCGTTTCCTGACCGGGCGCGAAAACCCGCAGATTAAGCAGAGCATCCGCTGGCTGGCAGATCGTCACCGTTTGACGGAACTCCGCCTGCTGGTTATTCCGGAGCAGTGTGATTATCTGGAACATCTCAAACCGCTAACGACCTTTATCCACGGGCTTGGAAATGTGCCGGTGCGCATCAACGCGTTTCATGCGCATGGCGTTTACGGTGAGGCGGCCTCATGGCGCAGCGCCACGCCCGAGGACGTTGAACCGCTGGCACTGGCGCTGGAAAAACAGAAGATAACGGTGATCCGTCCGGCGCTTTACCTATAGCGTGATGCCAAATACCGAACGGGTATTTTCCAGCAGCGCATCGGCAATCACCTCTTCAGGCTCTTTTCTCAGTTCACACAGGGTGGTAAACACGCGCGCCGCCTGTTCCGGGCGATTCGGCTGGCCCTGAAAACCATTCAGCGGCATATCCGGCGCGTCGGTTTCCAGCAGAAGCGCCGACAGCGGCAGCTGTGCCATCACGTCCCGGGTTTTACTGGCGCGCGGATAGGTGATGGTGCCACCGACGCCGATTTTATAGCCCAGTTCAATAAAACGCTGCGCCTGCTGCAGGCTGCCGGAGAAACCGTGCACGACGCCCCTGCGCGGCAGATCGATGCGTTTCAGGTGCATCGCCAGCTTATCGTGCGTGCGTCTTGAGTGGAGGATCACCGGCAGATCGTGGCGCTTCGCCAGCCTGAGCTGCGCGTCGAGGATCGTCTGCTGGCGCTCAAACTGCGGATCCTCGCGATAAAGATCGAGGCCGATCTCACCGATGGCGACAAGTTTGTCTCCTGCGGTTTGCACGACCTCATCAAGACTCTCAATGTGCTCATCAAGATGCCGCTCAATCACAATCGGATGCAGGCCGAGCGCGGCATAGAGCGCGGAGTGCCGCGCGGAAAGATCCAGCACCCGGGAAAAATAGGCCGCTTCCACTGCCGGCACAATAATAGCCTGAACGCCTGCCTCAGCCGCTTTCGCAATGCTTTGCTCTTCATCCCCCGTAAATGGCGGAAAATCAAAGTGGCAGTGGGTATCGACAAAGCGGAGCGTCACGCCAGATCCTCGTTATCCAGTAAAGCGTCATTCGCCTGCGGAATATCCACCAGCGGCGTCGTCAGGGCGTCGTTAGCGACAATCGCAGGCGGCAAAATAATGCGTTTATGGCGATGAAGCGGCGGTTGCTCCGCCAGCATTTTCCCCACCGTCGCCAGGAAGTAACGCCCGCACAGCCGCCCCGTTTTGTAATCCATGCGCAGCGCAGGGACGCGGCTGCCCAGGGCCATACTCAGCAGCGGCTTAGGCGGATAGATTTCAAAAATACGCAGCTTACCCGGCGGTTTTTCAATGAAGCGCTGCATCGCGCCGTAGGTGGTTTCATGCTGCTTCGCGATGTTCACCAGCGGCTGCAGGCTGCTGTCGCCCAACCAGCGCTCCATCCGTTTAAACCACTGCGGCGTGTAATACATTTGCGACGGTACGGTACGGATCACCACAATGGTTTTCGCCCCGCGCCGGGCGGCTTCCTGCACCGGCACAGCGTCACTGATCCCACCGTCCAGATAGCTAATGCCGTCCAGCAGGGCTCCCGTACGATAAAAGCCGGGGATCGCGCTGGAGGCGCGGATGATGTCCAGCCAGTTCTCCTTCTGAGGAGAAAAATAGCCCGGCGAATAGTCATCGCCCCGGCTGGCGCACATCCAGAACTCTTTGCCGCTATCAAACAGACGGGCAGCGGTATCCATGGCCAGCGGCATCTGGCTGGAGGTCGACTCCAGCAGCCAGTCGAGATCGATCAGGTTGCCGCCGCGCACAAAGCGCACCGGATTAAAAAATTCTTTTGCCGTGGTGTAGCGCATGATGACCTTTCGCGCATAGCCAGGCTGGTTACAGACATAGGCAGAGAGGTTCTGCGCCCCGGCAGAGGTGCCGAAGTAAAGGTCAAACGGGTTGAACTGCGCGCGCATAAATTCATCCAGCACGCCGGCGGTGAAAATGCCGCGCTGTCCTCCACCTTCGCAGACCAGCGCGAGTTGTCCTGCGCGAAACGGCTTTAACGTCAGCGGCGCAATATTGCCGAGCGTAACGGGAATTCGTTGCCCCACCTCTGCTTTCCTGTTTTGATTATTTTATAACACCACAGTAACGCACCCGACCTGTTACGCAAATAAGAAAAAGCCAGTCGCAGTGACTGGCTTTATTTTGTTGAAGGAATATTGCGTTTGCTACGGACGTCTACGACCCGTAAACAGGCTGACCAGGAACAGAATAATACCTACAACGAACACAATCTTAGCTGCCCATGCCGCTGTACCTGCCAGTCCACCAAAGCCCAATGCGGCGGCAATTAACGCGATAACCAGAAATATAATGCCCCAACGAAACATAAGCTTCTCCTTTACCATAGTTAATGTCGGCCGCTAAACGTGAGCGCTCAGGTCACTCACCGGCGTTTTTCCAGAGTCGTTCTTATTTCGCCCGCAGGTTTTAACCAGACGGGCGAATGGTCCAGATTTACTTCGTTTTCAGATCGTTTTTAACGCTTTTCACACCGTCAATCGCTTTCGCGATGGACTCGGCGCGTTCACTTTGCGCCTGCGAATCTACCGTACCGGAAAGCTGAACCACACCATCGGTGGTTTCCACTTTCACCTTACGGGACGGCACGATGTCATCTGCTAAAAGTTTAGCTTTGATTTCGCTGGTAGTAGCGGCATCACCGGCATAACCTTTCACCGACGCGTTTTTACCGTCACGTACGTGCAGCTTATCGCTGACGGACGCAACGCCTTCAACGCCCTTGGCGACTTTCACCGCCTGTTCGGCCTGAGCCTGGCTTTCCACGAAGCCGCTCAGCGTGACCACTTTCTTGTCGGTCTTAACGGAAATATCGGTACTTTTGATGGATTCATCATCCACCAGTGCGGCTTTCACTTTTGCTGTGATTGAGCTGTCGTCCATGAAGTTGCCGACTTTATTCATAGAGCTATCGATTTTTTGCCCTGCGCTATCGGCCGTGGACTGGGCTTTATCCATTGTGCTGCTTTCCGCCAGAGCGGAACCGCTCACCAGAACGCTACCCAGGGTTACAGCCAGCAGAGTTTTCGAAATCTTCAGTCTTGTCATATTCATCGATCTATTCCTGTGTTTACCCGTTATTCGGGCTACATACTTCCTTAGTAGTTTTATATATTGCGAATAAACACACGGGCAAAATGGATAACCTAAAGTCATGCATTGAACAGTTAATTTATCCACGCCCGGTGTTAAACACTGAGTTAAATATAGATCACTCTCACAGAGCCGCTTTCAGAATTGGGTAAAAAACGCGCGAATAGCGTGAAATTGCGTTGAATTAAGAACATTCCGCAAGGGATTAATAAGACAGGAATTAAAGAAGAGCACGGCGGGAGCCGTGCTCTGAGAGGGGATTAGTGCTCGCGGGTTTTACGGAACTGAACGTCAGGGTAACGTTCCTGCGTCAGGTTCAGGTTCACCATAGTTGGCGCGATATAGGTCAGGTTATCGCCGCCATCCAGCGCCAGCTGAATTTCGTTCTTACGCTTAAATTCTTCGAATTTCTTCACGTCAGAACACTCAACCCAGCGCGCGGTCGCGACGTTCACAGACTCGTAAATCGCTTCCACGTTGTACTCGCTCTTCAGACGCGCGACAACCACGTCGAACTGCAGCACGCCGACCGCACCAACGATCAGGTCGTTGTTCGCGATGGGGCGGAACACCTGCACGGCGCCCTCTTCGGAGAGCTGAACCAGGCCTTTCAGCAGCTGTTTCTGCTTCAGCGGATCACGCAGACGGATACGACGGAACAGCTCCGGTGCGAAGTTCGGAATACCCGTGAACTTCATCATCTCGCCCTGGGTGAACGTATCGCCGATCTGAATAGTGCCGTGGTTGTGCAGACCGATGATGTCGCCCGGATACGCCTCTTCAACGTGCGAACGGTCACCCGCCATAAAGGTCAACGCGTCGGAAATCACCACGTCTTTACCGGTACGCACCTGGCGCAGCTTCATGCCCTTTTCATATTTACCGGACACCACGCGCATAAAGGCCACGCGGTCGCGGTGTTTCGGGTCCATGTTGGCCTGAATTTTGAACACGAAGCCGGTGAATTTCTCTTCCTGCGCTTCCACTTCACGGGTGTCGGTGTTACGCGGCATCGGGCGCGGTGCCCACTCCACCAGACCGTCCAGCATGTGGTCAACGCCGAAGTTGCCCAGCGCGGTACCGAAGAAGACCGGAGTAATTTCACCGCTCAGAAACAGCTCTTTGTCGAACTCGTGAGAAGCGCCCTTCACCAGCTCCAGCTCGTCGCGCAGCTGCGCGGCCAGCTCTTCCCCGACCGCCGCGTCCAGATCCGGGTTGTCCAGACCTTTAACAATGCGCACTTCCTGAATGGTGTGGCCTTTACCGGTCTGATACAGGTAGGTTTCGTCTTTATAGAGGTGATACACCCCTTTGAACAGCTTGCCGCAGCCAATGGGCCAGGTGATGGGCGCACAGGCGATCTTTAGCTCGTTTTCCACTTCATCCATCAGCTCCATCGGATCGCGGATGTCACGGTCGAGTTTGTTCATGAAGGTGAGGATCGGCGTATCGCGCAGACGGGTGACTTCCATCAGCTTACGGGTACGGTCTTCTACACCTTTCGCGGCGTCGATCACCATCAGACAGCAGTCCACCGCCGTCAGGGTACGGTAGGTATCTTCGGAGAAGTCTTCGTGACCCGGGGTGTCCAGCAGGTTCACCAGGCAGTCGTGATACGGGAACTGCATCACGGAGGTGGTAATCGAAATACCACGCTGCTTTTCCATCTCCATCCAGTCGGATTTTGCATGCTGGCTGGAGCCACGGCCCTTCACGGTACCGGCAGTCTGGATCGCCTGTCCGAACAGCAACACCTTCTCAGTGATGGTCGTTTTACCGGCATCCGGGTGCGAGATAATGGCAAAAGTGCGGCGCTTGGCCACCTCTTGCAGATAAGGAGACAACGTCATAATTAAATCTTCTTTTATAAGCGCGGCAGCACGCCACGCATCATGGAATACAAAATTGCGGCTATTTTACCCATCAATGGGGGGCAGGCAATCATTGTTTACACAGGAGTTGCTCCAGTTCGTTCAACGACGTCACGGTCCAGGTCGGTTCGATGCCTTCAGGCTTCACGCGGCCATGCGCGTTGAGCCAGACGGTCGACAGACCTGACTTCATGCCGCCCAGGATATCTGACTCTGCCGTATCACCCACCATCAGGACGCGATCGCGGTCAGGGTTACCGGCCTGCGCCAGCGCGTAGTCGAAAATACGCGGATCCGGTTTAGGTACGCCCACCTCTTCCGAGATCACCAGCGCGTCGAAATGATCGCGCAGGCCGGTGCGCTCGAGGCGGATCTGCTGCAGGGCGGTAAAACCGTTGGTGATGATCCCCAGTTTCACCTTGCCTTTCAACGCATTCAGTAGGGAAACCGCACCCGGCAGTGGCGCACAGATATCGGCCATCGCGTTCAGAAACGCATCGTTCAGCGTCCCCGGACTGACCTTTAAGCGTTCCGCCCAGACGTCAAAGCGCTGGTGCTGAAGTTGTAACGCGGTGATGGCACCGTTCTGGTAATCCACCCACAGCGGCTTGTTTACCGCCTGATAGTCCTGAAAATCTTCAGCGGTGAAGGTCACGCTATAGTCGAGAAACATCCGCTGCAGGCCGCCGAACGAATCGAACGTAAACAGCGTTTCGTCGGCATCAAAGAAAATCCAGTCCCATTTCATCGTTACAACCTTATATTCGTTATCCAATTGGCAGAGCCATTATGATGGCGTCTTCACGTCCCTCTGCGGTGGGGTAGTAGTTACGGCGGATTGTCGCCTCGTTAAAGCCTAAGCTTTCATAGAGCGCGATGGCGGCGACATTCGACGCGCGCACCTCCAGCCACAGGGTGAAAACGTCACGGGTTTCGAGCTCGCGAATGAGGTGCTCGAGCAGTTCTCTTCCCAGCCCACGGCGCTGAAACGCGGGATCAACCGCAATATTAAACAGCGTCGCTTCATCAAGAACAACCTGCGTGATCGCGAAGGCGGCCATGGTGCCGTCAACGTCCAGACGGAAGTTCAGATACCGTTCGCCCTGATTGCTGGCGAAGGTTTTTTCGCTCCACGGAAACGCGTGGGCGCGTGTTTCAATCGCAAACGCTGTGGTCAGGTCAGGCGTCGTGAGGGAAGAAATCGTGTTCATATTCGCAGATTTGTTGCCATAGCGCGCTGCGCGCTTTTGGGTTGGCTTTCAGTTCGTCCAGCGCTGGCGTGCAGATCTGGCTCCCCTGGAGGGGGATCTCGTTTGTTTCTCCGATACGCCAGCTGTTACAGCGGCTATCAGGAGGAAGCATCGCAACACGATCTGGCGTCAGCTGTAAAACCTGGTCGGCCGTCATCTTCAGGCTGCGAAGGACATCATCGATCAGGGGTTCATTCAGGGCAGGCAGTTCTTCCGCCACCATCACCAGGCGTACGTGCGCAGGGATGGAAATGGCGATTTCGCCCTGCAACGCCGTCGGGCGACGCAAAGCCCACTGGGTAATGCCCAGCTGCTGCAACTGCCAGTCTCGTCGGGATGTCATAGGGAAAACTCCTGTCTCTCAGGCGCGCAAATATAGCAAATGTGTCGAAAGTGCGCCATCTACCTACTATAATCCCCGCCTGAGTTTATTGAGGAACAATTCATGTCTGCATTTACCCCGGCAAGTGAAGTCTTGCTGCGTCACAGTGATGATTTCGAAGAAAGCCGTATTCTGTTTGCCGGAGATATGCAGGATGACCTGCCCGCGCGTTTCGACTGTGCTGAAAGCCGTGCCCACACCCAATACTACCACCACTGGCAGGTGCTGAGCCGCCAGATGGGCGAGCGCGCGCGCTTTAGCCTGGTGGCAGAGCAGAGCGATATCGCCGACTGCGATACGCTGATCTACTACTGGCCGAAGAATAAACCGGAAGCCCAGTTCCAGCTGATGAACCTGCTCTCCCTGCTGCCGGTCGGCTGCGATATTTTCGTGGTGGGTGAGAACCGCAGCGGCGTGCGTAGCGCTGAACAGATGCTGGAAGGCTACGCGCCGCTGAATAAAGTCGACAGCGCACGCCGCTGTGGTCTGTATCATGGCCGTCTGGCAAAGCAGACAACGTTCGATCCACAGGCATACTGGGACGAGTACCAGCTTGACGGCCTGACCATCAAAACCCTGCCGGGCGTGTTCAGCCGTGACGCGCTGGATACGGGCAGCAAGCTGCTGCTCTCCACCCTGACGCCGCACACCAAAGGCAAAGTGCTGGACGTGGGCTGCGGCGCGGGCGTGCTCTCTACCGTGCTCGCCAGCCATTCACCAAAAGTGCGCTTAACCCTGTGTGACGTGAGCGCCCCGGCGGTAGAAGCCAGCCGCGCAACGCTTGCCGCAAACGGCATTGAAGGCGAGGTGATTGCCAGCAACGTCTTCTCCGACGTCACCGGTCGCTTCGACATGATTATCTCCAACCCGCCGTTCCACGACGGCATGGAGACCAGCCTGGAAGCCGCGCAAACGCTGATCCGTGGCGCAGTCCGTCACCTTAACAGCGGCGGCGAGCTGCGTATTGTCGCGAACGCCTTCCTGGCGTACCCGAAAGTGCTGGACGAAACCTTCGGCTTCCACGAAGTGATCGCGCAGACCGGCCGCTTTAAGGTCTACCGTACCGTCATGACGCGCCAGGCCAAAAAGTAATCTCCACTCCAGCAGGCCGGATAAGCGCAAGCGCCATCCGGCTCCGCATGGCGCCTGCATCGGCCATTTTTGCAGCAATCAAGGCGTAGCGCGCACTTTTCTGTTGACGTAAAGCTGAAAACATCTAGAATGCGCCTCCGTGGTTACGATACTTTTACAGTATCGATGGTATGCGAAGGTGGCGGAATTGG